>SCRC01000059.1 GCA_004297945.1 Candidimonas sp. | reverse complement strand
AAGACCATGACGGCCATGTCTCAGGCCCTGGGCGAATTGATTGAGGTCTGCACGGACGAAGACCGTCCGCTGGGCGACTGCCCCATTCTTGCCGCGCTGGAGTCGCACCTGGAAGAGCTGGAGAGAGGGAAAAATCGCTCTTTTGCGCGAGGAACTTCAGCTTAACGGCACAGGCCCGCATATCTAAACGATCTGCGGGCTTTTTCTTGTTTACTGGCTGTTTTATGTTTTCACGTCCGGCGCATCAGTAGATTGTTGACTCCTGCTAGCCGCTGCTGCCTTTCCGGCCGCCTGGGCCTCATCTAGCGAATCCTCCCGCGACTCTCTTACCGGCATCGCTATTGGCTCGGTCAACTCGCCGGCCGGGCTAATCAGCCAATAGGATGCCTGAAATTGCCCCGATTCGAGTTCTTTCATATCGAATTCATAGCCCCACTCCTGATCTCTCATTGCCGTCTCCTTTAGTCAGTCGGTTAAGACACTCAATTCTAGGAATCATACATGCCCACCCCTCAATGCGCCTGTCGCTGGCGCGTTGGCTCCATGGTATTTGGCCGTACGAGGAATCGTTAGCTGGTCGTTTCTGGACTAATGATCCCGGTTTCCAAAGATCTTCAGCCAGACGAAGCCAATAACACCTGCAATCAAAGATGCCAAAAGGATTGCCATCTTTGATGCATTAATGACTTCCGCGTCGTCTATGAAGGCGAGATTGGTGATGAAAATTGACATGGTAAAGCCGATGCCGCCGAGTAAACCGGCTCCAAATACGTGGCGCCAGTGTAGATCGAGCGGTAGCTTGCAGGCTCCGACGGCAACGGCGAGAAAACACATCAGCATTATTCCGACCGGTTTACCTATGACTAGGCCGGCCATAATGCCAAGGCTGTTCGTCGAGACAAGCTCCTGCGTCCAGCCAGAACTAATGACGATCCCGGTATTTGCAAGGGCGAATATAGGCAGGATGATGAAGGCTACGGGCTTGTGCAGAAAATGCTCCAGCCGATGCGACGGTGATTTTTCATCATCTTGCTTGGCAGAGAAAGGAATTGCGAATGCCAGGAGCACACCAGCGATCGTTGCGTGAACTCCGGACTTCAGCATCAATACCCACATCACTGCGCCGCCCAACAGGTAGAGGGGGACAGACATAACGCGCAGGTAGCGGTTCATGCAGGCCAGGAGGGCGAACACGGCCGCAGCAGCCAGCAAATAAGTGAAGGACATCTCTGCGGTATAGAAAACCGCGATGACAACAATGGCGCCTAGATCGTCCATGACGGCAAGAGCAGCGAGAAATACCTTAAGGGAAGCCGGGACCCGGCTCCCGAGAAGCGCAAGAACGCCTAATGCAAATGCAATATCCGTCGCCATTGGAATGCCAATGCCGGCTTGCGTCGGCGTTCCTCCATTCAGGCCGAAATGGATGAGCGCCGGGACGCAGAGTCCGCCGACTGCTGCAACAATGGGAAGAAGTGCATTCTTAAAATCCGATAACTCGCCGTTGTACAACTCACGTTTGAGTTCCAGGCCGATCAGTAGGAAAAAGATGGCCATCAACGCATCATTTACCCAGTGCTCGATGCTCAGTCCGCCCACATGCACACGCCATATGTGGAGGTAGACATCTCCCAGTGGCGAATTTGCCAGGAGCAGCGAGATAACGGTGCAAACGATCAATAAAATTCCGCCTGCTTTTTCAGAATCGAAAAACTGTTTGAATGTTTGCGATAGTCTCTGTTCTGCTGTAGCCATATTATCCCTTTGTCTATGATGGTTTGCGTATTTAAACCTGCCTGCTACAGGCCAAGCCGCCGATCCACGCGACTTCGCATTCATAATCTACGATCAAGTAGGCGAACGCCCCATCATGCGTAAAAGACATGGGCCAATCAAAAATTATGGCTCGCCGGAACCGAAGGCGTTTGATATCATGGGCCGACACACAAGATATCGGTTCGCTCGACCCAATAGCACGTTCTAATATAGGCGATATTCCAGATGGATACTTCACAACGCATTGTTTTCAAGAACTGCGCGATCCTGAATGCCGACAATGGCAAGGTAGCGTCTGGCAAGGTTGTTGTCGTGGTGGGCCGGCACATCGAATCGGTCCAGGATCAGGCCGCCGTGGCCCCCAGCTTGCTGAAAGAGGCTATCGATGTCGCAGGCCTAACCGTTATGCCCGGCATGATCGACTGCCACGTGCACGTGATGGCTTCCGACATGAATTTAGCCCGCAACGCATCCATGCCCAATATGCTGGCATGCTTTCGTGCCATCCCCATCCTGCGAGGCATGCTCAGCCGGGGGTTCACAACTGTGCGCGATGCGGGCGGCGCCGATTGGACACTGTCCCAGGCCACTGATACCGGGCTGGTGGCGGGGCCACGCATTTTCCCGTCGGGGCGCGCCCTGTCGCAGACTGGCGGGCATGGTGATATGCGTGCGCGCAGCGATATCATCGAGCCTTGCGCCTGCTCCAATCGTCTTGGCAATATTGCTCGGGTCGTCGACGGCGTGGATGCCGTGCGCCTGGCCGTCCGGGAGGAGATCCAGAAAGGTGCCACACAGATCAAGATCATGGCCTCGGGCGGCGTAGCTTCGCCCAACGACCCCATACACTATCTGGGCTACTCCGAAGATGAAATACGCGCCATCGTTGCCGAGGCCGATGCGGCGGGCACTTATGTGATGGCGCATGCGTATACGCCTCGCGCCATCCAGCGCGCCGTGCGCTGCGGGGTGCGCACCATCGAACACGGCAACCTGCTGGACGCGGAAACGGCTCGGATTATGGTAGAACACGGCGCGTTTCTGGTGCCCACCGCCGTTACGTACGAGGCCCTGGCCAACGACGGGCCACGTTTCGGCTTTCCGCAGGAACTGATGCCCAAGATCGACGGCGTGCGCTCGGCGGGCAAGCGCGCGCTGGCCATTGCCCAAGAGGCCGGCCTACCCATGGCATTCGGCTCTGATCTGCTGGGCCAATGCCACGACCAGCAGGCCAATGAGCTGAAGATCCGATCCGACGTGCTGGGCAACCTCGAAGCCGTACGTGCCGCCACGACAGTGGCAGCAAGGGTCCTAAACCAGCCCGATACGCTGGGCGTGGTCAAAGCCGGCGCATTCGCCGATTTGCTGTTCGTCGACGGGAACCCCATGGAGGACATCAACGCCTTGCTGGACCAGGGGTCGCGGCTGACAGCCATCATGAAAAATGGCGAATGGATCAAGAACGGTCTCGTCCCGTTACGCTAGGGAAAATACTTACGTGTTCACTACTTATTGATATACGTATAGAGTCACACTAAGCTGGCTTTTAGAACGCCACCCATATTCCAGTGTGCGCTCGATCACGGTTCTTTTAAGGGAGACGCAATCATGGACGATTACAAACGGCGTACTTACGGAGACGTCAGCGTTGGCATGAAAGGCAAGGTGGGCATTGTTGTCGTTGACTTCCAGCTAGCCTTCACTCAGGAGCAATATCCGTTGGGAGGGGCACCGCTCGTTATGCGTGCCCTCGAGAACACCTCGCGCCTGCTGAAAGTGGCACGCGAACACCGCGTACCCACGGCGTGCTGCTTCACGGCGTACAAATCCGAACGCGACGCGCCGCACTGGAAAATTTCTGCAGTGCTTGAACAATTCAGGATCGATCACCCCAGTTCCGCACTTGATCCGAAAATCTTTGACGACAGCTACGACCTTTTGGTGCGCAAGACCGGGCCGTCCATATTTTTCCAGACGCCTGTAGTGCCTTACTTCATCAAAGAAGGGGTGGAAACCATCATCATTACCGGCTGCAATACCAGCGGCTGCATACGCGCTTCTACCATCGACAGCTTCCAGTGGGGGTTTCGCACGATTGTGCCCGAAGACTGCGTCGGCGACATTGAAGAAGGCCCCCACCAGGATAATCTGCGCGATGTGGGTCGACGCTATGCCGATATCATCACCGCAGATGAAGCTATCAACTTCATAAAGAGCAGCAAAGCCCATTCGTAGCCCATTCAAAATGAGCAAACAGGCTGTAGGGCATAGGAACCATGTGGATTACGAATCCATATTCGTCACTATGCCGATTGCGCAGATGGTAACTCAGGATCGCATCATCAAGGACTGCAGCCACGCGTTTGCGGCAATGTTCAACACCACCCGGGCAAATACGGTCAACCAGTCGGCTCGCATCCTGTACCCCACGCAAGGAGATTTCGAACGCGCGGGCGACTCGGTAATGTCTGTACTAGCCCAAAAGGGCAGCTACTCCGACTGCCGTATCATGCGAAAAACAAACGATGAACTCTTCTGGGTGACGATCCGAGGCTTCACCGCCCATCGCAAGGCCCCGTATCAAGAGGCGCTTTGGGTGTTTACTGAGGTCAAAGCAAGAAATACGGCAGCAGACGACGCGGCGGCGATTCAGCCAAAGTACCCACCCCCGCGTCGCTCACTGACGCCGCGCGAGAGAGACATTGCCACGCTGCTCATTCAGAACCTGACGGCCAAGGAAATTGGACGCGCACTGAGCATCAGCCACCGTACGGTGGAATTGCACAAAAGCCGGCTGCTACGCAAGTTCGAAGCAATGGACACACGTGCCCTGGTTGACAGCCTGCTACGCTGAGATGGCCGACTCGCGTAATTCCCTCGTGCCACTCATTTCTGCTCAGAGATAGATCTTCCGAACAATCTCTTCCTTCGTATCTGTGCTGCCTTTGATGCTCGTATCCTCGTGAATCGTGCCACTGCGCAGAATAATGAAACGGTCGGCCACGGCAAGCGCAAGATTAATATCCTGCTCCACCATCAGCATCGTCACCCCATCAACCTTCAGGCGCCTGAAAATAGCCGCAATTTCATTCACAAACTGAGGAGAAAGCCCCCCAGAAGGTTCATCAAGCAGCAGCAACTTCGGTCGACTTACCAGAGCACGCCCGATAGCCACCATCTGCTGCTCACCCCCGGAGAGCATGCGCGTACGTTGGCGCTTGCGCTCGGCAAGACGCGGAAAGTAGTTGTAGACTTGTGCGACGCTGTCTTCAATGAACTCACGTCCGCGATTTCTGCCACCCAACCTCAGGTTGTCTTCAACCGTCAGATCAGGAAACAAATCTCGCTTCTGCGATACCTGCACCACGCCGGTGCGAAACACAACATGCGGCGCGAGATGCCCGATTTCGGAACCATCGAGCATGATCGACCCTGCACTCAGCGACACGAAGCCGCTTATGGTATTTAAGCAGGTTGATTTCCCGCTTCCGTTAGCGCCGAGCAGTACCACGAGCTCCCCCAAAGAAACATCGAAATCAACGCCAAGCAATATTGGATGGTTGCGGTAGCCCGACTTTACATTGTGAACACTCAAGAGCAATTTAGGCATGGCCGAGGTATGCCTCCAACACTTCACGATTCTGGCGGATATCTTCCGGCGTGCCATCGGCAATTTTCTTGCCATAATTGAGAACGACAATCCGGTCGGACACGCCCATCACCATCTCCATCGCATGCTCAATAAGAAGAATGCCCAGGCCATGCTCACGTGCCAGCTTGTGTATTGTTTCCTTGAGCTGGATGCGCACCGGAGGCGCAAGCCCCACTGCCGGTTCATCAAGTAATAGCAGCGGCGGGTCGGACGCGATGGAGCGCAGAATTTCCACCATTCTTTGTTGCCCACCCGATAACCCGCCTGCAGGGTCGTCTGCTATGTGTCCGATAGCCATAGTTTCGAGCAACTGTCGGGCTTTCACTACGGCGTCGTGCTCGTGAGCTCCGGATTTTGATCTGCCCAATAACGAACCAAGCAGGGTGGAGGGCGTCTTGGTGTGCAAGCCGGTAAGCACATTTTCTAAAACCGAGAGGCTCCCAAAAAGTCCACCATTCTGAAAGGTTCGTCGAATACCTTTTTTCGCGATGACATGCGCCGGCAGCCCATTGATACGTTCCCCACAAAAACTGATTTCACCGGAAGCAATGCCTACATAGCCTGTAATTGCGTTAAATAACGATGTCTTGCCCGCGCCGTTGGGACCAATAACGGCAACGACCTCACCTTGCTTCATTGAAAAATTGACACCTGAAAGCGCCGCCAGCCCGCCAAACTGCACATGGACATCAGATAGATGGAGAAAATCGGTCATTGTCAGTCCCCACCGTGATACTGATCACGCAGCATCGGCACAAACCGGTACACCAGGCTGATGAGCCCCTTGGGTACAAATAGCAAGACGATAATAATTGCCCCACCCATAAATAATTCGGCCGTCCCGGGCCATTGCTGCGCCAGCTCAGGAATGGCCGAGAGCACTACAGCCCCCAGCACTGAGCCGGCCAGGCTGCCAATGCCGCCCACGATCACCATGGCAAAATGCAGGATCAGTTCGCTAACGCCAAACGCCTCAGGCGATACCAGTTGAACGTGACCAGCGTAGAGCGAACCGGCAATGCCAATCACAAAGCCACCCCAGCCAAACCCTAAAACCACGTATTGCGCCGTTGGTATGCCTACCGCCGCTGCCGCAAGTTCATTGTCGCGCACAGCCATAAAAGCCCGCCCATAGCGTGAACGCAATAAATTGGACGTGGCCTTTACTAATATCACCACCACAATCAGAAAAAATATGAATTTCTTTAATTCGGTATTGAGGGTGAAGCCCAAGAGCGTCGGGGCCGAAAGGCTTATCCCGCCCGACCCCAAGGTAAGCGATTCAGCATTTACATAGACCCAGCGCATAAGTTCCACAAAGGCCAGCGTAAGCATGGCCAGATAGAACGACCGCACCCCGCGTAGCGCCGGGGCACTCATCGCCACGGCAAACAAGCAACTCACCAGGCCTGCGGGAATAATGGTTACCCAAAAGGGCCATCCCAAGTGATAAACCAGAATCGAGGTGGTGTATGCCCCAACCCCAAAGAACACCACGCTTGCAAATGCCAGCTGCCCGGTATTTCCAAGGATCACGTTGAAGCCAACGGTGATCAAAACATAGATCAGTACCAGATTCAGTACATACTGGATATACGGGTTGACCAAACTGGCAATCAACAAGGCGATCAGTGGCAAGAGGTACAACACCAGCCGCCTCACACGCTTTTTGCGACGCACCGACGCGGCAGCATTGGCTGCTACCCAGGGCTTTTCAAGCGAACCGGTGTCATTAGACACGCACCATCTCCCTTTGTCCAAATAACCCAGTCGGCCTTACCAGAAGCACAACGATAATGACCAGATAGGCGGTAATTTCAATGAAATTCGTGGAAACATAAGTCCCAAGCAGTAGCTCGAAAACCCCCAGGAGCAATCCACCCACGACCGCACCGAACAACGACCCGAACCCGCCCAACGCCATAGCCGCAAAGCCGCGTATGAGCACCCACGCCGACATATCGGGGTACAGAAGTGTGTTGGGCGCCAGCAGAATCCCGCCAATGGCTGCCAATGCCCCGCCCAAGCCCCACATGATCGCGTAAAAGCGGTTCACATTAATGCCAATTAACGCCGCGCCACGGGCCGACTGAAATACGGCCTGTGCAAGCTTGCCCAAAGGCGTAGCGAAAAAGGCCACGGCCAGGACAACCAGCAGCAGCGCAACCACAATGGTGACGACAATGTCGCCACTGGAGAGCACCACACCCTGAACCGTGTACACGTCGTTCGGATAGATGGCGGGATACGTTAGTATCTGTGTGCCCGAGAACAGGCGCGCCATCCCACGCAGCGCATAGCCCACCGCGATCGCCATCATCGCAATCGACAAATGCGGCCCCGACAATATAGGCTGAATGAACCCGCGTTGAATCACGTACCCCAATACGGCAAGCAAAGCGACGCCTAGCAGAATCGCCAGCGGCATCGGAATACCAAACGAAATGGAGAAAACATACGTGGCATACGCGCCGGCCATGACCAGATCCCCATGACCGAAGTTCACCACGGTTGTTGCCTTGAAGATAACGGTCATTCCGAGCGCCACCAGGGCATACAGCGCACCATGGGCAATACCACTAACGATAAGCTGCGCAAGCATAAAAAACGATTCCCGACACGTAACTGACCGCTAACTCTGCGCGGCTCCGCCAGCAACGGCAAAGCCTGCGCATCAACCCATTGTCAATCCAGGTCTGCCTTCTTATCCCACGATTCGAACACTGCACGCTGGCCCGTCTTGTCGTAGCCGACAACATACACAGTGTGTACACCCTGGTGGTCTTGCGGACTGAAGCTCATCTTGCCAGCAAGAATGCCGGTGTTGAAATCTTTGAGCTTTTCCATTGCGTTATTGAATTTCGCACGCGTGGGGTTGGGGCCAATTTCCTGCAAAACGTGTGCCACCGCCACAGCGCTACCCGGGCCATAGAAAGTGAAGTCGGTGATCTTCTGACCTTTTTGTATATATTTCGCGATAATGCCCTGGAACTTGGCGAGATCGGGGGTGTTGAGCAGGCCACGGTATTGATGCACCATGTAGAAATTCTTCATTTCGGCCGGGCCACCCACACGCTGCTGGGTTTCCAGGTAATCCGCCCCCAACGCGCCGATTATGGGCACGTTCAGCCCGAACTTATTCGCGGCCTTGATGAATATCGCCGATTCCGGCCCGTATAGAACGGAAACGATGAAATCCGGTTTGAGTTCCTTAAGGCGCAGAACCTGTGCTGTGGCGTCTGTGGCCCCGCGTTCCATGCGAATGTCGGCTATGGGTTTGAGCCCATGCTCTTTCAGTACCCTAACGACAGTATCCGAGTAACCCTTGGCCCATTCATTGGAATGCTCGATAATAGCGATACGCTTGGCGCCAGGCTTACTGAGCGCGAATTTGCCCATTTCCGCGCCAAAATCGTCGGCAGTTTGAACCGCCTGAAAGATATTGTGAACCACTGGCGCCGAAATATTCTGATTCGAGGCGGTGCCAGTCACAAAGGGAATATCGGTGGCGGCAATCACGGGACGCAGTGCCAAGCCAACTGCGCTGCACGCCACGCCATTGATGAGGAAAACGTTGTCCTGATAAATCAGCCGTTTGGTCACGGCAACGCCGCGCGCCGGATCACACGCCGTATCACCAAAAACAACCTTTATTTTGCGACCGTGGATGCCGCCCTGTGCATTAATGTAATTGTAGTAAGCCTGTATGCCGTATCCGGCCGCGCCAAAATTGGATACAGGCCCACTGAAGGGCGCGGGAACACCTATGACGATGGTATCTTTCGTAACTCCCGGTACAGAAGAACTGTCGGCTGCGGCGGCAATGCCTGTTGTTATTAGCCCGAGTGCCGCAAAAATCAGCGGTAATGTGCGTCTCATGGTACTCCTCCTTAACTGTGTTTATTTAATGTGTATGCGGCACGTCCTAGCAATTCAGTTCAATTCAGTTCAATTCAATACAGTTCAAGAAACCCCAATGTGAGTCAGGGCCCTTCTGGTACAGCTAACCACTGGCTTTGCCATGCCTCATCATAAACAGCAAAACATCTGTCTAACCATTGGGGTATTCACTGCCGTCGGCCACGGCTACGCGGCCGACGCCTGCTTGGTTTGCTGCGCTCGCCCTACGCGATCAAGATACGCAAGGCAGGTTTCAACCGTTTCTACATCCCCAAACTTGGCGTCGATGTCAAACAAATTCCATAGCACAGCACCGGGAACCCGGTCGCCTATTGCTTCCTTTACCGCAATAGTGCGAAAGCCATCGGCCAGACCATCGCAGATGGTTTCGCGCACACAAGCCGACGCGGTAACACCCGTGACCAGAATCGTATCAACGCCCGCGGAGCGCAAATAGCCTGCCAGATAGGTCCCGTGAAACGCGCTGGCGCGTTTCTTGATAAGCGTGAGCTCCCCTTCAATTGGCGCGATGCGAGAGTCAATCGCCCAAATATCAGGATTACCTTGATTGACCGTTTCGATCGGAATCTTGTTGTGCCATAGACCCATATCGGTGTTTGGGTTGTCCCTGTCTGTGATTTCATAGCAAGTAGTCACATGCACGACCGGCAGGTGGTACTTGCGAAACCCTTTCAGCAAGGCCTGCATCGCCGGTATGATGCGGTCATCCATGTGTTCGCATGCAAACGCGTTGCCAGGCTGAGTCCACGCGTTAGCCAAATCAACACTGATCAATGCCGGCCGGTTGCCGAAACCCACCCGGCGCTGAAAGCCGCGTTTCTGATAACGACGCGTGGCTTCGGCGAACGCCGCCTCCAAAGCCTGCTCAAGTTCATCGGACATATCGTCTGTATTCCCAAAAAAATAGATACATAATTAATGATGCCAACGGGTGGCATCGCCGACCGCTATTTGGTGAAAGTATAAAGAGACGCTGGCGTCGTTTGATGCTAACCTCTTCGTTATTGATGCTTTTTACGCAACGTACCGTGAACAAAGTTGGCTCCGACACCACGCCACCCCTCAAGTTCAATTTGCGGCAGGTGCGCGCCTTCCTGGCAGTGGCGACTGAACTGCATTTTCGGCAGGCTGCCGATCATCTCTTCATCAGCCAATCCGCACTAAGCCGCAGCATTCTCGCCCTTGAAAGCGCGGTTGGCACCCCCTTGCTGGAACGCTCTACACGCCAGGTGCAGCTTACCGACGCTGGCGCGGCCTTCGCCGAAGAATGCCGGCATGCCTTAAGCCATCTCGAACGCGCCGACCGGGTAGCCAACGCTGCCGCCGAGGGCCGCCACGGCCGATTGCGTATTGGATACATGAGTTTTGCCATCAGCGGCGGCCTGCCCGCACTGCTGCGCGGATACTGGAAACATTTTCCTGACGTCGTTACTGACCTGGAATATGCGCCCAGCGCACAGTTGCGTTCGGCTGTCCTCGATGGCTCGATTGATATTGGCTTTGCTATCGGAAAAGTTCAGAACAGCAGAATCCGCAACGCTCTACTCGAAACCAACGATTTCGTCGCGCTGCTGCCCGACACGCATCCGCTGGCATCACGTGCGCAGCTGCGTCTTGCCGACCTTGCCTCGGAGCCATTCATTCTGGGAACAGAAGGATCGTTCGGCACCTTTCGCAAACTATTGTTCAATGTGTGCTACGAAGCAGGCTTCTACCCAAATATCGTGCAGGAGGCGTCAAACACCTCCGGGATATTCGGGATGGTCGCAGCAGGTATAGGGGTAAGCTTATACGCGGGTTGCGCCCGAAATGAGTTCCGTGCTGGTGTTGTTGTGAAGCCTATAGCGGATGTCACCGAGGTCATTCCAACTTTCGCCATTTGGGAGGCGAGTAACTCCTCGAAGGTATTGCAGCAGTTCACCGAGTTTCTGAAGGGCTATACGGCCGAAACGGGTAGCTGCGTGGCGCCAAGGGCAGCGTGATTTTTGGCGACAACGTCATTCGAAAAGGCCGGATGGCGGATCCATGTTATGGGTTCTTCCCCGGCCAGATTACGGGTATCGGCACCGGCGAGATCAAGCCCGTCAGGCCTTCACTGTGTTCAAGCGCAACATCAGCGTCATCGGATGCTGCGGCGACTCTTGGAAATGCCACCCGCGTCACCCGCGAATGGGTCAGCGGCGAATCCTTCCTGTATCTGGGCAGCAGCTACCGCCTGGAGTTGGTTGCGGAGCAGGACGAGCCGTTGAAGCTTAAAGATGGCCGTTTTTGCCTGCTGCGCTCCGTCGTTGAAAACGGCAGCAACGAATCCGCCCATCTGGCATTTGAGGCGTTCTACAAGAAAAAGGGGTTGCCCAGAATCAAAAAGCGGGTGGCGCACTTTGCCGCCAGGGTGGGTGTCTCGGCGGGTGAAGTTCAGATCAAGGAGCTGGGTTACCGCTGGGCATCCTGCCTGAAAAGCGGTGATCTGCATTTCCACTGGAAATGTCTGATGGCTCCGCTGACCGTTATCGACTACATCATCGTTCACGAACTGTGTCACCTGCACCACCGTGACCATTCGGATGCGTTCTGGAATGAGGTGGATAAAGTACTGCCTGATTATCGTGATCGGAAGGACTGGCTTAGGGTGCGCGGTGCAAAGCTGGATTTATAAGTGATCCTGAAGCCCGATACCGGCTTCAAAATCGAATAGCGCCAGCCAGCATGGTTATTTACTTGGCGGCATTCAATGCACCGCACCCACAGCGCCTTTTTACGACTCGTCCGACGGTCAGCCCCTGAACGAGGATCGAGAACGCCACGACGCAATAGGTCAGCGCAAGAACGATCTCACGCCCCGCATCCATTGGCAACGAAAGCGCGAGGGCAACCGAGATGCCGCCGCGCAAACCACACCACGCCAGCACGCGGGACGACCCTTTCGGCAGCCTGAACAAGGCACCGGCGACGCGCACCGGAAGACCCACCGTGAGCCAGCGTGCGGCCAAGGTAACGACGATGGCCAACACACCCGCAATCAGGATCTGCGTCGTGAACGCGATCACGAACACCTCAAGCCCAATGAGCACGAACAACACGGCGTTCAGAATTTCGTCAATCAGTTCCCAGAACATGTCGATGTAGCGGCGCGTATGGTCTGACATGGCGAGCGTGAGCAGAATCGCTACCTGGTACTGGTCGATGCTGCGCAGCAATCGAAACGTAACGTAGCCCAGCACAAAACCGAAAACGATAGGCGAGCACGGCGGTCACGACGAGACAGATGGCTGCGATATCGAGCACGATGTTTTCCGTTGGGGAACTACAGACCGCGCGCACCGATTGCACCGAGCGCGCCATGTGCGAGAGTGCGCCGCAGCATGGCATGGTGACGGCCGACGTCGGCCAAATCGGCTGCGTTGCCGATGTCGCGCTGCGCGTCTGCCCAGACCAAATCAGCATGGTGCAGCAGAACTTTGCGGCGTGCTTCGTCGTTCTCGCACGCAATCACTCTGGTGAGTACATCCAGTACCCGGATCATCACGGCCGTGCTACCCGCCGCGTTCTGCCGGATCATGTGAAACATCACGCCGGCCAGGCTGCCATACGTCAGACTGGGCACCACGAGTGCAACGGCATCGTCACGCATCGTCAGCCCGCTGGGCAGGTGGGCTCCGGCCAGGTCGCAGAGTGTCGCACCAAGCCGGTTGAGCACGCTCATGGCAGTTTGCGGATCGTTGATTCCCGGCGATAGTGCCCGAACCGCCACCTCTACCAATTGTCGCACGGCGTATTCGGCATCGCCGGCACTGCCGCGCGTCGATCCCAAAGCGGTTGCGTTGAGAATCGCCTCTTCGGCTTCAGGAACCTGGATAGACATCAAGGCGATCGGCGCGCCTGGAAATACATAGTCGCCCCGACGTACGAGAAGCCTTATGGCAGTTCCGCGCTTTACCGCCCAGTCTGCCAGCCAATCTTCGTCGAGTTGTTGCAGGTAGCCGCGCCGTTTATCGACGATAGTAACGGCGTTCGACCAGAATGCTGAGGGCGGCGACTCGGCTTGTGCTTTGTCAGCAACCGTGTACTTCATGGCCACGCGAATGTCTTCACTAACGAGTTCGATCACCGTGTCGACGTTGATGCGATTGGCCATATGGCCAACGAAGTACACGAGCGTTGCGACACACGCAAAGGCCAGCAGGATGCCGAAGCTCAGGGACAACTGTGGGGTGAACGCGCCCTCCGCCTGAGTCCTGACGCTGCGAAGCACCATCAGTGCGTAGGAAAAGGTTCCCAGGAAGGCTCCCAATGTGACTTGCACACCACGATCGCTCGTGAAACTTCGAAGCAAGCGTGGGCCCATTTGTCCGGCCGCGAGCGACAGCGCGGCAATGGTGATGGAGAACACAGTGCCTGCGACGCCGATCGTCGACGAGGCGATGGCACCGAGCATAGTGCGCGCGCCTGTCCCACCGCCTTTGTAGAGCCAGTTACCGTTGGTCAACCACACGGGCAAGTGGCCACTGCGATCCACGCTCAGCAACACGATCGCCAGCAGGATGCCTGCAAGCACCATGGCGCCGGGAACGAGCCAGAAGGTCTCTCTGAGCTGACTGATGAGTTTTAGGATGCGAGCGTTCATCGGGTGACTTGGCCAGCGACCCAAGAGAGGCTAATATACGGAATCGCATAGTGGGGCTGGCAGTGGGCTACGACAGACTATATCACGCCTATCCGGTTGACACCGAAGAGCAAGCTTAGCCATGCCCGCTGCCGTGCCAGACGGCCAGTCCGACACTGATTGGGTACGATTAATCAGTGTCGGCGCGGCGGGCATTGTCTCTCAAACATCACCACAGTGACACTCATCATGCCATTCGTGCGCAATCCGGCTCTGCATGCGCCATTGGTCACTCAAAGGCTCGCTCCAGCCGTTGCTGACCTCGCAAGGAATAAGATAGGGCATTCGCAGTCGAACCTCTTTTCAAAGCATTGACCTACCGCTCTGTCATGCTAGATCGCCGCATTTCTAAGTTGAGCGATATCTAAATCATGGGAGTACACGAACGCCTCCAGAGCCAGTGAAATAGCAGCCATGTCGTTCGAGACAGTAGACGGCATAATCGGAGTATCCGAGTCCGTTGCAAAAACTTCCCGCACTCCCGCTAGATAGCTATCCGCGTGGCCGACATCTCCAGCCAGGAAAATGACCTCCGGATCGGCGACCGCAGCGACCGCTCGTAGAGCAAGACCAAGTTGTCGGCCGGCGGACCTAAGCACGCCAATTGCCGATGCGTCTTTCGAGGCCGCAAGCGCAACCGCATGTTCAAGCAAACGGGCATGCGCGATTTGATGCCTGGGCGCGCGTTTGTCATGAGGAACCAAATTGAGCTGTTCGAGAATGGCATGTCCCGAAGCAACAGTATCCAAACAGCCAATTTTTCCACAAGTGCATCGAATATTGCTTCCAGTCATGCGAAGATGGCCGATTTGACCCGCCCGGTTTGCCCGTCCTCTCATCAGCCGACCGTCGATCATGACGGCACCACCGATACCCAGCGCCGGCAACACCAAGGCGGCATTCTCCACGCCACGCGCCGCACCAATGCGTTTCTCGGTTCGTAACAACGCCATTGGCCGGCTCTCGATCTTGACCGGCAGATCCAGGGCTGCCTCCAACTTTTGGGCAAGCGGCATCCTCGGCCATTTCAAATTTGGCGATTCGAGCAACTCCCCGCTGGCGGGATCGACGGTGCCAGCCACGATGATGCCGGCACCCATCAAGCGCGAGCGATCGATGCCGACGGCCTGGATCAGGTGCTTCGTTTCTTCTGCGCCAATCTTGATCACAGTCTCGGGCTCGCTAATGTCCAACAGCGCAAATGGGCGTTTGGCGAGTATCTCGCCGCGCATGTCAGCGATGCATGTCCATTGGTTGTCTGCGCTGATATTGATGCCGACGACATAGGCGCCACGGTTGCAGAGGCGCAAGGCAACGACGGGTCTGCCGGGCTTCGTGCCGCTACCGTTGCCCGCGATTTCTTCTATCAGGCGTGCGTCTACCAGTTCCCGGGTGATACGTGAGATGGCTGGTTCAGTGAGGCCGGCAATACGGGCGATTTCGTTGCGCGCCACGGGCTCGTGCTCGCGCAGCAGTTCCAGTACGCGGCGGCGATTGTCGCGTCGGATATCTTGAGTTGAGGCGGTGGCTTTGTTCATGATTCTGAGATTCTAGTGGATTTCCCTATATTACTTGCAGTCGGTAATTATATTGACTAGAATAAATTACCGTCGGTAATAAAATATCAGGATTGCGATAGCCTGGTACATCAAAGCCTGATTTCTATGACTGCGGAAAAGCGGCTGGCATGATTCTCGCCAAACCCAAACATTTATGCAGTGTCGCTGAACTGTAGGCGGCGATTTGGCATCTGCCGTGCAAATCGGCGCAGCACCTGAGATGCCAGTAGTGGCAAACGAAGATGGACTTGGTGTTTCAAAGACCTCCTTCGATCACCGGTAAACATGTCATAAAACAAAATTATAGGAGACGATCAATGATCGCACGTCTAATTGCTCTTGCCTTGTTGTGTGTATCCTTTGCGGGAAGCTCGCCTTCGTACGCAGCGTCGGCGTGGCCGGAGCGACCCCTGACAATCGTGGTTCCGTGGCCGCCCGGTGGCGTGGCCGACTTCGTAGCCCGCGTTGTCGGCCAGAAAATTGCCGGGCCGCTGGGGCAATCGGTCGTCATCGAAAACCGCCCGGGAGCTGGCACCAACATTGGATCGGCTTATGTTGCCCATGCCAAGCCAGATGGCTACACGCTACTACTGGCGAGCAGCAACAACGTTGTCAATAAGTTCTTGTTCCGCAACATGCCTTATGACCCAATAAAGAGCTTTGTGCCCATATCGCTGCTGGTCGATGTCCCTAACATCTTGGTCGTTAATCCGACTGTGCCTGCCAAGACTATCGCCGAGCTGATCAGTTACGCGAAAATGCATCCGAACGAACTCACCTACGCGTCAGCAGGAAACGGCAGCCCGGCGCACTTAGCTGCCGAAAAGTTCAAGGCCATGACCGGGGTGAAAATCCGCGACATTACCTACAAGGGCGCATCGCCCGCAGTGACGGACCTGATGGGAGGATTTGTTTCGATGATGTTCACCAACGTGCCTGCCTCGTTAGGGGCGATTCAATCTGGAAGGCTGCGGGCGCTCGGCATCGGCAGTACAACGCGTGCAGCGGTGCTGCCCAACGTTCCGACGATTGCCGAAGCGGGCGTGCCTGGCTACCAGGCCAGCGCATGGTATGGGTTGATGGCGCCAGCAGGCACACCCGTTGGCGTGATCGCGCGCTTGCAGCAGGCACTAGCGGCAGTCCGCACGCCGGCTGTGCAACAGGTCTTGCACCAACGCGGCACCGATCCAGTGGTATCGGTGCCGGAAGTGCTGCAGAAACAACTTCAGACTGATCTCCGAACCTATGGGCCGCTGATCAAGACTATCGGCATCACCCTTCAGTAAACCGAGGAGCCAGGCAATGCGTCGACCCAACATAATTCTTTTGATGGCGGATCAATTGACCGCATTCGCTCTTGAAAACTACGGCAACCGGATCGTCAAGGCACCGAATATTGCGTCGCTGAGCGAAAACGGTGTTACGTTTGAAAGTGCCTACTGCAATTTTCCGATCTGCGCGCCCTCGCGCTATTCGCTGCTCTCGGGCAGGTTGCCGCACGCGATCAAAGCGTTCGACAACGCCAGCGAATTCGCCGCAGACCAGCCAACGCTGCTGCATTACCTTCGCCGGCTCGATTACAACACGGCCTTAAGCGGGAAGATGCATTTCGTCGGCCCGGATCAATTGCACGGCTATGGTGAACGGCTCAATACCGACATCTACCCCGCCGATTTCGCCTGGGTACCCAACTGGAAGGCCGGACCACGCAATGCGCCGACTGGTATCAGCATGCGGGCAGTGGTTGAAGCGGGGCCGTGTGTCCGCAGCTTGCAACTCGACTACGATGAAGAAACCGCGTTCCTCGCCAAGCAAAAGATCTATGACCTTGCCCGTAGTAGCAGCAACCAGCCTTTTTTCCTGACGGTTTCTTTTTCTCATCCGCATTCGCCGTACACCGCCTCGCAGGCCCATTGGGATCGCTATCGTCACGACGATATTGACATGCCGCGCACCGGCGCCATTCCTTTAAAGTCGCTCGACACTCATAGCTACTGGCTTTATTTTTCTCATGGACGTGACCGGATCGAGGTTACTCACGAGCACGTGCGCAACGCACGCCATGCCTATTACGGAATGGTGAGCTACGTCGACGACAAAGTGGGCGAGTTGATGGAAGTCCTACGACAAACCAAGCTGTTGCACGATGCGATCATCATTTTTACCAGCGACCACGGCGAGATGCTAGGAGAGCGCGGCATGTGGTACAAGCAGACGTTCTTCGAGAGCGCCTCCCGTGTACCGTTGATCATCAGCGGGCCAGGAATTAGGAAGGGACACAGAGTCGATAGGAATGTCTCCTTGGTGGATCTGATGCCGACCATCCTCTCGCTGGCAAACGATGGAAAAGTGGACGTGGACACGCCACTGGATGGTTCCGACCTAGCAGACCTGGCGTGTGGCGGGACAGTCGAGGGAAGCGACCTTATCGTGTCGGAGTACAGCGACATGGGCGTGTGTGCGCCATGCCGCATGATTCGCGAAGGCGACTTCAAGTACATCTACGTGCATCGCCATGAATCAATGTTGTTCGATCTAAGAAAAGACCCGCTGGAGCACGAGAACCTAAGTGGTCGACCCGAAAGCGCCGAAATCGAGAGTCGGCTGCGGACCGCATTGTTGAACGACTGGGATCCGGAAGCCATTAGTCAACAGATTCTCGAAAGCCAGGCGGGGCGCGAGCTGATCTGGGCAGTCACGAAGGACGCCAGTCAACGCGACAACTGGTCGTATGAGGCACGCAAGGGTGACAAGCAGCGTTACGTGCGCGGCGGCGGCGACGCAGAAGGCACAGTCGCAGTGAAGGGACGTGCGCGCTTCCCCTATGTACCGCCAACTCCGCTGGCGGAACCAAAAGCGATGCCATTCGATGTGGCATATGCTGGCGAACCACCGGGGGGCGGGAAGAAAATGACATCAAAGTCCCTCAAGGCTTGACATAACTCACGCCCCACTGACGGCCCTTCTCAGCGCAAATAGCTTCACGCAGGAACTGTTCGCAGGTTTTGACAGA
>SCRC01000058.1 GCA_004297945.1 Candidimonas sp. | reverse complement strand
TTTGCGCCGATGATAGTGGACGTACGTCTGTGAAAGTAGGTCATCGTCAAGCTCTTATCTCTCAACGCCCCGACAGGTTCTCCCTGCCGGGGCGTTGCCTTTGGGCGCGCGCTTTTAAGGTTGGCCTATAAAAAATGGCAGCCACAAGGGCTGCCATTACAGGGTGACGTATCTTTTCAAGAATATTATTTCTTTGCGCCCGCTGTGGCACTTTTTGCGTTGGCTTCGTCGGCGCCTTTGCCCGATCCGTACGTGGCTGACATGTAATCGGCGATGGCCGACATATCGGCGTCAGGGATCAGGGCGCCATAGACGTGTTTCATCTTTTTGACCTCGCCCTCCCACCAGGCGTGCGACAAAGGAGGCTGGGTTTGCATGTACTGAGCCGAATGGCAGGCAGTGCAGTTGCGCAAGGCCAGCTGGTAGCCCGGCATGGTGCTGGGTTTTAGCGCAGCCGTTTCTTGCGGTAGTGTAATTTCGAGTGCTTGTGCCGCCGGTGCGCCGACAAGCCCGACCAGCATCGCTGCCAAACCATTTGCCATGAAAGAAGTTATTTGCATTTTCATCAGGGTCTCCTTATACCGCAGTGACGTGCGTGGTTTCAACGACATTGCGCATATAGCCCGAGGGGTTCCACAAGGCGGTCATGGGCTGTGTTTGTCCGATCCGGTTGGTGGCGCGCACTTTCAGTTCAAGAGCCCCATGTTTGGCGGGTTTGAAGGGCATGGTCCATTCACGGAACGAATATTTCCCGTAATCCTTGCCAAGTTTGGCCCGATGCCAGGTTTTGCCGCCATCGGCCGATACGTCCACATCAGTGACGCCATAGCCGCCATCGAAAGCGATGCCGCGCAGCAAGGTGGATTTGCCGGCCGGGATTTTACCGCCGTCCAGCACACTGGTAATAAACGAGCGGATGGAGAAACGGCCTATAGGGCGTGATTTTTCCATTTTCCCGCCCGGCGCAACACAGGCGCATTCATTATCGGGTACACGATAGGCCGTCGCCATCCAGAAATTGGCCAGAGGTTTGTCGACGACCTCGATGTCGGACAAGTGTTTTACCCAATAGGTGCCGTAATAGCCAGGAACCACCAGGCGCAGCGGGTAGCCGTTGAGCATGGGAAGATCGGCGCCGTTCATGGCCCAGGCCAGCATAACTTCGCCATCCATCGCATGGTTAAGATCCAGAGCTTTGATCAAATCGGGGCCGTCGCCTACGGGCGGATTATCCAGGCCATTAAAAGTGACTTGGACTGCGCCGGCTTTGATGCCGGCTTTTTCAAGCACTTTTTTCAATGGTACCCCGGTCCAGACCGCATTGCCCATGGCTCCATTGGCCAATTCACCGCCGGGTACTCGCGGGTTCGAGAAGCCGCGGCTGTTGCCCGAACACTGATGCACAGCGGCCAGCTTCACGGCGCCCATTTGTTTGATGTCTTCGAGCGAGAGCGAAAGCGGTGTATCGACGAGCCCCTTGATGGCGACGCGGTAGGTTTTGGGATCGATATTAGTCGGGATGCCGCTCCAGTGATAGCGCACGAAAAAGGCGTCATTGGGCGTAAAAATGCCGTCGTTGTAGACGGCGAATGGAGTTTCCAGTTGCGGCGGGCGGCTGGTCAGCAATATGAGCGAACGCTTTTGTGGAAAGGTCGCCATCTGGCGCAGGCCGTTGGCAAAAGGAAGATTCACGATGTCGGGCGCCGCTCTGGCGGCGGCGAAAACGTTGAGCGATGCGCTGCCCAATGCGGCGCCGGCCCCCATGACGCCCGCCATTTGCAGAAATTGGCGACGGGCACCCGCCTTCGTTCCTTGAGTGTGTTTGGACATTGACTTCTCCTGATTCCCTGTATGGTTGCAATCGATCCGTGTGATTATCGCGGCCAAGCCTGTTTTTTTTACATAAACGCTGCATTTTCTACTATACCTCAGTCCGGCGCGTGGATATAGTGAGAATAAGCAGTTGGCGAATGAGGCCGAGTCCAACTATACTTGTCACTTCATAGCTATAAATAGATTGGTGGTTACTGTGCTTGACGATTCGCCCGAATCACTACTGTTTACCTATTTTGGTACTGGAAGCCCGTTCTGGCAGCTTGCGGCTGACAGCGACGCTTTGCAGTTGTGTGGTGTCCAGGGCATTCCGAACTTGGCCGTGGCGCTGATTCCAGAACAGGCCGGGAAGATCAGGGCGTTTACGGGGGTGACTTCTCACGCTGAGATCGATATCCAGCTTTTCGGTGAACCCCAGAGGCTCAGTTTGGTGGGCAAGAAAAATGGTCCCAACTCGTGGTCCGGAACAGCGTCGGACTACATGGATACGCCGGCGGTTGCCAAGGATCTTACGCATGGCCTGGCATTTGCAGAGCAAGTCATATCGGAAGTCAACTCGCTGGTGGTCATCATCGACCACAACAGCAATATCTTGCGATTTAACCGGCTGTGCGAAGAGGTGACCGGGCTTCGTGAAAAAGACGTGATCGGAAAGAACGCGCATGCGTTCATGCGTTCCGACGAGCAGGTTGCGTCGCGCGCCAACATTGCCGATTTCTTTAAAAGCGCGTCTTCGTACGAAGTAGAGCGTCACATCAATACGCTTAACGGCCAGCGCACGATTTTGTGGCGCAACAAGTTTGTGCAAAGTGGCAGCGGCCCGGATGAGCGCTACCTGGTTTGTTCGGGCACGGACGTGACTGAAGAGCGCAAGGCCCAGGCCAAGTTGCTGGAGCTGGCAACCGTTGATACCCTTACAGGCTTGCCGAACCGGCACGCCATTTATGAAAAAATCACAAAATCGTTGCGGGAAGGGGATCGTTTCGGCATTCTTTTCCTCGACCTCGACAACTTCAAGAAGGTCAACGATCATTATGGGCATTTGGTCGGCGACAGCCTTATTCAGGCAGTGGCGCTCAGCATCAAGGGGTGCATGCGTGAGGGCGACAGTGTCGCCCGGCTGGGCGGTGACGAGTTCCTGGTATTGGTTGCCAACGCCTCCTTCGAACTGATGGAAAGCGTCGCTCAGCGCATTATTGATCGTATGGCGGCACCCATCAGCCTGGGGCTGATCGAAGTCTATACCAGTTGCTCGATTGGCATTGCCCTTTGCCCAGAGCATGGCGACACGCTGGATCGCCTGATTCGTTGCGCCGACACGGCCATGTACGTGGCCAAAGATATCGGTAAACGCACGTACCGGGTGTTTTCGTCCGAGATGGATAACCGGGTCTCTGAGTATGTCTGGCTGGATATCAATTTGCGTAAAGCACTCAATGCCGAGGACCAGCTGGAGCTTTATTATCAGCCAAAGTTGTGCCTGAAAACGGGGGTTGTTCGCAGTGTAGAAGCCCTGATTCGATGGAATTCACCCGAACGCGGGCGGGTACAGCCTCTGGATTTCATTCCGTACGCCGAAGATTCCGGGCTCATTGTGCCCTTGGGCCGATGGGTGATGAGAAGCGCGGCCAAGCAGGCGGCGATCTGGAAGGCGCGCGGGTTGGACCTTCGCATTGCCATCAACATGTCGGCGCGGCAGTTGAGCAGTTCGACGGTTGTTCAGGATTTTGTCGAAGCGTTGCGGCAGGCCGGCCAAGCCGGATGTCAACTCGATATCGAGTTGACCGAAAGCTGCCTGATCAACGACGAAGCCTTGGCTCATGCGGTTATTCGCCAGTTCCGCGATCTGGGGGCCCAAGTACATCTGGATGATTTCGGAACCGGCTATTCGTCCTTGTCTCAACTGGCGCGTTTACCGCTCGATTCCATTAAACTGGATCGCAGTTTCATCAGTTCCATTAATGAGAACACCACCTCGCAGGCCTTGGTGCGGTCGATGGTTGCCGTGGCGCAAGAGCTGAAATTCGGGGTGATAGCCGAAGGCGTGGAGACGGAAGCCGAAGCTGAATTCCTCAAGGGTATCGACGTCGACGATGCGCAGGGCTATTTGTATAGCCGGCCTATGCCAGCCAGAGAGTTTGAGGAATGGCTCAATAATAAGGGCAAAAAACTCAGGCTTGTAGCCTGACAGCCTGATACCGAGCAGGCTTTGCTCGCTGGCCCGAGCGGGCCTTGAAGCGGATAGATTCTCAAGTTAGCGTGGTCTTCTGTGTTTGGCTCGCACGCCTGTTTTGAAGGATGACCAGCCGCTCCATGTAGGCCAGATCCTTTTCTTCGAGCAAAAAGGCGGAGGCTGCCCAGTCCTCGGTAATTTCCATCAATTCGGCGCGGTCGATGGGCAACACGCGCTCTCGGGCGCGGAGCATGGCGCGAATGCCGTTGAGCTTGGGACGGATGACATCGATAAAGGTGCGTACTGAAACATACGCATTGTCCTTATCGAACAAGCCGTCGACCAGGCCCTTGTCGAAATACCACTCGGCGGTATGCGATTCGCCGGTGCTGATCAGCTCTTCGGCCAGCCGCATATGCGATTTACGCGCAACCAGCGAGTACGCCCCCATGCCGGGGAAAAGATTAAAGGCGATTTCGGGGAACCCCATTTTCACGTCATTCTGAGCGAGCACGTAATGGTGCGCCAAGGCGGCTTCGAAGCCTCCGCCTAGCGCCGTTCCTTCTACCATGGCGATGGAAATCGCGCCTGTTCCGAAACCGGTCATGGCCTCGTGGACGGCGTCGATGCAGGCTCGCGCATAAGCCAGCAAAAGCTCTCTTTCGCCGGCGCGGATATGTGATGCAAAAAGCTGTAGATCGCCGCCTATATTGAAGACTTGTGGAACGGTTGAGCCCGTTATCCAGAAATCGATGGGCAACCCGCAATTGCGGGCCGCTCGTCCCAGGCGCGAGATATCTTGCAGGAGGAGGGGGTTAAAGCAGGGGCGAGGCTGGGCGTGCAGCATCATCCATAAAATGTTGCGGCCTTCTTCGTAGAAAGGCGTTATCTGGGTGAGATTTTCGGCTTCGTGAAAGGGCCGGCAGGCCGGGTGATCTGCCAGCTTCATGCCTTGGCCCGATGATTGTCATTTTTTTCACTCGAAGCTTTGGCCGCGATTCTCCTGAATTGCGCGTGTGAAATGAGGAGCATCATTATAGTTATATGTGGCAGCTGAATTTACAAATTATACTGAGCGGAGGTCATGGTTTCCTGAGCTGAAAACATCCGTGCGGAACTGAGTTCATGCTTCATGCGCCGCCTATTGGTTTGTCTGTCGCCAGCAGTTGAAGATGGATGCTGCCAGCTAATGAGCTACCGGTATGTTAACAGAGATGCCTTGCTCCGGAGTCGGGGGTTGCCCTGCTATTGTAAATTCTGATGTGATATATCCGATTTGGCGTTATGCTACGAAAGTAGTAGCTATTCGACCTGGTGCGAATAGCGCCAAGCCTCTATATTGCGTCATAAACGCGTAATTGATAAGTCTGAAATAATAAATGGTTCTAATACAAAAACAAGAACAACCAGACGTCCTGGATCGAGGGTCGGATACGCGCGCAATGGCGTTACTTGCTCTGCAACTGGATCTTCTACAGCTGTTTTTGCCGATGGATTGCTGGGTTGTCGGGCGACTCGATGACGCCAATATGCGTGTTGTGGCTCGGCTGGGAGGGCTAGAGGGCGTGTCTCCCGGCAAACTCGACCATTTATTGAATTATCAATGGGCCGCTGCCTCGGAAACCGATGGTTTTGATTACCGCGCCCTTACCGAAATCGAGCGAACTGGGTTAGGCGCCCTGGTGGAGACGGGCTCTTTGCCTGGCTTTATTCGCCTGATCGATTTGCGTTGGCCTAGCGGACGAAAAATTGGCAGCGTTCTGGGTCTGAACAGTACGGCGCCTCCGTTAATGGAGGCCCAGTCAGGTGTTGCGCATACTGACGAAATTGGCTTGTGCCTGGAAATTATCAAGGTGACGCTCGGGCTGCAGCTTGAGCTGCTTGCTGCACAAAAGCTGGTTGTGGAAACCAGACAGGACGCGCAGGTCGATGCGTTGACTGGCTTGCTTAATCGGTCCGGCTGGAATGAGCGTCTGGTAGCGGCAGCCAGTGGTAAGGGCGAAATCGCGATTTGTTTCGCCGACCTGGATTTTCTAAAACGTATTAATGACAGTAATGGTCATTTGGCCGGTGACGAGTTGCTGAAATTGGCGGCCAAGACACTGCTGTCGACCTTGCGAAACAACGATTGTGTGGCTCGGATAGGCGGCGATGAATTCGCCATCATGGTCCAAGGCATTACCACAAACGAAGCGCATGCCATGGTGGAGCGCCTGAAGCAGGCGCTCAGCGCCGCTAACATTGGAATGTCCATCGGCTTGGCCTTTCGATCGGAGGGGGGGTCTTTGCAAGAAGCCATTGCCCTGGCCGACGCGCGCATGTATGAAGACAAGAATAGCAGGCAGCGCTCCTGCACAGCCATCCGAAATGACCTGACCGCCAGATTGGGCTCGTTTGATCAGTAATTCCATTTCTAAATCAATCGTGCGCTTTGTCGGCTTCGCTAGCTGTACAGATACTGTCTGCGCTGTGCCTGCTAGAGCGTTTTCGATGGAAGTGCATACGGAACTGAAAGCATTTCGGTGGCTATTTTTTTGAGCGGTTTTGGGTGGGGTCATTCTCTCTATAAAAACACGCCGCAGGGCGAGGGGTGGGTACCGGTCCGGTCCGTCCAGCGGTCGTGGCGCGTCGCGCCCCGACTGCCCGGGTCTGCCTCGTCCAGGCGGGCGTCGGGCGAACTCACTACGCC
>SCRC01000057.1 GCA_004297945.1 Candidimonas sp. | reverse complement strand
TCTGGCGATCTACCGTAATGAATCCGCGCATCGCGACCTCGTTCGTTTCATGGCTAGGCTCATCGGTATTTTACCAAGCACGACCGCGGTTTCCTAGCAAAAAGCCCGACAAACTCCTAGACCGAAAAATGGCTGGAGCAACTGAAGCTGGCTGACTGCCGCGATGCCACCCAGCGCCAAACCCCGATACCAGAACATGAAGCCGATCAACATGCTGAATACCGAGACGTAGGCCAAGCCAAACCACGCCGGCGCAGCGACATGATCGAACGCTGCTGGCATAGTGAGTAGAGCGATCGGAAGCATGATGGGCAAGGACAGCACCAGCGCCCAGCTGATGACCTGCCAGCCGCCAAGCGTGCGCGATAGACGTGCGCCTTCGGCGTAACCAAGGCCACACACCACCCCGTTATCGTCCGTAACAAGGTCAAGTTCATTGTCTTTGCGCCAAAATTGTTCCAGCCTGGCTTGCAACGCGTCGAAAGACATTTTTGCCACAACAACGCCGCGAATCTCGCCGTCGACCGTCACTGGACGAGCAAGGTAGTAGCCCGCTTTCTTGCTGGTGACGCCTTTGGTGATATAGCGGCCGGTCCGGCCGGACAACGCTTCCTCAAAGTATGGCCGGAACCCGTAATTCTGGCCGACGAATGGGATAAAGTATTCGCAGGCACACTGAATCAACGCGTAGCCCCTGTGGCCCCGAACCTGGGTATGAGGCGCCAGGCAATGATCCAGCCCACGGCTTGTGTGGTAACCAACACGGCAACCGTTGCTGGCCAAGCACCAGATGAGTAAGCGATGGCGCAGACCCAGGCACCGGCGAAGCCGCCGCAGTAATAGGCGGTGTAATACAGGCCGCTGGCCAACGAGCGCCCACTGGTGATGCGGTACGCGATGAAACTCATTGTGGCGGACTGTGTGATGAACGTTCCGCAGGCTGCGATGGCCAGCGCGGCCACAATGCCCCAGGCTGGATGCGCAAGGGTAAGCAAAACGCCCAGCGCCGACGTGGCCACCGATATCAGGATAGTGTGCCGAATACCGATTCGTGGAATCACACCGCCGGTCAGTGGCGTAACGACCATGCCCAGCAGGTACACCGCAAAGATATTGGCCAGATCGCCGGAGCTGAAGTAATAGGGGGCCTGCGCCAGGTGTAGGTTTACGAATGTGAATAGCCCAACCTGTGCAAACAACACCGTGAACCCCAGTGCACACGCGGTTTGCAGTGAGGGATTACGTACCAGTTTAGCCAACGCTGCCACGCTGGTGGTAAAGTGGTTATTGGCCACGAAATGGCGCGAAGCGGGAAGGCCGCGCCATACTACGGCGGTGCCGGCGAGGTTAAGCGCGGCCATGACCTCAAAGGATGTTCGCCATGACATGATTTCAGCCAGATGGCCCAGCAGGAAGCGGCCGGTAAAACCGCCCAGCACGCTGCCCGTGACATAAATGGTTATGATCCGCACCATGGTGGTTCCGCGAAACTCTTCGCCCACATAGGCCATAAGGACCACCGATACACCTGGTACGGCCAGACCTTGCAGAAAGCGCAATAGCAACAGGCCGTGCACTGTTTGCACTTGGGACATCAGCGCAGTGGGCACGGCCAGCACAAACACCGACGCCACGATTAACCATTTTCGCCCCAAGGCATCTGAGAGCATGCCGACAAAGGGCGAAATCAGTGCTACAGCCAGGACCGTCATGCCCACGGCATTGCCGATTTCAACCACGGTTGCGTTCAGGTCATTTTGCAACTGCGGCAAAATCGACTGTACCGAATACACCTGAATAAAGGCGAACAGGCCGACCAGTGCCACAGTCAGCATGAGCACTGGGCCTGGATGGTCGTTGTACTCGGCTGAAGAAAAGGAAGTCGAAGAAGACATTATGGTGGACGGGTCGATACACGGCAGCCAGGCTGGATCCGACTGTGTGGCGGAAAACCTGTTGGAATACTCGGCCAATGGCCTTGCATAGCCAAGAGGTTAACAGGGAATGACGGCGTATCGTTGGGCGGCGAAAATGAACGAAGTTTCCACCTTCAGACCGCTCATCCGGCGGGCTCGTCCGAGCGTAGCCAACCGGTTACGCTCCAGCGTGTTTGTTGGCATGGTAGTACCGCGTGCGGAACCAGGCCGCTGTGAAAAACCACTAACCTTGCTCCCTGGGGGGAGACTCGCCGCATTTCTACATTGGGGTTATCGGGCTCGTACAGGCAAAGCTCGCCGCCATGCATGGGATTCCACTGCAGGTTCAAATACAGCACGATCGATATTTTCCGGTGGTCGCTATCGCGATGCTGGTCAATATGTTTTATATAGCCCTTACCCTTGCCGTAACGCGCAAAGTGGAACTCCTGGCTGCGCAGGCCAAGATGGTAGCGCTCGTTCAGCTCCTCGCGAAACTGCGCCATCCATCTGAAAAAAGGGTGGTTGGCTTGAGGCGAATTCGGGTGAATCCACCAAATAGTGTCGCCGCGGACGTCGGGTCGCCGCGCATCGCTTGCGCTGCGGCCAATTCCTTCCATGTAGAAGTGCCCTGTTTCCCACAGATGCCAGCCCTGCGTAAGCAGGGTAATGTGCCACGACAACGGAATGACGGTGTCGGAAATAGCCCAGCCCTGCTTTTCCAGTGACTGGAATATCTCATCATGGTCGTTCATAAAGCGCGCCGCTCCTTGGCCAAAGCTGTAGTATGAGCAAAAATTTTACTCCCCGGCCTGGGGGCGCCTGTTTGTAAGTGTGCCAGCAAGCACAGGGGCGACCCGAACGTAACCGCCGGGCTAACGCTCGATATCAATTTTGATCCGTTAATTTCGCTTGTGCTTATATAGTCTGGTGTGTAGACTAGATCAAATTAGCTGGTTTTCCTTTGAGAGGGTTCTGATGCGTCAATACGGAGTTTATGAGGCCAAGACAAAGTTGCCCGATTTGATTAAGCAAGTTCAGCAAGGAGAACGAGTCACCATAACGAATCGTGGTGAGCCTGTAGCTGACCTGGTTCCAAGTGCCAGCCGCGCAACTCAGCAAACAAAAGAGGCGATTGCGGCAATCAAGGCTATGCGCTCGGGTACCACAAATCAGGCTGAATACAACGAATTGCGCCTGAGAGGCCGCCGATAATGGCTGGTGAATTTGTCTTGGATAACTCTGTCAGCATCCGATGGGCGCTCCTGGACGGCTCGGCCGCTGACAGGGCTTATGCCGACCAAGTTCTTGATTCACTACATGGTGCGTCTGCGCAAGTTCCGGCGTTGTGGTACACCGAGACGGTTCATGTGCTGCGGGGCTATGAGAATGATGGAAAGCTGGGCGAATCCGCACTGGCCGGATTCGTTTATTGGTTAGGGCAGTTGCCGATCAGTCTGGATGCCGCTTCTCCCGCCGGCACTCAATTAGCGGTAGCGGCGGTTTCGCGCGAATTCAAATTGTCTGGCTATGACGCTCAGTATCTGGAGTTGGCGAAACGGAAAAACCTGCCAATAGCCACGTTGGATAAAGAACTGCGAAAGGCGGCAAAAAAAACTAATGTTCCTGTTTTTTTGATCCATTAAAGACGAGGGCCAATGGCCCCGAAGCGCATCCTTTTCAAACAGTGTCTTTTGGAATCAAGATGGCCGTTTCGGTCGTCGTGTCTGCTGTTGTCGTATCGCACGCAGCGGCTTTAACGGGCGCCGAAGGTCGACACGTAGTTGGCGGCTGGCGTCGCGGCTTTCATGCAGACGATGGGCGTGGGCGCTGATCAAGTCGCCACGAGTGAGGATGCCCAGCAGCTTCGCCGGCTGGCTGCGGCTCATCACGATCAGCCGGCCGACGCCAGCGTTGACCATGAGGTCGGAGGCTTCGCGCAGGGAATGATTCTCGCGGATCACTACCGGCGGTTGCTGCACCATTTGGCCGATGAGAGTCGTTGGTGGGGTTGCCGGGTTGAGTAGGTCGCGCACGGTCAGCACGCCATTGACGGTACCTTCGGCATTGACGACCGGGTATCCGTGGTGTCGCGTGTCTGGGCCGCCCATTTGTATCCACTGCTGGATCTGCGCCAGCGTGTCCTCGGCCTTGAGGGTCACCACGCTGCGATTGAACACCTGCCCAACGGTCATTCGCTGCAGGAAGTCGGCGCTGTATTCCATCGGCACGCGTACGCCACGTCGCACGATTTTTTCGGTCATGATGGTGTTGCGCATGATAAGGGCCGAAACCAAATAGGCAGCGGTGCAGCCGCCCAGCAGCGGCAACAGCGCAGCCGGCTGTCTCGTTGTCTCGAATGCGAACACAATGGCTGTCAGCAGTGCGCGGGAAGATCCGGCGAAGATCGCCGCCATGCCGACCAGCGCAGCGATGCGCGGATCCATCCCGAGTACGGGCAGGATATGGCCCAGGCCGATGCCGAGTAATGCGCCAAAGGAGCCGCCAATAATGAACAACGGTGCCAGCGTGCCGCCGGAGGTGCCGCTACCGAGCGCGACCACCCAGGCGGCGAATTTCAGCACGCATATCATGATCAGCATCTGGACGCTGAAACTGCCCGACACGATCGCGTCGATGTTGTCGTAGCCGACCCCCATCGTGCGAGGTTCGACCCAGCCTATCACTCCGGCCACGAGCCCGCCTATGGCTGGCCACCACATCCAGTGGACGGGCAGTTTCTCGAATGCGTCCTCGACACCGTACACGGCCTTGGTGACCAATACGCTGAGCAGCCCAACTATCGCGCCAAGCACGATGTAGCTGCCTAGCGCCCAGCCGCCTGGTTCGAGCACTGTAGGCATGGAAAAGACCGCCCCCGAACCGTAGGTGGCGTAGCGCACGCCGGTCGCGGTCACAGCGGCGAGTGCAACCGGAATCAGCGAGCGCGGGCGCAGTTCGAATAGCAGCAGCTCTATGGCCATGATCAGCGCGGACATCGGTGCGCCAAATACGGCAGCCATGCCCGCAGCGGCGCCTGCAGCCAGTAGCGTCTTGCGCTCTGTGGCCGTAACCGCAAGGAGCTGACCGACCAAAGAGCCCAGTGCGCCGCCCGTGGAGATGATTGGCCCTTCGGCTCCGAAGGGGCCGCCGGTGCCGATTGCGAACGCCGATGAAACCGGCTTCAGCCAGGTGATCCGGGGTGGAATTTTCGATTCGTTCTGAAGTATCTGTTCCATTGCCTCGGGAATGCCGTGGCCTTGAATTGCGCGGGAGCCCCAGCGAGCCATGACGCCTGCAATCAGCCCGCCGATTGCAGGCATTAGAATCACCCACAGCCCCAGGTGGTTGTGGGCGGGCGACAATACGAACGAGCCGGCGTGCTTGATGGTTGACGGGCCGATTACGTCGGACACGCGCCCGTAGAAAGTGATGTCGGTGATAAGGTTGATCATGAACATCAGCAGTTGGGCGACCCCTGCCGCAATGACACCCAGCACGGCAGCCAGCAGGCTGATCCAGAGTACTCGACGGCTCAACTTGGTCGGCCCGCGCGTGATATGCGCGTCGTCCATGGTGGCGTCTAAGGCCGGTGCGATAGGTACCGCGCCAGGGCTGCCGGATGCAATGACAGACCGCTCTGGGCGCGCGGATGCACGTTTCGTCATTTAATAGTCCTGAACCTCGAACGGATATCACGATCCATTCAAGAAAATAAATCAAAGGTTGTTGGGCAGCCTGCGTGAGGCAAATTGCGGGCAATCCCGCTGCGGCCTGCTCAGGTACGATAAGCGCGCAACGGCACCGTATCGGGGGAGCATTATAGCGCGGCGGGTTTCGTCAGACAGAATCCTGTTCGTCCGAAATTCCTGCATGAACTGCGGGCACCGTTAAAGATCTTAACGACTTTCCCATAACGACTGAAGTCTTGAAGCCACGGACGTTGGGGTTGTCAAAAAACAGACGTCGGGTCAGCGCCTCGAATTCATCCATATTCTTTGCCAGGGCAATAATCATGAAGTCGCCCTCGCCGGTCACGTAGTAGTACTGCTGTACCAGAGGCTCGCGGGCTAACGTGTTTTGAAATTCGTCGACCTGACCGGACCGCTCACGCTCTAACTGAACATTCACAATAAAGGTCATCATCAATCCGATCGCTACCGGATTTACGACCACTACATCGCCCAAGATCACGCCTGCGTCGCGCATCCTCTTTATCCGCCGTTGTACGGCCGGAGTCGATAGGCAGACTCGGTCGGCCAGGGCGTCCAATGATTGACGCGCGTCTTTCTGCATGAGGTCGAGCAAACGCCGATCCGTGTTGTCTAGTGAGTATGGTTTCATGGCTGTTTAGTTGTCGGAAAACCTGCGGCGGGGGGCAGCTACCGCAGCGGATTCGGTGTGGCCCCGGGGATATCGCGCTCCTGCCGCGTGCTGTACGCAGGCAACGGCCTCGGTGGAAAAATATCGTAAATGTCACAAAAAACGCAAAAATATTAACATTTATTGGAGTAATGAGTAAAAAAATCAGCAGTTTTACTAGGTATACTTTTTCGAAACAGCAAGCGCGAAATACTCACATATGAATTTTCTCCATAATCCGTTTCGAGGCACCGGCTTTGTCCATCAAGAGGGCATGGCGCAGGGCGAAGTGAGCACTGACCCGTCTGAGGCAGAAGCCTTGCTGCGGCGATGCCCTGTGGCGATGCCGACGCCTCTGCACGATATGTCGGGTCTTGCCCGGTTGATGGCTGTCGAGGCAGTGATGCTCAAAGACGAGAGCCAGCGGATGGGACTGGGTAGCTTCAAGGCGCTGGGTGCTGCTTACGTCATTGCCAGAGAAGCCGCCTTGCGAGCGGATAAAGCGGGCGTAGCGGCAAGTTTCGCTGATATGAAGGATGCACTTCGTGGAACGGTTTACGTTTGTGCCAGCGCTGGCAACCATGGCTTGTCAATGGCTGCCGGTGCTCGGATCTTCGGAGCAACGGCAGTGGTTTATCTTAGTCAGGCCATTCCCGAGGCGTTTGCCAACCGGTTGCG
>SCRC01000056.1 GCA_004297945.1 Candidimonas sp. | reverse complement strand
GGGCGGGGCCGGGCCGGCACGGCGTGCTTGATCCGGATCTGCCTCGTCCAGGCGGGCGCCGGGCCAAACTCGCTACGCCGCTGGCGCGGCTACGCTCAAACAAGGCCCGACGACAGCCCCCGCCTTCCCTTCGTCAGCATCCGGAGCACGCCTTACGCCGGCCCGGCCCCGCCCCCATAGACGGCTCGCGTCATGGCATGCCTGGAACTCACTTGCCGCCGCCTGCTCTGGCGCAATATTGGATCGGTGGGTCAATATTGGATCGGCACCGACACCGCCATCGACCAAACACCCGCCGCCCTGCGGCGTGTTAACAGAATTACCCGACCCTAAACGATGACCCCACCCAAAACGACTCCAAAAAATAGCGACGCGAAACGCGTTCAGTCCCGTAAATAGGTCAACCGAAAATGCCTTAGAACATAGGTTTAATCCACGGCCCTGCACTTTCTCAAATGGATTACAAGGGCTGCTGCTACAAAAACCTTGCCGCGCAGGCCTTGCAAAACGTACACTTTTGCCTTTTGCCAACCCATGAATTCCTTTTGGCCAGCCCAAAGGTCGTGGTCGGCCCTTTGGCTTTTTAAAGGCAGCAGCATGTCGAATTCGTATTTTCCCCGTTGGGCTCCAGTGCAGGGTGGTGTGTCGGGGCTGGTGGTGCAGCCCGATGAACGGCTGTCGTGGCCGCAGAGTATTGCCATGGGGGCGCAGCATGTCGTGGCCATGTTTGGCTCGACTATTCTGGCTCCCTTGTTAATGGGTTTTGACACCAACGTCTGCATTTTGATGTCTGGCGTAGGCACGCTGATTTTTTTCCTGTTCGTAGGGGGGCGAGTTCCCAGCTATCTGGGATCGAGCTTTGCCTTTATCGGTGGGGTGATTGCAGTGACGGGGTACGCGGGGACGGGCGCCAATGGCAATATGGGTGTGGCGCTGGGGGCGATTATCGCCTGTGGCTTTGTGTACACGCTGATTGGCTGCCTGGTCTGGTGGCTTAATGTCCGCTCTGGCGGGGCGGCCGACTGGATCGACGCCTGGATGCCGCCGGTGGTGACCGGGGCGATCGTGGCGGTTATTGGGTTGAATCTCGCGCCGATCGCGGCCAAAGGTGCCATGGGAGGCAGTACCTTCGAGGCGTTGATGGCGCTCATGACCGTGCTATGCGTAGGCACAGTCGCGGTATATACCCGCGGCACAGTACAGCGTTTGTTGATTCTGGCGGGCTTGTTGCTGGCTTGCGTGGTGTATGCACTGCTGACCAACGTGTTCGGTTTCGGGCAGCCGATCAATTTCAGCGGCGTGGCGGCTGCTCCCTGGCTGGGCTTGCCTCGATTTCAGGCTCCTGTTTTCAACGTTCATGCCATGAGCGTCATTGTGCCGGTTGCGGTGATTCTGGTGGCGGAGAACTTGGGGCACATCAAGGCGGTAAGCGCCATGACCGGCCAGAATCTGGATAGATACCTGGGGCGCGCCTTCGTGGGTGATGGCGTGTCCACCATGATTTCCGGCGCAGTCGGCGGCACCGGCGTGACAACGTACGCCGAAAATATTGGCGTCATGACGGTCACGCGCATCTACTCCACTCTGGTGTTTGTCATTGCGGGGCTGATAGCGATTGTTCTGGGGTTTTCACCCAAATTCGGCGCTCTGATCCAGACTATACCCGGGCCGGTTCTAGGGGGCATGTCGATTGTGGTGTTCGGCCTGATTGCGGTGGCCGGCGCCCGGATATGGGTGGTGAACCAGGTCGATTTCAGCGACAACCGCAACTTAATCGTGGCTGCAGTCACCCTGATTCTGGGGGCTGGCAATTTTTCGGTTCAGTTTGCTGCGTTCAAACTGGATGGCATCGGTACGGCCACCTTCGGCTCCATCATTTTGTATGCTCTATTGAAAATAGGGAGCCGGCCTGCTTCCAAAGTCGAGTAAAAATCCGTTTTTTTTCATAATATTAGATGTAGATTTAAGGGAAAACCCTAGAATTTGTACGGCGGCTTGCAATTTGGCCTGACTTTGCCGACAATAACCATAAATCCCCGGTTCTCGCCGAGCCGGGGATTTGTTTTGAATCAAGCTTGGGCTAAAACTTAGAATAGCCAAGTCTTGGTGTCAAAGACCTACCGCAGGGCATGCGGAAAGTTAGGCCTAGGGATACGAGCAAGCGCTGTTGCATGCTCGGCCCGGGAACCCACCAGAGCGATAGACACAGGGCTTTATGTCGCGCTACAGGATCCTTCGCGTTACGCGAAGGGGATGTCAAAACTAGGCGCTTCTTTTTGAGGAGCGTCTTTTACTTTTAATCAGGAATATTATGTCTGCGATCCCGTTGACTGCTCGCGGTGCTGAGCGCTTGCAAGCCGAATTACATCGTCTGAAAACTGTCGAGCGTCCCGATGTCATCGGTTCGATTGCCGAGGCCCGGGCGCAGGGCGATTTGTCGGAAAATGCCGAATACGATGCGGCCCGCGAACGCCAGGCCTTTATCGAAGGGCGTATACAAGAGCTTGAAAGCACCTTGTCCAATGCGCAAATCATCGATCCGTCGGCGCTCAATATGGAGGGCAAGGCGGTGTTTGGCGCGACTGTCGAAATCGAGGATCTGGAGTCCGGTGAGCGGGTCACATATCAAATTGTGGGCGATGTAGAGGCCGATATCCGCGCCAACCAGATTTCGGTGTCCAGTCCGGTCGCCCGCGCCCTGATCGGCAAGGGCGAAGGCGATGTAGTCGAAGTAAAGGCCCCGGCTGGGATACGCGAATACGAGGTTCTGGGGGTCAGCTATCTCTGATCGAGTTAGCGCTTGACGCCGCCGCGATCCGTGCTGCTTCTGCGTGCACCGGCGCGCAGCGACAGGGCGCTGCCGCTGCGTCGCGGGATGCCGTGGACCGGTTTCTCGCTGGCCACTGCGGCTGCTCGCCGCGCTTTGGGTGACGCTGTTTCGTTACGCTCGGCACGCTTGGCGGCGCGTTCGGCTTTTTCAACGCGGCGTGTGCGCGTGATGCCCGTTGCCGCCTGTTTTTTGGGCGTATGGGGATCAGAAGGCTTGCGTTGCGCGCGCGTGGCGTTGGCCGCTTCAGCCTGGGCGCGCAGGGCTTCGGTGTCTGGTCGGTAGATAATCAGGGTTTTGCCCAGATGATGAACCGGTGCGCACGATAGCGAATCGCATATGGTGTCGAGCATGGTTTCACGGGCTGCGCGATCTTCACCTCCGACACGCACCTTGATCAGGTGGTGCGCCGTCAGGCTGTGGTCGATCTCTTTAAGCACCGATTCGGATAAGCCCCGGTCGCCGATCAGGACGACGGGGTGCAGAGGGTGGGCGGCGGCGCGTAGCGCGCTACGCTCTTGGGATGTGATGTCGAGTTTGGGCATAATGAGATTGTACGGGAATGGCCAAAAATAAATTTTCAAAAGAATGGATACAGCAGCATATTAACGATCCATACGTCAAAATGGCGCGGCAAAAAGGGTATCGGGCTCGCGGCGCCTTCAAGTTGATCGAAATCCTTGATGCCGAAAAATTGATGCAACGCGGCAATACCGTGGTGGATCTGGGTTCATCTCCGGGCAGCTGGTCGCAAGTGGCGCGCGAGCGCATGCTGGGTGTCGGTGGCGTTATCGTGGGCCGTGTCATCGCCCTGGACATGCTGCCTATGGAGCCGATTGCGGGGGTAGAGTTCATCCAGGGCGACTTTCGCGATGATGCGGTACTGGCGCAATTGGAAAAACAGCTGGGCGATCAGCCGGTCGACCTTGTAATTTCGGATATGGCCCCCAACTTGTCAGGGGTAGGCTCGGCCGATTCCGCGCGTATCCAGCATGTATGCGACATTGCCCTCGATTTCGCCTGTCAGCATCTTACTGCGGATGGCGCTCTCATTGTCAAGGCATTCCATGGCAGCGGGTTTTCGCAAATAGTCGAATCTTTCAAGCGCCATTTCCAACGAGTGGTCGAGCGCAAGCCAAAGGCGTCGCGCGATAAATCGTCGGAAACGTTCCTGGTTGGACGCCGGTTAAAGCCCTGACGGGTATTGAACATGATTTTCCCCGTCGGGTTAGAATGACTTATTAATACGCTTGTTTTGCTGCCATAGGTGCGGGGGGCGCTTGATGAGTACGAAAGTACACGTGGAGGTTGGCTTTGAACAACTCGTTTTCGAAGGTGGCGATCTGGATGGTGATCGCTTTGGTACTGTTTACGGTTTTTAAGCAGTTTGACGGTCGCGCCGCCACAACCGAAACGGTCACCTATACCCAATTCATGAACGATGCACAGGCTGGGCGCATCAGCAAGGTCGACATTCAGGGTGATACGCTCCTTGTTACGCCTGACTCCGGTCGCGCGTACAGCCTGACCTCGCCTGGCGACCTCTGGATGGTGCCCGAACTGGTCAAGTATGGGGTGCAAGTCTCGGGCAAGGCGCGCGAAGAGCCTTCGTTTCTGACCAGCCTGTTTATTTCCTGGTTCCCGATGTTGCTTCTGATCGGCGTCTGGATATTCTTCATGCGTCAGATGCAGGGTGGCGGCAAGGGCGGGGCGTTCAGCTTTGGCAAATCGCGCGCCCGTATGCTCGACGAAAACACGAACAATATTACCTTTGCCGATGTGGCCGGCTGCGACGAAGCCAAAGAAGATGTGCAGGAGCTCGTTGATTTCCTGCGCGATCCGACCAAGTTTCAGCGTTTGGGCGGGCGTATCCCGCGCGGCGTTTTAATGGTGGGCTCGCCGGGCACCGGTAAAACCTTGCTGGCCAAGGCCATTGCAGGCGAAGCCAAAGTACCTTTTTTCAGTATTTCGGGGTCGGACTTCGTCGAAATGTTCGTCGGCGTCGGTGCGGCGCGCGTGCGCGACATGTTCGAGAATGCCAAAAAGCAGGCGCCGTGCATTATCTTTATCGATGAAATCGATGCTGTGGGTCGTCAGCGGGGCGCTGGGCTGGGCGGCGGCAATGATGAACGCGAACAGACGTTGAACCAGTTGCTGGTCGAAATGGATGGTTTCGAGACCGGCCAGGGCGTTTTGGTCGTTGCCGCGACCAACCGTCCCGACGTGCTCGATCCGGCTTTGCTTCGTCCGGGGCGTTTCGATCGCCAGGTGGTTGTATCGCTGCCCGACATTCGCGGCCGTGAGCAAATCCTTAAAGTGCATATGCGCAAAGTGCCCTTGGCGACCAGCGTCGATGCACTGATTCTGGCGCGTGGAACCCCTGGGTTTTCTGGCGCCGACCTGGCCAATCTGGTTAACGAAGCGGCTTTATTCGCTGCGCGCCGTAACGGCCGTGCGGTTGAAATGAGCGATTTCGAAAAGGCCAAAGATAAAATCATCATGGGCGCCGAACGGCGCACTCTGGTCATGCCTGAAGAAGAGCGCAGGAACACGGCTTACCATGAATCCGGGCACGCTCTGGTAGCGCGCATGCTGCCTAAAACCGATCCGGTGCATAAAGTCACCATTATTCCGCGCGGGCGAGCACTGGGGGTCACCATGCAGTTGCCTGAAGGTGACCGCTACAGCATGGATAAAGAGCGTTTGCTCAATACGATTGCGGTGCTGTTTGGCGGGCGGATCGCCGAAGAAGTATTCATGCATCAAATGACCACGGGGGCGTCCAACGATTTCGAACGTGCCACGGCAATTGCACGCGATATCGTCACCCGCTACGGCATGACCGAGTCGCTCGGGCCAGTGGTGTATGCCGAGAACGAAGGCGAGGTATTTCTGGGGCGCAGCGTCACTAAAACCACGCATGTCTCCGAATCGACAATGCAAAAGGTCGACCACGAAATCCGCTCGATCATCGACGAGCAATATGCGGTAGCCCGTAAAATCATCGAAGACAATCGCGACAAGATGGACGCGATGGCGGCCGCTTTGCTCGAATTGGAAACGATCGACGCCGACCAAATCCAGGACATCATGGAAGGCCGGCCACCGCGCGCGCCCAAAGTGCCTCAAGTGTCCTCCGATGCCTCGGACAGCCCGCCACCTCCCACTGGCTTGTCGCCGGCTGGTGGCAACAGCAGCACGGCCACTACGCCTGTCTGACACGCCTGTCATCCCCATGGACATGCCGACCCTGCAGTGTGGGCGCTTCGAGTTAACCCTCGATCGCCCATTGATAATGGGCGTGGTCAATATCACTCCCGACTCTTTTTCAGACGGTGCGCTGTACTTTGAAGCCGATGCCGCCATTGCTCATGCCAGGGACCTGATCGCTCAGGGTGCCGATATCGTGGATATTGGCGCGGAATCAACTCGTCCGGGCGCCGATTCTGTTTCGGCAGTCGACGAGTTCGGGCGATTGCTGCCGGTTCTTGAGGCCTTGCGCGATGCGGGCGTGCCATTGTCCGTCGATACCTTCAAACCGGCCGTCATGCGGCAGGCGCTGGGTGCTGGCGCTGACATGATCAACGATATTTACGGCTTTCGCCATCCGGGGGCGATTGAGGCGGTAGCCGCTTCGTCTTGTGGATTGTGCGTCATGCATATGCAGGGCGAGCCGCGCACGATGCAGCAGGCACCGCACTATGATGATGTGTTGGGCGAAGTCAAACAATTTTTACAAGAACGCCTGGACGTATTGCTGCGGGAAGGCGTCTCGCGGCGACGCATTGTCCTGGATCCGGGGTTTGGTTTTGGTAAAACTCCGGCGCAAAACTATTTACTGTTGCAAGGCCTCACGCAGTTGCAAATTGCCGATATTCCCTTGTTGTTGGGCGTGTCGCGCAAGTCGATGATAGGCCATGTCATCGGCCGCCCCGCCGATCAACGGGTGGCAGGCAGCATTGCCGCAGCCTTGGCCGGCATTGCCCGTGGTGCCAGCATTGTGCGGGTGCACGACGTTGGCGCAACGGCCGATGCCATCAAGGTTTGGCAGGCCATCGAACATGGAGTTTCCTTATGAGTCAACGCAAGTATTTTGGCACTGATGGTGTGCGTGGCGAGGTGGGCGGCGCGACGATCAACGCCGAATTCGCCCTGCGCCTGGGCTATGCGGCCGGCCGAGTTCTGTCTACGCAAAACCCCGAACGTGGCCGCCTCACGGTAATTATTGGCAAGGACACGCGGGTATCGGGCTATATGCTCGAATCGGCGCTCGAAGCGGGCCTGTCGGCTGCCGGTATCGATGTTTTGCTGGCCGGGCCCATACCAACGCCTGCGGTGGCCTATCTGACCCGGGCTTTGCGTTTGGTGGCTGGAATCGTCATTAGCGCTTCGCACAACCCGTACCAAGACAATGGCATCAAGTTCTTTTCCGCGCAGGGTATGAAATTGCCCGACGAGGTCGAGGCGCAGATCGAAGCCGCCATCGAAGAGCCGCTTGGCTGCGTAGGGTCTGAAGCCCTGGGCCGTGCGCGACGTATCGACGATGCGGCTGGCCGCTATATCGAATTTTGCAAAAGCACATTTCCCAACGAACTGGATCTTTCGGGTCTGAAGATCGTGGTCGATGCGGCTCATGGTGCTGCCTATCACGTGGCGCCTCACGTATTTCGCGAGTTGGGCGCCGAAGTGTACGCCATAGGGTGCCAACCCGACGGATTCAACATTAATGAGGGCGTCGGAGCCCTGCATCCCGAGGGCTTGATTGCCGAGGTTCAAAACCGTGGCGCCGACATCGGAATTGCGCTGGACGGCGATGCCGATCGTCTGCAAATGGTGGACGGTTCCGGGCGTTTGTATAACGGCGATGAACTGCTTTATGCGATTGTGCGGGGGCGCATGGCCCAGCGCAAGGTGGACGGGGTAGTAGGCACCTTGATGACGAACTTCGGTTTTGAGAAGCAGATGCAGGCTTTGGGGGTGGGTTTTGATCGCGCCCGGGTGGGTGATCGATATGTGCTTGAGCGCATGCTGAAGCGTGGCTGGCTTTATGGCGGAGAGAGTTCGGGACATCTTTTGTGTCTGGACTGCCATACAACCGGCGATGGTATTATCGCGGCCTTGCAAGTATTGATGGGCATGCGCCGCGCTGGTGAGACGCTGGCCAGCCAGGTGGCCGAGTTGAAAATGTATCCGCAGAAAATGGTGAATGTGCCTCTTGCGGCAGGTGTCCAGTGGGAAACCCATGCGGGTTTAGCCCAGGCCAAGACGCAGGTCGAAGCTCAATTGAAGGATCGCGGCCGTGTACTGATTCGCGCTTCGGGAACCGAGCCCAAATTGCGCTTGATGGTCGAGGCTGAAGACGCGGCTTTGGCCGAGCAAGGGGTGCGGCAACTGGTTGCGGTAAATTTAACGAAGAAGTAATGTGTCGGTCAATGGCTTGTAACATTTGACGCACACAATCGTGGAATGTTCTCGGAGCGATCCTTATGTTAGAGCTTGCGCGTATACAGTCTGATGTGGTGGCGGGGGGCGCGTGGTCGTGCTTGCCTGCGGGCGGCCTTGTTATGGGCGTTGCCCGCAGCAACGAAGAGCTGGAAGCGATTCAGCGTTTGCGCTACAACATTTTCACCGACGAGTTGAATGCAATCTTTCCCGACGCCGTCGATGGCCTGGATTGCGACCACTACGACACTTGGTGCGAGCACCTGATGGTGAAAGAAATTGACACAGGCCGAGTCGTAGGCACGTATCGTTTGTTGACTCCGGCCAACGCCGTCGAGGCAGGCGGCTATTATTCCGAATCGGAATTCGATATCAGCAGCCTGGCGCCGGTGCGCGACAGTCTGGTCGAAGTTGGGCGTTCCTGCATTCATGCCGATTATCGCAGCGGTTCGGTAATCATGCTGTTGTGGTCGGGCGTAGCCAGGCGCGTGCACGACTACGGTGCGCGCTACGTTTTGGGTTGCGCCAGTGTCAGTCTGCGCGACGATGGGGTGACGGCCGCCACGGTTTGGCGCGCAGCCAGCAAAGCTTTGCAAAATGCCCCTGATTTGCCGGTAGTGGTGCCGCGTTATCGTTATCCGGTCGAACGGATGGACCACACCTTGCCGGCGCGGGTGCCGCCCCTGATCAAGGGCTATTTGAAGCTGGGCGCCACCATTTGCGGCGAGCCCGCCTGGGATCCTGATTTCAATACGGCCGATTTTCCGGTACTGCTGGATATGACGCGCATGGATACCCGCTATCGTCGTCATTTTGGCCTTGACCGGATGCCGGCTTTGGTTTCGTAGCTTCTGTCAGTTTGGATGGCAGCCACAAGGGCTGCCGCTGAGCGTCAGGCACGTTTCGTAGCGGCAGCCCTTGTGGCTGCCATCTCCCCACTAAGCAAATCGCCGTAAAGAGCCCTCTACGCCGCTTCAATCAGCTCAAATTTAAAATCGCTTTTCCCCCACTCAGTCATTTCACCGCGCAGGGTATAGGCAGACAAGGGATGGTTGGAGAGCCACAGGGTTTTGGCCTGGACGGAAATAGTGTCGTGGTTGGCGCTGACCTTCAGCGGCAGCGTATCCAGATCTTCCCGGCGCCGAGACAGCAGTACGGCCAGGCGCAGGCAAAGGAGGGTGAGCCATTGTGCCCGAGTCGATTCCTGTGCGCGCAGCTTGTTGATCTTGCCCTGATGCCCCAGAACCAGCCAGGCCAGCAGGGCTTGCGCATCGTTGGAAAAGCCCGGCATGTCGGCATGGGCAAGAATATAGGCGCTGTGCTTGTGGTAGTCGGCATGGGCAATTGAAATGCCTGCTTCGTGCAAATCACCGGCCCAGGAAAGAGTGCGCATGAGCTCCTGTTTTTCGTCGCCGCGCAAGTTCAGTTGCTCAAAGAGCGCCAGCGCCAGTTTTTTGACGCGCAAAGATTGATGCGTATCGATTTGATAGCGTTTGATGAATTGACGCACGGTTTCGTCGCGTTTGTCGTGCGGCGAGTCGCGGCCCAGCAAATCGTACAGCACACCCATGCGCAGAGCTCCGTCTCCGGGCATCATCAGCTTGATTTTCAACTCGTGGAACACCGCCAGCATAATGACCAGCCCGCCTGCGAGCACCATTGCCCTGTCTGGCTTTAGCCCCGGCAGGGAGCTCGCCATGACCTTACCGTCGCGTATCAGCCTGGACTTGAGTCCTTCCAGGCCGGCAAGCGTGATGCCTTTTTTTGACAGGCCGCTTTCTATCAGAATGGCATGCAGCCCTTTGGCCGTTCCTGACGATCCGTAGGCTTCTTGCCAACCGGTTTTGCAGTATTGTCTGGAGATTGCTTCAATCTCGCGCCGCGCGGCCAGTTGTGCCTGTTCCATGCGCGCTTCGGTAATGCGCCCGTCGGGGAAAAACAACTGCTCATAGCTGACGCAGCCCATATAAAGCGAGGCCATGCGTATGGGTTCGTAGCCTCGGCCGATGATAAGTTCGGTCGAACCACCGCCAATGTCGATGACTAGCCGCCTGTTGGCCGAAGGTGCAAGCTCATTGGCGACGCCCGAAAAAATCAGACGTGCTTCCTCTTGCCCGGCAATGACTTCAATGGGAAAACCCAAGGCGGCCTCGGCTCGAGGCAGGAATTCGGCCACGTTGCGGGCAACCCGGAAGGTGTTGGTAGCGACCGCTCGCACGCGATCTGGGTGAAAGCCCGAAATACGCTCGCCAAACCGTTTCAATGCCGTAATCGCGCGATCGATCGCTTCTTGATTGAGCCGTTTGTCGGGCCCGAGCCCCGCAGCCAGGCGTACCGACTCTTTGAGCCGATCGATGGCGTATATCTGCGCCATGCCCTCGTTTTGCACGACTCGGCCTATAGACAGCCGAAAGCTATTTGAGCCCAGGTCGACCGCAGCAAGTAGTTGATCCATTGCAGAGAGGTGTCCGTGATAAATACTTTCGGATTATAAAGACCGAAGCGACCTGCGCCGGGTCGCCCTGCTGAGAAAGGCGAAAATACATCGATATGTTCAACTTTGGGTCAATTTCCTACAATCTCGTAGACTGTCATATAACTGTAAAAAAAATGCAGTAAAAGATTGCGCACTGTGCCATTATGGGTCTACGTATGTCTCTTCTTTCCCCCAAATCGACGCTCCTGAATCGTGAACTGTCCTTGCTCAAGTTCAACGAACGGGTGTTGGCGATGGCCGAAAGCCGCAGCACTCCTTTGCTGGAGCGTTTGCGCTACTTGTGTATTGTCAGCTCGAATCTGGATGAGTTCTTTGAAATTCGTATCTCCAGCCTGAAAGAGCAGCAACGCCAGAATTCATCGCTGGTAGGCGACGATGGTTTTACGCCTGCCGAAGCGTTTGAGCGTGTTCAGCTGGCCGCGCATAGTCTGGTCGAGCGTCAAAATTCGCTATTGACGGCCCAAATATTGCCCAAGCTGATGGCCGAAGGCATCGGCTTGCTGGAGCCCCCGACCTGGACCGAGGCGCTGCGCGAGTGGGCGCACGCTACATTCGTGCGCGAGGTCATGCCTATGCTGACCCCTATTGGGCTGGATCCGGCGCATCCGTTTCCGCGCGTCTATAACAAAAGCCTGAATTTCATCGTTTCCCTGGCTGGACAGGATGCCTTTGGCCGCCGGGCTTCGATTGCAATTGTTCAGGCGCCGCGCGCCTTGCCGCGGGTGATCAAAGTGCCGCCCGAGATCGCCGGCATTGCCGACGGCTATATGCTGCTGACCGCGCTTATCAGCGAATATGTCGGCGAATTGTTCCCTGGGCTTGAAGTCAAAGGTTGTCATCAGTGGCGTGTTACGCGCAATAGCGATTTGTTTGTCGACGAAGAAGAAATCACCAATCTACGCCAGGCATTGCAAGGTGAGTTGTCGCAACGCAATTTCGGCGCCGCAGTCAGGCTGGAAATTGATCAACTGATGCCTGTTGATCTGGCGTCGTTTTTGCAAGGCGAGTTTTCCCTGGAGCCGCGCGACACATATCGGGTCAGCGGGCCCGTCAATTTGTCACGGCTGATGCAGCTTTGCAACGCTGTCGAGCGCCCCGACCTGGTATTTCCCGATTACCGCCCCAGGATTCCGCCCCCCTTCGACGAGGTGTCGGACAAGCCTGACGAGCTGTTTGCGGCGATCGCCGAGCGCGACCGCCTGTTGCATCATCCCTATCAATCCTTCCAGCCAGTCATCAGTTTCCTGACGGCGGCGGCTTCTGATCCGTCTGTGGTGGCGATCAAGCAAACCGTCTATCGCACAGGAGAAGACTCCGAGTTGATGCGATTGTTGCTGGCGGCGGCCAAAGCGGGCAAGGAGGTGACGGTGGTGGTTGAGCTGATGGCGCGGTTCGATGAGCAAACCAACATCAATTGGGCGGCCAAACTGGAGGCGGTCGGCGCACATGTCAGCTACGGTGTTGTGGCGCACAAAACGCACGCCAAAATGGTGCTGGTGCTACGGCGCGAAGAAGGAGAGATCAGGCGTTACGGACACTTGGGCACAGGCAACTATCATCTTCGAACCAGTAAGCTATACACCGATTTCGGTCTGCTGACGGCCAATCAGAAATTATGCGAAGACATGGACAAGGTGTTTTCGCTGCTGACCGGTCTGGGTGCGCGCCGCCCCTTGAAAATGTTGCTGCAGTCGCCTTTTACCTTGCACGAAACCATGGTGGCGATGATCCGCGCCGAGGCGGTCAATGCCCGCGCGGGGAAGAAAGCGCGCGTCAAGGCGAAGATGAACTCTCTGCTCGAACCTATAGTGATCGATGAACTATACAAAGCCAGCCAGGCAGGGGTGGAGATAGACCTGATCGTGCGTGGTGCGTGCGCCTTGCGCGCGGGCGTGGCGGGTTTGTCGGAAAATATCCGGGTGCGCTCGATAATTGGGCGCTTTCTGGAGCATTCCAGAGTGTTCTATTTTTACAACAACGGCCAGGAAGATGTATATCTGGCCTCGGCCGACTGGATGGACAGGAATTTTTTCCGCCGTGTCGAGGTAGGCTTCCCCGTTTTAGATAAAGCGCTTAAAAAACGGGTCATTACCGAAGCCTTTACCTATGCACTGCGCGATAACCAACTGGCGTGGCGCGCACAGGCCGATGGCAGCTACACAAAGGTCAAGAGCCGGGGTGCTCCTTTCAATATGCACCACTATTTGATGCAAGTATTAGGAAAGTGACGTGATAGTGATCTGTCACGAACATGTCATATTTGGAGTTTAGGATGATCGCATGCGAGTTTTGCTCGCCACAATCTTCATCAGACCTGAAGGACCCCTTGATGTTTAAACGTCTCATCTTGAAAGTTTCCACCGGCGTCGTAATCGGTACTGCGGCGCTGACGGTTCAGGCAGCCAACATTACCGGTGCTGGTGCTTCGTTTCCTTATCCCGTCTATGCCAAGTGGGCCGATCAGTACAAACAGGCCACGGGTAATCAGGTCAATTACCAATCCATCGGGTCGGGCGGCGGCCAGCAGCAAATTATTGCCAAAACGGTCGATTTTGGCGCATCCGACGATCCCATGAAGGGCGATGCGCTTGAAAAGAATGGCCTGTTTCAATTTCCGGCTGTGATCGGCGGCACCGTGGCGGTGGTCAATGTCGAAGGTATCAAGGCCGGCCAGTTGAAGTTGTCCGGCGCTGTACTGGCCGATATTTTTCTGGGTAAGGTCACCAAGTGGGACGATGCCGCGATCAAGGCGTTGAATCCCGGCGTAACCCTGCCTGGGAAAGCCATTATCGTGGTGCATCGCGCCGATGGTTCGGGCACCACGTTTGGCTGGACCAACTATTTATCCAAGGTTTCGCCTGCATGGAAGTCCCAAGTGGGCGAAGGCAAGGCGGTCAAATGGCCTACAGGTCAGGGTGGCAAGGGCAATGAAGGGGTGGCGGCCTATGTGCGTCAGTTGAAAGACTCGATCGGCTATGTTGAATACGCCTACGCCAAGCAGAACAACCTGGCCTGGACGCAATTGCAAAACAAGGACGGCAAGTTTGTTCAGCCCACGCAAGCGGCTTTTGCTGCCGCCGCAGCCAATGCCGACTGGAAGAGCGCGCCCGGAATGGGTGTGGTGCTAACCGATGAGCCGGGCGCGCAATCCTGGCCTGTCACATCGGCCACTTTCATCTTGATCCACAAACTGCAGGACAAGCCCGCAGCGGCCAAGGAAGTGTTGGCGTTCTTTGACTGGGCCTTTAAAAATGGCGGAAAATCTGCAGCGGCGCTAGATTACGTGCCATTGCCTGAAACGGTCACCAGCCAGATTACCGCACTGTGGAAAACCGAGATCAAGGGCGCTGACGGTACTGCAATCTGGAAATAAGTAGTAGGATCGCCGGATAACTCGCGCCCTTGTATCGGCGCCGGTTATATGTAGGGGCAGCCCTTGTGGCTGCCATGTTTGCTAAACGAGGTGTCGGTTATTGTACCGATGGCAGCCACAAGGGCTGCCGCTACATAGCGTTGTACCGATGGCAGCGACAAGGGCTGCCGCTACATAGCGTTGTACCGATGGCAGCGACAAGGGCTGCCGCTACATATCGTCGGGCAGGTATATGTAGCGGCACCCCTTGTGGGTGCCAATCAGCGGTCAAAACCGTCCTTACGAAAGACATGCCAGTACGTGCCACAGGTAATACCGTCCCTGTTATGTAAAAATATAAGTCTTTAGTCCCAAACCAGGTAGGAATTAAGCGTGCATACATTACAGGTCTTGAGCGTGGCGAACAACGAGCGGACATGAAAAAAAATCAGAACGCCATAATGGACGTCTTATTCAAGAATCTGACGCGCTCTTTTGCTTTTCTGGTGTTTGCGCTCCTGGCGGCCATTATGGGGTCGTTGCTTTACGGCAGCCGCCAGTCCATTGCCGCCTATGGAATTACGTTTCTGTGGACCAATGACTGGGATCCGGTCCACCATATTTATGGTGCGCTGGTGCCGGTCGTGGGCACGGTGCTGACCTCGCTGATCGCGCTGGTTATTGCGGTTCCCGTTTCCTTTGGCATTGCCATGTTCCTGACCGAGCTCTCGCCCACGTGGCTGCGCCGGCCTTTGGGTACGGCCATTGAAATGCTGGCCGCCATTCCTTCCATTATTTACGGTATGTGGGGGCTATTTGTTTTTGTGCCGATTTTTCAGTCCTATATCCAGCCCCTGCTGATTGCCTTCTTTGAACCCATACCGGTGCTTAAGCAATTGTTTTCTGGCCCCCCGTTTGGCATCGGCATCTTCACAGCGGGCCTGATCCTGTCGATTATGGTGATTCCATTTATCACGGCAGTGATGCGCGATGTTTTCGAAGTGGTGCCGCCCATGCTTAAAGAATCGGCCTATGCGTTGGGTGGAACTACCTGGGAAGTGGTCTGGAAAGTGGTGTTGCCTTTTACCAAGAATGGCGTGATAGGCGGCATCATGCTGGGTCTGGGGCGGGCATTGGGTGAAACCATGGCTGTCACCTTTGTGATTGGCAATGCGTTCAACTTGCCAAGCTCGATTTTCTCTCCGTCGAACTCGATTGCGTCGGCGCTGGCCAACGAGTTCAACGAGGCAGGCGGCGTGCAGAAATCCGCCTTGCTCGAGCTTGGCCTGATCCTGTTTCTCATCACTACTATCGTTCTGGCGTTATCCAAAATACTTTTGATGCGCCTGGCTAAAAACGAAGGCAGTTCGCGCTAACCGGATAAATTCATGTTCAACCCTGAAGCGATCATAGGCATAAGCAACCCGGTGTACCGGCGACGGCAGCGTTTCAATAAACTGATGCTGACGCTGTCTCTGGCGGCTTTGCTGTTCGGCCTGTTCTGGCTGTTCTGGATTATCCTGACCCTGATCTACAAAGGAGGCCCGGCGCTGACCTTGTCATTATTCGTTCACGATACGCCGCCTCCAGGAGCCGATGGCGGTTTGTTGAATGCCATTGTGGGCAGTGTCATGATGTCGGCGGTGGGCACCCTGATCGGTGCTCCCATAGGCGTTCTGGCAGGCACTTATCTGGCCGAGTACGGCAAGCGAGGCTGGCTCGCGCCTGCCACTCGTTTTCTGAATGATGTGTTGCTTTCCGCTCCGTCGATTGTCATCGGTTTATTTATCTATGCCGTGTTTGTGGCCCAAGTAGGGCATTACTCGGGCTGGGCTGGCGCCTTTGCTCTGGCGATTCTGGTGGTTCCAGTCGTGGTGCGTTCTACCGACACCATGTTGATGCTGGTGCCCAATAGCTTGCGCGAAGCAGCCGCCGCTTTGGGTTGCCCACAATGGCGCATTATTACGCTGATCAGCTATCGCGCCGCACGCTCCGGTATTATGACCGGCGTGCTGCTGGCTGTTGCCCGCATTGCCGGTGAAACGGCGCCCCTGCTGTTTACCGCGCTGAACAATCAGTTCATGTCGCTCGATATGAATACACCGATGGCCAATTTGCCGGTGGTGATTTATCAATACGCGGCCAGCCCCTTCGCGGACTGGAACCGGCTGGCCTGGGCTGGTGCCGTTTTGATCACCTTGCTGGTGCTTGGCATCAATATCGTGGCACGTTCTTTTTTTCGCAAATAAATTAAAACGCGCAGGGCCCAAGCCCTGCGTCTGGAACCAACCATGCACGCTTCCAAGCCCAGTCAGCAAGTAAAAATCGAGGTTAAGAACCTTAATTTCTACTACGGTAAATTTCATGCCATACGCAATGTCAATATGGCTATTCGGGAAAACAAGGTTACCGCGTTCATCGGTCCATCAGGCTGCGGCAAGTCGACCCTGCTGCGGACTTTCAATCGCATGTTCGAGCTCTATCCCGGCCAGCGTGCCGAAGGCGAAATCAATTTCGACGGCGAAAATCTGCTTACCTCGAAAATGGACATCTCCTTGATTCGCGCCAAGGTTGGGATGGTGTTCCAGAAGCCCACGCCTTTCCCCATGAGCATTTATGACAATGTGGCCTTTGGCGTGCGATTGTTTGAAAAACTCAGCAAAGGCGAAATGGATGAGCGCGTCGAGTGGGCGTTGAGCAAAGCGGCTTTATGGAATGAAGTCAAAGATAAGCTTCATCAAAGCGGCAATGGCTTGTCGGGCGGCCAGCAGCAGCGCCTGTGCATTGCGCGCGGCGTGGGCATCAAGCCGGAAGTTTTGCTGCTTGACGAGCCTTGTTCGGCCCTGGACCCCATTTCCACCGCCAAGATCGAAGAGCTGATCGCCGAGCTCAAGTCCGACTACACCGTAGTGATTGTGACCCACAACATGCAGCAGGCTGCGCGGTGCTCGGACTACACCGCTTACATGTATCTGGGCGAACTCATGGAGTTCGGTGAAACCGACCAGATCTTCGTCAAGCCCGTGCGCAAGGAAACCGAAGACTACATCACCGGGCGGTTTGGCTAGGTCTGGTTTGTCTTTCGTGGATAGCGTCTTGACTGTTGCCGGATGGAGGGCAGCCCGCAAGGGCTGCCGCTACAGATACCTGCTGGCTGCTCATGTAGCGGCACCCCTTGTGGGTGCCATTCTGTATGGCCACATATATAGGCAACGGTTTTGGCACCCACTAGGGGTGCCGCTAGTGTGCCCGACATGGGCATGTACTTATGATCTGAAAGGAGGTCATCGCAAGCAGTGACGACAAGCGTAGCGAAACCCAAGGTCGAAGCCGTGAGGTGAGGCTGAAAGAAGGG
>SCRC01000055.1 GCA_004297945.1 Candidimonas sp. | reverse complement strand
CACAAGGGCTGCCGCTACAACCTACAACATCAAGAACGCCTGATGGTTACTGCCCTTCCAGGAAGCTCTTGAGTTTGTCCGCACGACTGGGGTGGCGCAGCTTGCGCAAGGCCTTGGCTTCGATTTGACGAATCCGTTCGCGGGTGACGTCGAACTGCTTGCCGACTTCTTCCAGCGTTTGGTCTGTGCTCATTTCAATCCCGAAACGCATGCGCAGCACTTTGGCTTCGCGCGGGGTGAGCGAATCGAGCACTTCCTTGACCACATCACGCATCGACCCGTGCAACGCAAACTCGGAGGGCGACAACGTGCCCGTGTCCTCGATAAAATCGCCCAAATGCGAATCGTCGTCGTCGCCTATGGGCGTTTCCATCGATATCGGCTCTTTGGCGATTTTAAGGATCTTGCGCACCTTGTCTTCGGGCATATCCATCTTCTGCGCGAGGGTCGCGGGATCGGGCTCGGCGCCGGTTTCCTGCAAAATCTGGCGATTGATGCGATTCATTTTATTGATCGTTTCAATCATATGAACCGGAATACGGATCGTACGCGCCTGGTCGGCAATGGAACGCGTGATGGCCTGGCGTATCCACCAGGTGGCATAGGTGGAGAATTTGTAGCCGCGGCGATATTCGAACTTGTCGACCGCTTTCATCAGGCCGATGTTGCCCTCCTGGATCAGATCCAGGAACTGTAAACCGCGATTGGTATATTTTTTGGCAATGGAGATCACCAGCCGCAAATTGGCTTCCGTCATTTCACGTTTGGCCTTGCGTGCCTTGGCCTCGCCGGTCGCCATGCGCTTGTTGACGTCTTTAAGGTCTTTAAGCGGCAGCACCACACTGACCTGCAAATCGATCAGCTTTTGCTGCAGCTCTTGTACTGCGGGAATATGGCGCTCGAGCGTTTCCGAATAATCGTGCCCGGCCGCCACTTCGCGCAAGACCCAGCCCAGATCGGTTTCATGCCCAGGAAAAGCCTTGATGAAATACGCACGCGGCATGTTGGCGCGATCGACGCAGGTATGCAGAACCGCGCGTTCGAGCTTGCGCACGTCGGCCACTTGACGACGCAAGGTATCAGCCAGTCGTTCGACCATTTTGGCCGTAAAGCGTATGCCCATCAGCTCATTGAGAATGGCCTCTTGCGCCTGAATATAGTTTTGCGCTTCGTACCCTTCTTTTTCGAACGCCCGGCGCATTTTCTCGAACCAGACGTTAATGACTTCAAATTTCTTCAACGCCTGCACACGCAACACTTCAAGCTGCTTGCTGCTCATGCCGCCCGCAGGCCCGTCTTCGTTTTCGTCGCTTTCTATCGTGACTCCGGCCCCGGCATATTCTTCGCCTTCCTGATCGATCAGGCCATCGACCACTTCGTCGACTTGCGCGGTGCCTTCACGCACGCGCTGAATATGACTGAGAATTTCGTTGACCGTGGTTGGGCACGCGGCAATAGCCATTACCATATGCTTCAAGCCATCTTCGATGCGTTTGGCAATTTCGATTTCGCCTTCACGAGTCAACAGTTCGACCGTGCCCATTTCCCGCATGTACATCCGTACCGGGTCTGTAGTGCGGCCGAAATCCGAATCGACGGTCGTCAGGGCGGCCTCGGCTTCGTCTTCAACGTCATCGTCGCTCGAAGCCACCGGCGCGTTGTCGCTTAGCAGCAGGGTTTCCGCATCCGGCGCCTGGTCATAAACGGCAATGCCCATATCGCTAAAGGTGCTGATAATGCCGTCAATCGCCTCGGCATCGACCAGGTCGTCGGGCAAATGGTCATTGATCTCGCCGTACGTGAGGTAGCCGCGATCTTTGCCAAGTTTGATGAGAACCTTCAGACGGTTACGACGAGCCTCCTGCTCCTCGGGCGTCATCTGGCTGCGCGCCGGAGCGTCTTTATCGGCCTTGGCGCGCTTGCCGCCACGTTTTGGCAACGGTTTCAGATCGGGGATGACTTCGGCCTCGCCATCGGCATCATCGTCAAAATCGGGTCGATCATTATTCGCGTTTTTAGCCGGACGCCCTGGACGACGCCCGCTGGGGATGGCGCGCACTGCAGTCTTGGACAATTTTTTCGGTTCGCTGGCTACCGCTGTCTTGTCTGCTTTGGCCAGCTGATTGCCCGCCGCCTTAGGCGCGGCGGCTTTTACACCCGTCTTCTTGGCCACGTCGCTTTTTACGGCCGGCGTGGCTGCCGTTGCCTTGGCGCCAGTCGCCGTACCCGCCACAGCGGCACCCTTCACGTTGCTCGCGGCTTTATGCGCGGCGGGTGCGCCCAATTTTTTGGCAGCATCTTTTTTGGCTGCCGACGAGGTTTTACCAGTTGCTTGAGTCATAGTCGCTTCCGTAGGCGCAAACACACCCGATTGGCCAATAGCAGCAATCGGATGTTGCAGGGCAGAACTTACTAATCGCAAAGATGCACTACGGCGCGCAAAAACCCTGATGCCCGTGCGAAGCCCGTAAATTAAATTCCTTGACGCAATGGTTACAAGGCTGAGAGAGGCTTCGAATTCAAAACACCATCATTTTGCCATGGAGGCAAAGGCGCAAAAAACATACTCTTATCGAATAAATACGCCCAAAACTACCACAACGACACGTAAACACCCTGCGAAAACCTTTTATTTTACAGCAATTAATGCGATGAAACATTCCTCAACAGCTTAATCTGCCCGGTGATCTCCTGATACCGCTTGCGGGCCATGTCATCGTGCAAACCGGCCTTAATCAGGGAGGACTGTTCAGCCTCAAGCGTCTCAATTTCGATACGACACAAAGCGTCATTCCATTCGGTTTGCGGATCGGGCAAATCATCCTGGCTCAGCAGCTCGATCGACAAGGCGCTTAGCACCTCGGCAAGATCAGAGCCCGGATCGGCGGCCTGAAGCAGCGCCCCCACATGACGCGCCCCGCTTGCATGAGCCAGGGCCAATAATTCTCTTACCATAATCAGATGGGGGCCGTGCTCAAGAACTTCAAGCTGTTGATCACCTAAATTATCCACCAGGGCCGGATGCGCCAACAGCAGGCGCAGCAAACGTTTGGCCATCGGCATCACCGAATGGCGATTGGCGCCACGGCGGGCGCGGCCCGCTGATCGAGGCTGCAATTCGCCTGCTGGCGCCGATTCAAAATAAGGCTCATCATCCAGGCTCGGCCCCGGCATGCCTGCCCGCTGCGGCGACGCATTGGGCCTGGCGCTATCGTATTCGCCCGGTTGCGGTGCAATGGTCAGCGCCGCCTTAAAGGCAGGGGCCGCCGCGAGCATCGCCGCCAGCTCCTCGGGCGTCAACTGGACCAGGCGGGCGAATTCACGCTCGATCTGCACGCGCAACACAGTCCCTTCAGGCAAACTGGCCAGCAGCGGCTTGGCTTCATGCACACAGGCCGCTCGCCCCTCGGCCTCGTCCATGGCGTGGCGCGACGCCAATTCTTCAAGCATGAAACGTGACAAAGGCATGGCCTCGGCCACGCAAGCGCGAAACGCCTCGGCACCATATTCACGCACATACGAATCGGGGTCGTGTTCGGGGGGCAAAAACAGAAACCGTATCGACACGTCATCGCGCAACATGGGCAGGCAAACCTGCAAGGCGCGCCACGCGGCACGGCGTCCCGCTCCGTCGCCATCGAAGCTGAAAATAATCTTGTCGCTGGTACGCAACAGTTTCTGAATATGTTCGACAGTGGTGGCCGTACCCAGGGTAGCAACCGCGTTCTCGATCCCTTGCTGGGCGAGACCCACCACGTCCATATACCCTTCGACCACGAGCACATAGCCTTCGGCACGTATCCCGGCCCGACCTTCCCACAAGCCGTATAGCTCGCGACCCTTTGAAAACAGCGCCGTCTCGGGCGAATTCAGGTATTTGGGCTCGCCGCGGCCGATGATGCGGCCGCCAAAGCCAATCAGATGGCCCCGAGCGTTGCGAATCGGAAACATCACACGTTCGCGAAAACGATCGTACCTGCGCCCGTCTTCAGACTCTATGACCAGGCCCGATTCGATAAGCAACGGTTCTTCGTAGTGCGGAAAAACAGTGGCCAACCCGCGACGGTCGGCGCCCGACCAGCCCAGGCCAAAACGTGCGGCAATCTGTCCGTTGAGCCCTCGCTTTTTCAGATAAGCTATCGCCGCCGCCGAAACCTTGAGCTCGCTCAGATAATGGCGTTGCGCCGCGTCAAGTATTTGCTGGTGCTGCGAGGCTTCCTGCTTGTGGCGCTGCGTGGCGGCACGTTGCTGCGGACTGCGCGGCTCTTCGGGCACGCTCATACCCGCGTTTGCCGCCAAAGACCTCACAGCCTCTGGAAAGCTCGCTCCGGTATGCTCCATCAGGAACGTAATCGCGCTACCGTGCGCGCCGCAACCAAAGCAATGATAAAACTGCTTGGTGGGGCTAACAGTAAAGGAGGGGCTTTTTTCGTTGTGAAACGGGCAAAGGCCAAGCAGATTGGCTCCGCCTTTGCGAAGCGCTACATATCGCCCGACAACATCGACAACATCAATCCGGGCGAGTAAATCCTGAACAAATGGTTCAGGGATCAATACAGACGCGGAGGCAGCTGTTGGCTGCGTATGCGCTTGTAGTGGCGTTTGACAGCCGCTGCAAGTTTGCGTTTACGTTCAGCTGTGGGCTTCTCGTAGAATTCGCGCGAACGCAGTTCGGTCAAAAGGCCGATTTTTTCAATAGTGCGCTTAAAACGGCGTAGCGCCGCTTCGAAGGGCTCGTTTTCTTTCAGACGAACGATAGGCATGTAGTGTCTTAAGCCTTGCGGTTTGGTTTATAGGGTTTAGGTAAATACGGGTTTAGGTAAATACGGGTTTAGGTAAATACGGGTTTAGGTAAATACCGGTTTAAGTAAATACGGCAATAGTCAGCCAAAGATTTTAGCATGAAACGCCTAGTTGCGAACACCTTTCCCAACCCAGGCCTCAAGCTGATGGGGGCGCAAGCTGTCGTAATCCTCGAAAGGCTGATGTATCCAAGGATTGGTAGGGAGTTTGTCGACGAAATAGTCGGGAGTGGCCTTGGAATGGCCTTTCCACCACAGCACAGCGCTTTTAAGTTCGGTGATAGAGGGAAATTGTGTCCGAAGATGCTCACCCACCCGGGTAAAGGTCAGGCCTGTATCGACCATGTCGTCGACCAGCAGCACCCGCCCTTCAAGCGTGCCGCGGGTAATGGTGATGAACTGCGCGATGTCCAGCTGCCCCTGCTGCGTACCGGCCGCCTCGCGATAGCTGCTGGTCGCCAGAATACCCAGAGGCAGATCGAAAATACGCGATAGCACGTCGCCCACCCGTACGCCGCCGCGCGCCAGGCAGACGATATTGTCGAACTGCCAGCCTGCGCCGTGTATGTTCAAGGCCAGACGCTCGATCAAACTATGGTATTGATCCCAACTGACCCATAGGTCGCGATCCGTGCTTGCGGGCAAATTCATCTCATAACTCCTGTGGAATATTACGGCCGTCAATCTGGGCGAAGCGATATATTAAACCCAGCTGGCATTCGCCTTTTCGCGTATAACGTCGCACTATGGCGCCCCTTGTGGGTGCCGCTACAGAACCCGCTGTGGCACCCACAAGGGGTGCCGCTACAACACCCACAAGGGGTGCCGCTACAACACCCGCAAGGGGTGCGCTACAACATCCGCAAGGGGTGTGCGCTACAACATCGAGCGAGCAAATCAACCGTTGTAGGGGTGGCGCAGCACAATGGTTTCCAGGCGATCAGGGCCGGTGGACACCATATCGATGGGCACTTCGCACAAGACGGAAATACGCTCCAGGTAGCGGCGCGCATTGATAGGCAACTTGTCGTAGTCGGTAATGCCCACTGTCGATTCGGACCAGCCCGCCAGCTCTTCCAGCACGGGCTCGGCTTCGGCCGCAGCGCTTGCTCCGTAGGGAAGAACGTCGAGGAATTCTCCGCGATAGCGATAGCCCACGCCGATCTTGATTTCAGAAAGACCGTCGAGCACATCCAGTTTGGTGATGCATAACCCCGAAATGCCGTTAATCATGACCGAACGCTTCATGGCCGCGGCGTCGAACCAGCCGCAACGCCGTGGGCGCCCCGTGACCGAGCCGAACTCCTTGCCGACCGACGCCAGCTGCGCCCCCGTGTCGTCGAGCAGTTCGCTGGGGAAAGGCCCCGAGCCCACTCGCGTGGCATACGCCTTGGCGATGCCCAGCACGTAATGCAAGGATTGCGGTCCGATGCCCGAGCCGGCGGCTGCGGCCCCAGCCACGCAATTGCTGCTGGTGACGTAGGGATATGTGCCGTGATCGACGTCGAGCATGGCACCCTGCGCACCTTCAAACAGCAAGTTGTGGCCCGACTTTTGAGCAATATGCAGATTGTTGGATACGTCGGCCACCATGGGCTCGATGGCCGGCGCAAGCGCCATCGCCCGATCGCGTACTTCATCGGCCGATATGGCCTTGGCGCCCAGGTATTGGGTCAGTACGAAATTGTGATAATCCAGCACCTCGGCCAGCTTGGCGTCAAAGGTGGCCGGATCGTAGAGATCCTGGACACGCAAGGCACGCCGCGCTATTTTGTCTTCGTAGGCCGGGCCGATCCCGCGACCCGTCGTGCCAATCTTGCCGTCGCCCTTGCGCGCTTCGCGCGCCTGATCGATGGCTATGTGATAAGGCAGGATCAAGGGGCACGCAGGTGAAATTTGCAGGCGTGAGCGCACATTGATTCCCGAGTTTTCGAGCTCGGCTATTTCATTCAGGAGCGCTTCGGGTGAAAGCACCACACCATTACCGATATAGCAGATTACATTGGGGTGCATGATACCCGACGGAATCAGGCGCAATATGGTTTTTTTCCCATTGATCCACAAGGTATGGCCCGCGTTGTGCCCGCCCTGGAATCGAACGACACCCTGAGCCGACTCAGCCAGCCAGTCGACAATTTTCCCCTTGCCCTCGTCACCCCACTGCGTGCCGATCACTACAATATTCTTGCTCATGTTGCTCTTACCTTCCATGCTCCGTTATCGAGTATCAATTCCCGATCCACGGTAAATTCGTCCAAGTGCTGCGCCTGGCCTGGCAGGGCCTGCACCACAATTTCGCCTGATTCGCGCAGCGCCCGCAATGCGTCCAGCAGCAGCGCGTCGGTACCCCACGGCGCGCGAATGGCACGCGCAACCAATGGCGGTTCGAGCCCCGACGAAAGCTTGCGCAAATCGAGACTGAACCCAGTCGCAGGCCGGGCACGGCCAAAAGCCTTGCCTATGCCGTCGTAGCGACCGCCCTTGACCAGCGCATCGTGCCAGCCATCGGCATAAATGGAAAATACGGCCCCCGAATGGTAGCCGTAGCCGCTACCCATATCGGCCAGGTCGATGCCAAGCTCGTGATCGGGCAAAGCGAGCATCAGGGTTTCAAGGCTGGCCAGTGCGTCTTGTACCGCGGGCAAGGCAGGCATGACGCGTCGCGCTCGCGCAACGACTTCGGGGCCGCCGTACAACGACACCAAGGTTAATAATGCCTGCAAGCTGGCCTCTTGCATATCGGGTAAACGCTTAGCCAGATCGATCAAGCCCGGGGTATCCTTGCTGCTGAGCAGGTCGTAAATTTCGTCCGCTACGCCTGGCAGCGCCGGGTCGGCCTGGATAACAGCATGGACGACGCCCGGATGGTTCAGGTCCAGCCGCGCGTGGCTTACCCCGGCGCGCTCCACGCTCTGGAAGGCCAACTGGATAATTTCGATATCGGCTTCGACGCCGGCGTGGCCGAACAATTCGGCGCCTATCTGCAAAAGCTCGCGATCAGACAACAGGCCCGAGGGGCGGGCATGCAACACCGTGCCACAATAACAAAGGCGGGTGACACCCTCGCGATTGAGCAGATGCGCATCGATGCGCGACACCTGCGGAGTCATGTCAGCCCGAACGCCCAGGGTGCGGCCCGATAGCTGGTCGACCAACTTGCATGTACGCAGATTCAAATCGCCCCCCGTACCCGTCAGCAAAGAGTCGAGATACTCCACCAGGGGAGGAGCCACCAGTTCGAACCCATAGGTACGGTACAGATCGAGTAAATCGCGCCGCAGTTCTTCAATGCGTCGCGCCTCGGCGGGGAGGATATCGGCCAGGTTCTCTGGCAACAGCCATTTGGACATTGGTGTGAAAGTGAAAAAGGCTTGGGAAAAACCGGGCAAACAAAGAAAAAGCGACTGGAGGCGTAAGCCCGCCCGGTCGCTTGCGGCAATAATCTGTCAACTTACAGGCTATTGTACCCTGTTGTCGCGCCCCGCCCAAATGGCGAATCGGCGTTTTGTCGCAGATTCGCCATAGACACGGCTCATTACGGTGTAGCAGCCGGTTTGGCGCCTGCCGCCGAATTCCAGTACTTAAAGAATTCGGACTTGGGGCTTAGCACCAGCACGTCGCTGGCCTTGGAGAAAGCCGCACGGTAGGCTTCGAGGCTTTTGTAGAAGCTGAAAAACTTCGGATTCTTGCTATAGGCCGCAGAATAAATTGCATTGGCTTTCGCGTCGCCCTGGCCCTTGATGTCTTGCGCCTTGGCGTAAGCCGTGGCCATGACTTCCTGACGTTCGCGGTCGGCTTGTGCCCGAATTTTTTCGCTATCGGCCGCGCCGGTGGCGCGCAGGCGGTTGGCGACCTGGGTACGCGCGGCCTCCATGCGGCGATAAACCGACTCGGAAATTTCGGGTGCGAATTCGATGCGACGCAGGCGTACATCGACGACTTGCACGCCCAGGGGCTTGGCGCGCGTCTCGACGTTGGTGAGCACCTCTTCCATGATTTTGTCGCGTTCGGTGGACACCACCTCTTTCACCGTGCGAACGTTCACCGCGGCATTCAAGGCATCGCGAATCTGCGCCTGCAAGCGCTCTTGCGCGGCGCGGTCATTCACGCCGAAGGTGACGTAGAACGTGAGCGGATCGGCAATGCGCCATTTGACGAAAGAATCGATCATCAGATTTTTCTTTTCAGACGTCTGGATGCGTTCAGGTTCCGCCGCTTCGATGGTTTGCAGGCGTTTGTCGAGAAACACCACATTTTCGAACGGCGGAGGAAGCTTGAAGTACAAGCCAGGCTTAGTGATGGTTTCACGTACTTTGCCAAACGCAAAGAGCAAGGCGGAATCGCGTTCGCCCACCACAAATACGCAGGATGAAAGTACGACCAACACGATCACCAGACTGATCAGCACGGGAATTATTTTTTGCATGGCAGCCTCCGCTTAGCGCGCATAACGATTAAGCGACAAGGAATCGCGCAACGGAGCAGGCAACCCCATAGAACCAGACCGAGTCGCGGCGGACTTGGAAGCCTTGGGAGCAGGCGCCGGGGCAGGCGCGGTGGTCTCAGCCGCCGTTGAAGCCGTTTTATCGGGATTGACTCGAGCCACTTGCTGCATGATTTTATCCAACGGCAGGTACAGCAGATTATTGCCTGATTGAGTATCCACCATGACCTTGCTGCTTTTTTCGAAAATCTCTTGCATGGTCGCCAGGTACAGGCGTTCACGCAGGATATCGGGCGCCTTGGCGTACTCGGCTTCAATATTGTTAAAGCGCGCCGCATCGCCCTTGGCGTCGCCCTCGATCTTGGCGCGATAGCCTTCGGCCTCTTGGACAAGCCGCGCCGCCTGGCCCTGAGCTTCAGGTAAAACCTTGCTGGCGTAGGCATTGCCTTCATTGATCTGGCGTTCGCGATCCTGTCCGGCTTTCACTGCGTCGTCGAAGGCCGCCTGCACCTGTTCGGGCGGCTGCACGTTCTGGATGGCTACGGTACTGATCTGAATACCCGTTTGATAACGATCAAGAATGCTTTGCGTCAATTTCTGCACATCGGCGGCCACCTCGGTGCGGCCCGAATACAGGATGACGTCCATTGGCTTTTTGCCCACAACTTCGCGCATGGCGGTCTCGGCCACCTGGCGCACGGACTGGTCGGGGTGAGTCGTTTTAAATAAATAATCGGGTGCCCCATTGGTCATCAGCCGATACTGCACCACAAACTGTATATCGACGATATTTTCGTCGTTGGTCAGCATAAGCGATTCGGGCAGGATTTTATTGCGTGCATTACCGCGAAACCCGACCTCGAACGTGCGCAATTGGGAAATATTGACCATCTGATGGTTTTCTATCGGATACGGCAGGCGCCACTGCAAGCCGGGGCCCAGGGTCGATTCGTATTTGCCAAATTTGGTCACAACCGCCACCTGGCCTTCCTGCACGATAAGAAAACCACTAGCCAGCCAAAGGCCCAGGACAACGACCACCCCAATGGCGATCGCCTTGGGCAGACCCTTGGGGCTGGGCATGAACCCACCCCCGCCGCCATTTCCGCCGCCGTTATTGCCGCCGCGTTTAACCTTACGGCCGAAGAACGCACCCAGGCGATTATTGAAATCGCGCCAGACCTCTTCGAGGTCAGGCGGGCCGTCTCCCTTGCCCGGGCGACGAGGAGGCTCGGAGCCGCTATTATTGCTACGCCCCCAACCGGGATCATTCAAACTAAATATTTTCGACATTAAACGCATTATTTCCCGCGATTTGATCTGACTCGACGATAGCCGCACGCAAACCGTCCAAGCCGACACGCCCTAAGGCGCTTACAAAGACTCGCGCAATGGTACCATGATCATCGCGCTCGACCCTGGGCTCGAACCCCGCATTGTCGATCTTGTTATACACCAAAATTCGTGCAACCTTGTCGGCGCCTATATCGACCAGCACCTTGTCCACCTCGGCGATCTGCTCATCGCGCTGCGGGCTGGACGCATCAATTACATGCAATAGCAGGTCGGCCTGCACTGTTTCTTCCAGCGTCGCCCTGAATGCTGCTATCAGGGTAGGCGGCAAATCGCGGATGAACCCCACCGTGTCGGAGATCACCACCTGCCCGGCCCCTTCGATCCAGACGCGGCGCGTGGTCGTATCGAGCGTGGCAAACAACTGATCGGCCGCATAGGTGTCGGTGCGCGCAAGCGCATTGAACAAGGTTGACTTCCCCGCATTCGTGTAGCCCACCAGAGACACCGACAATGCGCCGCCCCGGGCACGAGCGCGGCGTTGCGTTGTACGCTGGCGCTGCAGCCGCTTTAACTGTTCGCGCAGCAAACGTACCTTGTCGCCTATTAGGCGACGATCCATTTCAAGCTGCGCTTCACCCGGGCCGCGCATCCCTATGCCCCCGCGCTGACGCTCCAGGTGCGACCACATGCGCGTCAAGCGCGTGGAAAGATGCTGCAATTGAGCCAGCTCGACCTGCACTTTGCCTTCGTGGCTTTTAGCGCGCAATGCGAAAATATCGAGGATCAGCACCACTCTGTCAACCACGCGGCGGTTCAGGCCACGTTCAAGATTGCGCTGTTGTGCGGGAGTCAGGGGCTGGTCGAAAAGAACGATTTCGGCCTGGCTCTCGTCGGCGATCAGAATCGCTTCCTGCAGCTTGCCCGACCCGATGAAATGCGCCGCGTCGGGACGCTGACGCCGCGCCACCAGGGTGGCGACCACCTCGGCGCCGGCGCCCCGGGCCAGCATGGCGAATTCGTCGGCGTGGGCCTGAAAATCCGCCCGCCCGAAATCTACATTTATGATCAGAGCTTTCATGGCTGCCGACTGATTCCATCTCTAAAGAAATGCCCGCCTGCGTTCAGGAGCACGCGGCGGGCGTTTCGAAACAGAACGAATAAAGAATTATTCAGCGGGTTCATCCACCTGAAAGGTGACTGGACGGGCTGGCACCACCGTGGAAATGGCGTGCTTGTAGACCATTTGAGTCACTGTGTTACGCAATAAAACAACATATTGGTCAAAGGACTCTACCTGCCCCTGCAGTTTGATTCCATTGACTAGATAAATAGACACGGGCACGTGATCCTTGCGTAATGCGTTCAAAAATGGATCTTGTAGTGTTTGCCCTTTATTGCTCATTGGCGAGGCTCCGATTGTGTTGTTATTTAAACGAAAGCTGAAGGTGCTACTTTACAGGGTTTTCCCGCAATACGCCATTCAGGACGGGCAATGAAAGTCAAATATCTTGGCCATCACGACCGGACGTATCCAGGATTTCAGCCAGGACATCAGATAGACGCTCGCAATCGTCTGGAGTTCCCACCGTGATACGCAAAAATTGCTCAATGCGAGGCTGTTTGAAGTGACGCACCAAAATAGCACGCTCACGCAAGGCCAAATGAAGGCTGGCCGCCGAATGACCTGGGTGACGCGCAAAAACAAAATTGGTCAGTGATGGCAATACTTGAAAACCCAGTGTTTTCAGACGCTTGACGAGGTGTTCGCGGGCCCGTATTACGGCGCGACACATTTGATCGAAGTAGGCCTCATCCTGGATAGCCGCCCGCGCGCCAGCCTGCGCGATGCTGTCGAGCGGATAAGAATTGAAACTGTCTTTGATTCGCAGCAACCCTTCCACGATCTGCGGGCTGGCCAGAGCGTACCCAACCCGCAAGCCCGCCAGGGCACGCGATTTGGACAGGGTATGCACCACAACCAGATTATCGTAGCGGCCCAGCAGCGGCACGGCTGTTTGCGCGCCAAAATCCACGTAGGCTTCGTCGACCACCACAACGGAATCCGGATTGGCCGCAAGAATTTGTTCGACGCTGGCCAACGTTAGCGCCATTCCCGTAGGGGCATTCGGGTTGGCAAAAATAATACCTGCCGGAGCCGTGGCACGCCGCGTGGTGTAGTCGGCGACCTGGATCGAAAAATCAGCAGCCACGGGAATGAACTCGTGAGGAATCTGATAAAAACGGCAATAAACGGGATAAAAACTATAGCCAACATCGGGCATCAGCACTATCCGGCCCGCCTTTCTGAACAGGCCGTTGAACACATGCGCCAGAACCTCATCGGAGCCATTGCCCAGAAAAACCTGATCTGCCTGGATCGAGTGTAAGGCGGCTATTGCTTCACGCAAAGCCGTAGCTCCGAAATCAGGGTAAAAACGCAAATGATCGGTAGACGCTGCCCGGATCGCTTCCAACGCCCGCGGCGAGGGCCCATACGGATGCTCGTTGGTATTGAGCTTGAGCAGATTGGGTCGCTTTAACTGTTCGCCCGGCACATAGGGAGCCAGGCCAGCGACTTGATCACTCCAGAAACGACTCACTTACGACCCCTGCACGTATGGATTATGAGAAGATTTGAATTCAATGCGCAGTGGCGTGCCAGCCAGCTTGAATGCGGTGCGAAACCGCGATTCCAGATAGCGCCGGTACGGGTCGGCAATGGCGTCGAGCGCATTGCCGTGGATGACGATCAGGGGCGGATTCTGGCCGCCCTGATGGGCGTAACGCATCTTGGGGCGGAATATTCCCTTGCGCGGCGGCGGCTGCTGCTCGACGGCGGCCAGAAGTTCGCGCGTGAGCTTGGGCGTGGAAAGCTTGGCAAACGCGGCCGCATGCGCCGCGTTGACCGATTTGATCAGCGCATTGACGCCCTGCCCCTTCAAGGCCGACACCGTATGCATGGTGGCGAACGACAAGAACCGCAGCTTGCGCTCGAACTCGCGCTGTATGCGCTCGCGCTGCTCGCTGTCCAGGCCGTCCCATTTATTGATGGCCACTACCAGCGCCCGCCCCGTCTCAAGCACAAAGCCGGCAATATGTGCATCTTGATCCGAGATCTCGGCTTGCGCGTCGAGCATGAGCAAAACTACATTGCATGCTTCAATCGCCTGCAATGTCTTGATCACCGAAAATTTTTCGACCGCTTCAAACACCTTGCCGCGGCGTCGCAAGCCCGCCGTATCGATCAGCGTATAGCCGACCCCGCCGCGCTCGAAGTCTATTTCGATGGCGTCGCGCGTGGTGCCAGGCAAATTAAAGGCAATAACCCGTTCCTCGCCCAGCAATGTGTTGATAAGCGTCGATTTGCCTACATTGGGACGCCCCACAATGGCGAGCTTGATGCGGTGGTTGACGGGCTCGATGGGCTCTTCAGGTTCTTCAGGAATGGAGGAGTCCCCTGACTGCACCCGATGCGTCGCTTCGTCCAGATCGAGCTGCTGCGCGGGCGGCGTAGCAGCCGCAGTTTGTGCAGCGCTATCCAGATACGACAAGGCCTGTTCGATCAGCTCGGCCACGCCGTCGCCATGCGAGGCCGAAATTGCATAGGGCTCGCCCAGACCCAGCTCGTGAAATTCCGCCGTCGCCGACCCGAAGCGCATGCCTTCGGCCTTGTTGACCGCCAGATAAACACGCTGGCCGGTGCGGCGCAACAGGCGCGCAATCTCATGATCGTGGGAGTTGACTCCGGCGCGCGCATCGACCAGAAAAATCACCACGTCGGATTCGGCAATGGCCTGCTGCGTCTGGCGCGCCATTTCAAGCAAGATGCCGTCCTTGGCAATGGGCTCAAAACCTCCGGTATCGACCGCGATAAAAGGATGGTCGCCCATCCGCCCCTCGCCATAATGACGATCACGCGTCAAGCCGGAAAAATCAGCCACCAGCGCCGCCCGCGAACGTGTGAGGCGATTAAACAGCGTGGATTTGCCGACATTGGCCCGACCTACCAGGGCCACGACCGGCTTGAAAGCAATTTGACTCAATTGACACCAACCAGAGTCAAATTACCATTGGCCGTTTGCACCAGAACCCCGAGGCGGGTCGCTACAAGCGGCGAAGTGATGGGATCGCTGCCGACCTGCAGGCGCCCCAGCAAATGACCATCGGTACGCGAGAGGAAATGCACGTAGCCCTGATAATCGCCCACGGCCAGCGCCTGGGGAGTGACCGCGGGAGCCGACAGCCGCCTATAACGCAAGCCGGACTGCTTCCAGACTTGGTGGCCGTCGGCCAGGCTAAAGGCGAACTCTTCGCTGCTTTGATTGGCGGCATAGGCCTGCTGCGAATCCGTTGTCATGCCGGTCGCGCTTGAGAACCGTTGATCCCAGACAGGACGACCGCCTTGGGACACGTCGAAACACTTCATATTGCCCTGATAGGCCACGGCGCAAAGAAGCGACCCCTGAGTTTGCGGCGCGCCCACCACATCGCTGATGCGATCCAGATCGCCCGCGCCCTTAGGCACAGACACAGCCGCCTCCCACTGAATATGACCGGTGCGCGCGTTGATCGCCAAGATTTTGCCATTAGGCAACCCGGCGATCAGCAAGCCTTCGACGATAATCATGCGCATATTGGTCTTGAGCGCCAACGCAGGGCCCGGACGCTGAACGCTCCAGAGAGGCTCGCCGGTATTTTCGTCAAAAGCCTGAATGCGATAGTCGCTGCTGCGAACCGCCACTATCCCAGCCCCCACTGTCGGTGGAATATCGACCTGGCTGGTGGCATGAGCACGCCATTTTTCCTTGCCCTGGCTATCGAAAGCAATGACCGAGCCATCCGTCGCCGCCACGGCCGTTACCTGCCCGTCAGACCCGACACCCGCCGTGAGGCTGGTTTTGGCGTTGCCTTGCCACTGTATTCGTCCCGATGTCAGTTCCAGCCGGGCCACCGCGCCATTGGCTGCCGCCGCATAAACCGAATCGCCCACCACCACCGGTGCGAAGCCATACCCGCCCCCGCTGCCCAGGGCCGCCGTCCAGACTATATGGGCGGAGATACCGGCCGTATATTCGGTCAGTGGCGCCGGATCGTAGCGCGGGTTTCTGTTTGAAAACAGTGAACACCCGGCCAACGCGGCCAGACTGAGCGCAAGCACCGAGCCGCGCCACGCGCGACGAACAAAGGAAGACCGCATAACGTTAAGCTCCACCCAAGGCATCTATTTTCAATTGAATGATTTGCGCGACCGGATCGGCGCTCAAACTCTTGTGCGCAGCCTCCCAGGCCGCCTTCGCTTCCGCCTTTTTTCCTTGCGCCGCCAGAATATCGCCACGGCGGTCGGCAAACAGGCCCGCGAAGGAAGCCGGCGGATCTTTCACAAGCGCCAAGGCCGGATCATACTGTTTTTGTTCAAGCAATATACCCGCCAAACGCAATTTGGCCAAAGGCACCAAGGCCGCATCCGGGCTGTTCTTGATGAGCCATTCGAGCTGCGCGCGGGCGCCGTTCAGATCGTGGCGGGTCTGCAAGGCATCGGCCGCCACCAGCAAACCACGCGAGGTATAGCCGGTTTTGGGAAATTCGGTGCGCAAGGTCTGGCTCGCCGCCTTGATGCGGGCGACGGCATCGCTGCCCTGTTCCCCGGTAGCGGTTTCGAGCGCCTCGAAGTAGCTCATGGCCTGGGCGGCCTGATGCCCCTGATACCACTGCCAGCCGCGCCAGCCCAGGACGGCCGCCACAGCGACAAACAGCAACGCGGCGCATAAAGTGCCATAGCGATCCCACCAGGCGCGCAGCGCATCCAGTTTTTCCTGTTCTTCTAAATCGTATGCCATGCTTCAAACCCTTAATTTCAATTCAGCAACCAGACGCGTGAGCGGTATCGTCTCTTGTTGCGCCCCGGCCTCCGGCGACGCAGTCCTTAGCCATTTAATACTCGCCGTATGCGAATTAAGTTCATCGTCGCCCAGAATAACCGCAACGGCGGCTCCGCTGGCATCGGCGCGCTTGAATTGCGCCTTGAAGCTGCCTGCGCCCGCATGCACGATCACGCTAAACCCCTCGTTGCGCAATTGCTCGGCCACACGGCACGCCTGGCGCTGGGCATCGTCGGACTGATGAACCATATAGACCTGGCATTCGGCGCGCGCTGATGTCTCACCGGCCTGGTCGCATAAATCCAGCAAGCGCTCCATGCCGATCGCAAAGCCTACCGCAGGCGCCGATTTACCTCCCAGCAAGTCGATCAGGCCATCGTAGCGGCCCCCGCCACATACTGTGCCTTGGGCTCCCAGACGATCGGTAACCCATTCAAAAACCGTCAGATTGTAATAGTCCAGGCCGCGAACCAGGCGCGGGTTCATGCGATAGGCAATGCCAGCGTCGTCAAGCCGATGGCAAACGCCGTCGAAATGCGCGCGTGACGCCACGCCCAGAAAATCGAACAAAGGCGGCGCATTGTTTGCCATCTCTTGCATGGCCGGATTCTTGCTGTCCAATACCCGCAAAGGATTGGTGTGCATCCGGCGCGTGGCCTCGCCATCCAATACGTCCCGATGTTGCTCAAGATATTGAATCAGCGCGCTGCGATGGGCGGCGCGCTCGTCGGCCTGGCCCAGAGAATTAAGCTCCAGACGAATATCGGACAATCCGAGAATGGCCCATAAGCGGTTCAGCATCACGATCAGCTCTGCATCGATATCTGGGCCGGCAAGCCCCAAGGCCTCGACGTCGATTTGATGAAACTGACGGTATCGACCGCGCTGCGGCTTTTCTCGACGAAACACAGGCCCCATGGCATACACGCGATGCGCACGGTCATACAGCATATTGTGCTCGATGGCTGCACGCACGATGCCCGCCGTAAATTCGGGGCGCATGGTCAATGCCTCGTCGCTGAGCACATCGGTAAACGAATACATTTCTTTTTCGACGATATCGGTGACCTCGCCGATGCCGCGCGCAAAAAGACGGGTATATTCAAGCACCGGAGTACGCATATTGCGATAGCCATAGCTGGCCAGCCAGGCGCGCACCGTTTGCTCGAGCTGCTCCCACCGAGCGGCGGCGTCGGGCAAAACATCTTTCATGCCGGTCAGGGCTCGAACCTTTTGAAACGACTGCGTCATAAACTCTCTGTGATTAAATCGGGACGAAAAGGGAGGAAACGGGCGTGCTCAATGCGCACCGGGCGCACCATAACGATGCTCGACGTATTGTTCAACGATTGCAGCGAACTCACGGGCAATTGAATCGCCCTTGAGGGTTACGGTGCGCACGCCATCTACGAAAACGGGCGCGGCAGGAACTTCGCCGGTGCCGGGCAGGCTGATGCCGATATCCGCATGGCGGCTCTCGCCCGGGCCGTTGACCACACAACCCATAACGGCCACATTCATGGTCTCGACACCGGGATAGCGCGTTTTCCAAACAGGCATTTGCTCGCGCAGATACGTCTGGATATTGTCGGCCAGCTCCTGGAACAAGGTGCTACTGGTACGCCCACAACCCGGGCAAGCCACGACCATGGGCGTAAACGCGCGCAAGCCCATGGTTTGCAGGATTTCCTGCGCCACAATCACTTCCCGGCTACGGTCGCCTCCGGGCTCCGGAGTCAGTGAAATTCGAATCGTGTCGCCGATGCCCTCTTGTAACAACACCGCCAGCGCGGCGGTCGAGGCAACAATGCCCTTGCTGCCCATGCCGGCTTCAGTCAGGCCCAAATGCAAGGGATAATCGCAACGTGAAGACAGGTCGCGATAGACAGTAATCAGATCTTGCACATGACTGACCTTGCACGACAGAATGATTGCATTGGGCGACAAGCCAAGCTCCTGGGCACGTTCGGCGTTGCTGATGGCCGATATGACCAGCGCGTCGCGCATCACGGCCTGGGCGTCGCGCGGCGCCACTTCGCGGCTGTTCTCATCCATCATGCGCGCGAGCAGTTCGTGATCCAGACTGCCCCAGTTCACGCCTATACGTACTGGCTTCTCGTTGCGGCACGCCACTTCAATCATCTGCGCAAAATTGTCGTCGCGCCTTTTGCCGCCACCCATATTGCCAGGGTTGATACGATATTTCGACAACGTCTGGGCACACCCTGGAAACTGGGACAGGAGCTTGTGTCCGTTGTAGTGGAAGTCGCCCACCAGCGGCACATTGACGCCCATGCGGTCCAGTTGCTCGCGAATGGCCGGAACCGCCCGTGCCGCCTCGGGCGTATTGACCGTAATGCGCACCAGTTCGGAGCCGGCCTGCGCCAACGCCCTGACCTGGATCGCAGTGGCATTCGCATCCGCCGTATCCGTGTTGGTCATGGACTGCACTGCCACGACCGCCCCGCCGCCGATCTGCACCGAATGGTCTTGCCAAGAAACAATGGCTGCGCGGGTAGCGCGTCGGGGAGCAACGCCCACGACTGACGGTGTCGCAGCAGCCCGATGAGTAGCGTTAGTGTTCTGGATCATTTCTTCAGGGACTTGAGCCAATCGAATATTAGCCACGAATTTGGCACCCAGCCGCGTTCAATCGCGTAAAAAGCGGCGACGAGCAGCAAAAGCAGGATGATGATGAACCACCCCCACGGCCGGTGGACGGGGTCGTTCTGCAAAGAGACGTCTGCCGCGCCAAACGCTGCCGGGCTGCTGACCGCAACAGGCTTGGCTGCGGTGGGACCTACCTGGCTGTCGAGCATGGATAACAACGCATCTGTGTTCGCGTCCAGAAAACGGCCGTAATTTCTGACCAGGCCACGCAAGGAAACGCCTGTAGGCAGGCTATCCCATTGTTCGGACTCAAGCGCTTCGATCTGACGGCCGGAATATTTCAGGCGAGCCGAAACGTCGCCCAAAGAAAGCTCTTTGGCCTCGCGCAAGGCCTTGAGCGTCGAGCCCAGGTTCATGAAAGTGTCTGCGACCGGGGCCGGCTCGACTTCGTTACGTAAGGGTTGAATCATCTTCATTCCTCTGTGATGGCGATGGTCGCGCGGTGAGGCAAACGCTCGTTGATACGCGTGCGATCCTTGACGTCTCCGGCCAATTGGCCGCACGCCGCGTCGATATCGTCGCCACGAGTCTTGCGCACGGTTGTTACTATGCCGGCGTCTTGCAGGCGCTGCGCAAAAAGGCGTATGCGCGGCATGGGGGAGCGCTTCAAACCGGATTGGGCAAATGGATTGAATGGAATCAAATTAAACTTGCAACGCACTTGTTTTGCAATAGTAATCAATTCGGCCGCCTGCTCTGGGGCGTCGTTGACGCCATCGAGCATGATGTATTCGAAAGTGATGAAGTCGCGCGGGGCGTGCTCTAAATACCGATTGCAGGCGGCCAGCAACTCGGCCAGCGGGTATTTGCGATTCAGCGGCACCAACCGGTCGCGCAAGGCGTCATTGGGCGCATGCAGCGAAACGGCCAGCGCTACCGGACAATCCTGACCCAAACGATCCATCATGGGCACGACTCCCGAGGTGGACACCGTTACCCGCCGCCGCGACAGACCATAGGCGTTATCGTCGAGCATGAGGCGCAAAGCGCCCAGCACCTGATCGTAATTGAGCAGGGGCTCTCCCATGCCCATCATGACCACATTGCTAATGACGCGATCCGCGCCCCCCGGCTCGCCCGCAACGGTGCGAGCGCTTGGCGCATCGGCCTGGAGCACACGCCTGGCATGCCAGAGCTGGCCGATGATTTCGGCCGTCGTGAGATTGCGATTAAAGCCTTGATACCCGGTCGAACAAAACGGGCAAGCGACCGTGCAGCCGGCCTGGCTGGAAATGCACAAAGTGCCGCGATCATCTTCGGGGATAAATACCGTTTCGATGGCGTTGTTCTTGCCCACATCAAACAGCCACTTGCGGGTGCCGTCGCTCGAACGCTGCTCGACCGAAACGGGCGGCGCAGAAACATAGCACTGCGCCGCCAGTTGCTGGCGGAATTCGCGCGCCAGATCCGTCATGGCGTCAAAACCGCTCACCCCGCGCTGATGCACCCATCGTTGCAACTGCCTGGCGCGAAACGGCTTGCCGCCCCACTGGCCGACCAGTTCGACGAGTTTGGCGCTATCTAAGCCCAGGAGATTGATGGGTTCCACAGACGACATGAGTAATTCAGCGTTGAGTAGGCAAAAAAAGGATGCAATTAACGGGTGTGAATATTGCTTTCGGGAAAGAAGAAGGCAATTTCAACCGCAGCGGTATCGGCCGCGTCGGAACCATGCACGGCGTTGGCATCGATGCTATCGGCAAAATCGGCGCGGATAGTGCCAGGCGCCGCCTTTTTGGGGTCTGTGGCGCCCATCAGGTCGCGGTTCTTCAATATGGCGTTCTCGCCTTCCAGAACCTGGACGAATACCGGGCCCGAAATCATGAAATCAACCAGATCTTTGTAAAACGGGCGGCCTTTATGCACGGCATAGAAACGCTCGGCGTCCGTGCGCGACAATTGTTTGAGCGTCGCTGCAATCACTTTAAGATTGGCTTTCTCGAAACGATCTACGATTTGACCAATAACATTTTTGGCTACGGCATCGGGTTTAATGATGGACAGGGTGCGTTCAATCGCCATTTAAGCTCCAGAATGTAAATATTACGAAAACCAGTTTTTTCAATAAAAACAACAGCTTTACCCAAGTTTTTGGGAACCAAGCATTTTAACATGCGAAAGACTCGCCGCTACGCCCTAAAATCCAGGATGAAAAATGCGCATGACAGACACCCGGCCGACCCTTTTCTGGCCGAGCCCGGCCACGCACCGCGCGGCTTTCCTATATAGTCAAGCCTTTTGACACATCGCCACGCCTGTTTAAAACTCACCATCCACCATGACCACGAATTCCGCTATCCCCGACGCCTCCCAACTATCCAAAAGCTTTGAACCGGCCGAGATTGAATCGCGCTGGTACAAGCAATGGGAGCGCGGCGGCTATTTCGAAGGCGGGCAGCATGTACCGCCGGCGCCCGGACACTCCAGCCAGCCTTACGTCATCCAGTTTCCGCCGCCCAACGTGACCGGCACGCTGCACATGGGTCATGCATTTAATCAAACGGTGATGGACGGGCTGATCCGCTACCACCGCATGCGCGGCGACGATACTGTTTTCGTGCCCGGTACAGATCACGCAGGTATTGCGACGCAAATCGTGGTCGAGCGTCAGCTCGATGCGCAGAACGTGTCACGTCACGACCTGGGGCGCGCGCAATTCGTTGAAAAAGTCTGGGAATGGAAGCAGAAATCGGGCAGCGCCATCACCGAGCAGTTTCGCCGCCTGGGGTCTTCTGCCGACTGGGAGCGCGAATACTTCACCATGGATGACAAGCTGTCGCGCGGCGTCATCGAAACTTTTGTACGGCTACACGAGCAAGGCCTGATCTACCGCGGCAAACGCCTCGTCAACTGGGATCCGGTTTTAGGCACTGCCGTGTCCGACCTCGAAGTCGTGAGCGAGGAAGAAGACGGCTTCATGTGGGAAATCCGCTACCCGCTGATCGACGCGCAGGGCGAACTGACCCATCTGGTAGTAGCCACTACCAGGCCCGAAACCATGTTGGGCGATGTCGCAGTGATGGTGCACCCCGAGGACGAGCGCTACGCCCACCTGATCGGAGGCCGCGTCCTGCTGCCCTTGTGTGATCGGGAAATTCCCATCATAGGCGACGATTACGTTGATCGCGAATTTGGCACCGGCGTGGTCAAAGTCACGCCCGCGCATGATTTCAACGATTACGCGGTCGGCCAGCGCCATGGGCTGGCCATGATCAGCGTGCTGACGCTAGAGGCCAGAATAAGCAACGACTGCCCTCCCGCCTATCGCGGCCTGGATCGCTTTGAGGCACGCCAGAAAATCGTGGCTGATCTAGACGCCCAAGGCCTGCTAAATGCTGTGCGCGCGCACAAGTTGATGGTGCCACGCGGTGATCGAACCAATACCATTATCGAGCCTTTGCTGACCGATCAATGGTTTGTCGCCATGACCAAACCCGCGCCAGCCGACGCCATCAATCCGGGGAAAAGCATCACCGAGGTGGCTCTCGAGGCCGTGGCCGACGGGCGGGTGCGTTTCTATCCCGAAAACTGGACGACCACTTACCAGCAATGGCTCGAAAAAATCCAGGACTGGTGCATTTCGCGCCAGCTCTGGTGGGGCCATCAGATTCCGGCCTGGTATGCCCAAGACGGGCAAATTTTCGTCGCCAGGAACGAAGAGGAAGCCCGCAGCAAGGCTACGGCAGCGGGGGTGGGCGGCCCGCTGATACGCGACCCGGACGTACTCGACACGTGGTTTTCCTCGGCCCTGGTGCCGTTTACCGATATGGGCTGGCCGGATCAAACCCCCGATCTGGCCCGCTACCTGCCTTCCAGCGTGCTGGTCACGGGCTTCGATATCATTTTCTTCTGGGTCGCCCGCATGGTCATGATGAGCATGCACTTGACCGGCCATGTGCCGTTTCGCGACGTGTACGTGCACGGTCTGGTGTGCGATATGGATGGCAAGAAAATGAGCAAGTCCAAGGGCAATACCATCGATCCGGTAGACCTGATCGACGGCATAGAATTGCCCGACCTGCTGGTCAAGCGAACCTCAGGGCTGATGAACCCCAGGCAGACGGCCAGCATCGAGAAGAAAACCCGCAAGGACTATCCCCAGGGCTTTCCCGCCTACGGCACCGATGCCCTGCGCTTTACCATGGCTGCCTACGCCACACTGGGCCGCAATATCAATTTCGACCTCAAACGCTGCGAAGGCTACCGCAACTTTTGCAACAAGCTCTGGAACGCCACGCGCTTTGTCCTGATGAATACCGAAGGCCATGTATTGAATGGCGCGGAACCGGGCGAAACCTCATTTGCCGACCGCTGGATCATCAGCCAGTTGCAGCGTCTCGAAAACGACGTGCAGCGCGGCTTTGAAGAATACCGTTTCGACAATATCGCCAACGCGCTGTACCGCTACGTGTGGGACGAATATTGCGACTGGTATGTGGAGCTGGCCAAGGTGCAAATCCAGACCGGCACGCCCGCCCAACAACTGGGCACGCGCCGCACCTTGATACGCGTGCTCGAGGCCGTGCTGCGCCTGGCGCATCCCATCATTCCCTTTATTACCGAGGAACTCTGGCAAAAAGTAGCGCTGGCCGCCGGGAAGCTGCAACCGGGTCAGGAAACCAGTATTTCGATTCAAGCCTATCCCCTCGCCCAACCCAACCGCATCGACGAGCTGGCCGAAGCGCAGGTTGCCGAACTTAAAGCGCAGGTCGAGGCCGTGCGCGCACTGCGCGGCGAAATGAATCTGTCCCCCGCGCAGCGGGTGCCCTTGATCGCGCTGGGCGAACAAGCCATGCTGGAACGCAACCGCGACTATCTGGCCGCGCTGGCCAAGCTAAGCCAGGTCTCCATCGTGACGCGCCTGCCCGATTTGGGCGCGCCGGTTCAGGTGGTGGGCGCCACGCAACTGATGTTGCATGTGGAAATCGACGTCGCCGCCGAACGACTGCGCCTGGGCAAGGAAATCGACCGCATCAAGGCTGAAATCACCAAGGCGCAAGGCAAGCTGTCCAATGCCAACTTCGTCGAGCGTGCCCCCGCCGCAGTCATCGAACAGGAAAAAATTCGCGTCGCGCAATTTACCGACACCTTGAACAAAATCGAAGAACAGTTCAACAAGCTGGCGGATGCCGGGCCGGCGTGATAGGTATTGCAATTTTGCGGCGCCAGAATTTGCAGCGGCACCCCTCGTGGGTGCCGTTTTTGATAAATGAGGCGCAGGTTATTGCGCAGATGGCAACCACAAGGGCTGCCGCTACAAAGGCGTACCGCGCTATTTCGAATCGTCAACCAGCCCGGCCAAGAACTGTTCATCCGCCCTCGAAAGCAGCCCTGCCAGGCGAGCCTGCGCGATCAGGTCGGGGCGGCGGCGGGCGGTTAATTCCAGAGACTGCCGGCGTCGCCATAATGCAATATTAATATGGTGCCCCGAGAGCAATTCGGCCGGCACGGTCTGGCCCTGATAGTGTTCGGGCCGCGTGTAATGAGGGCAATCGAGCAGGCCGTCCAACGCCACATTAAACGAGTCCTGCAATGCGGAGTCGGCGTCATTCAAGGCGCCGGGCAACAAGCGCACCACGCTATCGATAATCGCCAAGGCGGGAATTTCGCCGCCCGACAGGACAAAGTCGCCGATAGATACTTCCTCGGTAATACAACGATCAACAAAACGCTGGTCTATGCCCTCGTAGCGGCCGCAAACCAGAATCGCCCCACCCGCATCCCGTAGTCGCGCCGCCATGGACTGATCGAAACGACGGCCCGTGGGGCTCATCAGCAGGACAGATGTGGGACCTCCAGGCACAGGCCGAGCCTTGTCGGCCACGCCCAGCACATTCAATTCATTCAGGGCGAGCGTCGTATCGACAAACGCCTGGCGCTGCGCGAGCGCCGCCTTAACCGATTGTTCAAGGGGATCGGCCATCATAACCATGCCGGGGCCGCCGCCATAGGGGCGGTCATCGACGGTTCGATGGACATCGTGGGTAAAATCGCGTGGGTTCCAAAGCCCCAAGGACCACAGCCCGTGCTTATGAGCGCGACCCGTCACACCCTGATCGCGAACCACGCCAAACATGTCGGGAAACAGCGACACGACGTCAAAACGCATGACAATGTCCTTATTCCATCTCTAGGGAATCTCTGAACAAGTCCCCGCGTCGCATGCTTCTGCGGATTCAGGCGGTCTGCAGCGCCTGCTTGCCGCTCGACGTATTCAGAGGTTCCCTAGATCAGTCGTGAACGCAAAGCACCGAACGCATCCTATCCGCAATAAGCCAAACCGACAAAACACGCGGCCGATATAAGCCGGAATCAGAATTCAACAGGCCAATCGCTTTCAATGCGTTTGCCCAGGATATCAACGGCCTGAACATGAGCACGAACAAAAGGCACCAGCACTTCCAGGGCGCGGCCGCCGGAGCCCGGCAAAAACGTCAAAGCCCCCTGCTCGCCGATGACTGCACGCCCAACACGCAACACAGCATGGGCGCCGTTATCAATCACTTCGAGCACCTCGCCGATAAGACTGGACTGCCCGTTACTCTGGCCAAAGAGGCGGCAGCCTATCAGGTCGACCCAGTAATATTCGTCGTCGGCCGAGGGTGGAAACAGACCGCGCGAAACCCAGACGGTATAGCCCTTGAGCGCCTCGGCCCCGTTTCGGTCCGGCGCCAGATCAAGCTGCGCCACCAGCGTAGCACCCTGCGTGCGACAGTCCAGCACCCGCGCCGCCTGCGCATGCGACGAAGCGCCCGCGTCCCCTAAAATGGGAACGGGCGCTTTTAACCACCAGCCTTTAGCGGCAAGCAAGACTTCGGCCTGCGCCGAATGCGGGGCAATCTTTACCCAGCCCATGATGCCGTATGCCGACACGATCCGCCCCAACTCGACAAGATCTTCGGGCGCTACCTTGTCTCGATTACCAGGCATAGCGTTAATCAAGCGCCAGGATACGGCACACAATCACGCGTTCTTCACGCAGCCGCTTTGGCGGAGAACGCTTTGACCAAACGCGAAACAGCAGGCGAAACCTGTGCGCCATTGTCAGCCCAGTATTTAACGCGATCCAAAGCCAAACGCAGGTTTTCCTGCCCTTCGTTGGCAACAGGGTTGTAAAACCCTACGCGCTCAATAAAACGACCATCGCGACGATTACGCGAATCGGCTGCAACAACGTTGTAAAACGGACGCTTCTTCGAGCCGCCACGGGCTAGACGAATCACAACCATTGGTAATCCTTTGAAAGTATTGCGAAAAACAAAAGATTCTAGCACTTTTGCCAGAAATCACGCAAGCGGAATGGAGAGAGTGGGCGTTTGGCGGGGATGGCAGCCACAAGGGGTACTGCAAAATCATCGATAGCCAAAACGCATCTATGGATTATTGCATGGATGGCAGCCACAAGGGCTGCCGCTACAGGGGTAGCGCCAAAAGGAGGCCCTGCAAACTACCGACGCGCCAGAAAGTGCGTGGCGTTGGCCTCGGATTCGACCTGGGCGAGCAGTGTATTGCCGGTTTGTTTGGCAAAGGCCTGAAAATCGCGGATCGCGTGCTGGTCGGTAGTGATTACTTCAAGCACCTGGCCGCTGTGCAAATGGGCCAGCGCCTTTTTGGCGCGCAAAATAGGCAAAGGACATTTCAGACCCGAGGCATCGACCACGAGATCAGGATTAGGCACCACGGTAGTGTCGTTCATCTTACACAGCTCCTAGGCGCCCATGCGCCCGCGCACCCAGGCCTCGACGCCTGACATCGCCCCCGCCAGCGCAGCCAGGTCGGCGCCCCCGCCCATCGCCATGTCGGGACGCCCACCACCCTTGCCGCCCACCTGGGCCGCTACGGCGCCAACCAAGTCGCCAGCCTTGACCTTACCGAGCAAGTCGGGGGTGACGCCCGCCACCAAGCTGATTTTTCCATCGGCCTCGGCGGCCAGCAACACGACACCCGACTTGAGGCGATCTTTAAGCTGATCGACCAGGCCACGCAGCGCCTTGGGATCCGTACCATTCATGTGCGCCACCAATAACTTGGAATGTCCCGACAAAGCCACGGCCTGCCCTGCCAGGTCCTGACCCGCCAACGAAGCCAACTTGCCGCGGGCATGGTCAAGATCGTGCTCGACCGTCTTAATCTGGCCTTGCAGCAAGACAATGCGCTCGGCCAGCTCGGAGGGTGGTGATTTCATAAGGGCTGCCGCGTGCTGTAGCGTGGCATTGATTTGCTGCACCCAGCTCAGGGCGTTGTCTCCGGTAATCGCTTCGATGCGACGCACCCCAGAAGCTACACCACCTTCGGAAAGAATCTTGAACAAGCCGATATCGCCGGTGCGGCTGACATGCGTACCGCCGCATAGTTCACGTGAAAAGCCGATGTCGAGCACGCGCACGGTATCGCCGTATTTTTCGCCAAACAAGGCCATGGCGCCGCCTTTGACGGCTTCATCGTAAGCCATGACACGAGCACTGACCGCTTGATTGGCCAGGACTTCGGCGTTGACGATCTGTTCGACTTGCAGGATTTGCGGCGCGGACATGGGCGCATCGTGCGCAAAATCGAAACGGGTCTTGTCAGGATCCACCAGCGAGCCGCGCTGCTGCACATGAGTGCCCAACACCTGACGCAAGGCCTTGTGCATAAGATGCGTGGCCGAGTGATTGCGCATGATCCGGGCGCGACGCGCGGCATCGACCTGCGCGTCGAGCGAATCCCCCACTTTCAACGAGCCTCCCAACAGGCGGCCATGATGGCCGAACACGCCATTCTGAATTTTTCGCGTGTCGGCCACATGGAAACACACGGCCCCCGTATTCAGCGTACCTGTATCGCCCACTTGGCCGCCGGACTCCGCATAAAAAGGCGTGGTGTCAAGCACCACGATGGCCTCCTGGCCATCGGCCACAAAATCGACCGCAGCACCGCCCACATACAAGGCGACGACTTGCCCGCGACCCTGCTGGTGCTCATAACCGTCGAATTGTGTTTGCGCGCCTTGATAACGCAGCCCTTCGGCCGCCTTGAATTTGCCTGCCGCCCGCGCCTGTTCGCGCTGGCGCGTCATGGACTGCTCAAAGCCGTCGAGATCGACCTCAACCTCGCGCTCGCGGCAGATATCGGCGGTCAGGTCTACCGGGAACCCATAAGTGTCATAGAGGGTGAACAAGGTCTGGCCATCCAGCACGCCTTTTTCCGGAACACTTGCCAGCGCCGTATCGAGGATTTTCATGCCGTGCTCCAGAGTTTCGCTAAAGCGTTCTTCTTCCTGCTTCAAGACCTGTTCCACGCGCGCCTGGTTTTTGGCCAGCTCGGGATAAGCCTGACCCATTTGGACGACCAGGTCGGCCACCAGGCGGTAGAAGAAGGGTTGCGACTGGCCCAGCTTGTAGCCGTGACGCAAGGCGCGGCGCACAATGCGTCGCAATACATAGCTGCGCCCTTCATTGCCGGGAATAACCCCGTCGACCACCAGAAAACCGCAAGCACGGATATGATCGGCAATCACCTTGAGCGAATTATTACCCAGGTCGCTTGTGCCGGTTTCGCGTGCTGCCGCCTTGATCAGCGCCTGGAACAAGTCAATTTCATAATTGGAATGAACATGCTGCATGACCGCCGCGATTCGCTCCAGCCCCATGCCGGTGTCGACGCAGGGCTTGGGCAGGCTGGGCATATTGCCGGCCGCATCGCGTTCGAACTGCATGAACACCAGATTCCAGATCTCGATGTAGCGATCGCCGTCTTCGTCGGGGGATCCCGGAGGCCCACCCCAAATTTCAGGACCGTGATCGTAGAAAATTTCGGAACACGGCCCGCATGGGCCGGTATCGGCCATTTGCCAGAAATTGTCGGACGCATAACGCGCGCCCTTGTTGTCGCCTATACGCACGATACGCTCGACGGGTACGCCGATTTCGCGAGCCCAGATCTCATAGGCTTCATCATCTTCCTGATACACCGTGACCCAGAGTTTCTCCGCCGGCAACTTGTAAACAGTGGTCAACAGCTCCCAGGCGTTGTGTATGGCTTCGCGCTTGAAGTAGTCGCCGAAGCTGAAGTTGCCCAGCATCTCGAAAAAAGTATGATGCCTGGCGGTGTAACCCACATTCTCGAGATCGTTATGCTTGCCTCCGGCGCGCACGCAACGCTGCGAGCTGGCAGCGCGTTTGTAGGGGCGGGTTTCCTTGCCGGTGAACACGTCTTTGAATTGCACCATGCCGGAATTGGTAAACAGCAAGGTGGGATCGTTACCCGGCACAAGCGAGGACGAGGGTACGATGTGATGGCCCTTGGACTCAAAAAACGATAGGAATTTCTGACGGATTTCGGAGGTTTTCATTACGGAAAGGCGCTAATTTAATGGGTAACGGTCGATTATAGAGGGTGTTGCCAAAAACCAGCTTATTCCACGCAGATATACCCCGTGGTGCGCCCGTCGGGAGGCGGATGGTTGCCGCTGTCGGAAATCGCAACCATGGAATAATCCAGTGGGCAACTACACGCGCCGGTAACCGGATTGGCCGTTGGAATACCGCTGCTGCTGCGGCAGCCATACAGCGTATTGACGGAAAAACCTCCTCCCCCTCCTCCGCCGAGGCGCCACAAATGATCGCGGCAAACCAAAAGCCCGCCGTAATGCTGGCGAGCCACCGCGCCATTTTCACTACACGAGGTAAACGCGGTTTCCTGAGCACCCAGCTTCAGATACGTCTGGGCCGACAGGGATCCACCCGAGTTGATGTCTCCAGCCACGTTGGCCACGCCGCGAAAATCGGGATTGCGCTCATCGCCCACGCGCAAATAGTCCAGGGAATCAAGTTGCTCGGCCGTAATAGCCAGGGCCAGAGTACCCACCGGCAAAGCCGCCATGCCCGAAACGGGCGGATTGGCAAAGCCAAACGTTGCGCCGGCAATATGATCAGGACGCCGTCCGGACACCGTTCCACCCCAGCCCTCGGAAGCCAGCAGCCACTGCGCCATCATTGTTTCATCAACGGGCTGCGAGCCGCGCTGCACCAGTGCCTGATTGCTGTAGAGCAAGACATCCACACGGCAATCGGCCCCCGGACACGTTGCGCGGCGCATCAGCAGCACCGACACCGTCATGGACCGCGGCCCATGCTCGGGAAAGCCGGCTGACAACAGACCATCGGCGCGAAGCTCCGCCACACTGGGTGTCGACCAGTTGGCGTAGCCCCTATGCGCCAACTCGGTGAAATCCGCAGCCTTGATGAGCGTCTGCCCGTAGCGTTGAACGTACAATCGCGCCGCCTTTTTTACCGTCAGCATCCAGGCCGCGCCGGACTGGGCGGCGGAATCGTTGAGCCGATTCACCAGCGCCCCCGCCCCCCAAACAGCCAGCAAGGTCGCCAACAACGCAGCCAGCAGCAATTCAAGCAATGCGTGCCCTTCCTGGCGATGCATGAGCGGGCCCTAGCTGGCGGTAAAGACAAACTGATTGGCGTCGCCCTTGGCGCAGATGGCCTCAGCCGTCAGCGCACTGTATGTGGTGGCGCTGTCTTTGATGATCGCCGCCGTGCCGCCATCAGGGGTAATAGTGATGATGTCGGACACCCGTTGCATCACGGATGCGATCGACGGGCAAGCGGCATTATTCACCTTGGACAAGGTAATGGCGAAGGCCGCTCCGGCCGACGCCTCCGCCACCATAACCTCACCGCTATTGCCCAGACCATGCAGCACAGTGGGCGCAGTATCGCTGCCGGAGATAGAGAACAGGCTGGATTCGCGCACCTGATTGGCGAAATTCGGCGTGCCTATGCCTGCATAAGGCGTGGCCGAACCGCTAGGCGCATTCACCTTGGTCTGCAGAATAAAGCGAGCCATCTCTTCACCTATCTTGGGTACCTTGTTTTCGACGACATAACTGCCTATGGCCGGAATCCCGATGATGGCCAGCAGCAATACAATGGCCGTCACAATGGACACTTCGATAAGGGAAAAGCCCTTCTGTCGCAACAGGTGGCCGCGACGAGCGCCACAACCGGGGCGCGATGCTAACGTAAAATACGACATGACAGCTCCTTGATGAAACGCTTGCCCTTATTGGCTTGCGTAAAAAAACATAAGCGAACGCCGCAGTTCGTCGATGACTGCGTAATGCCACAAACCCAGACCCAGCAAGCCCGCCACGCACGAAAGCAGCAAGCCCCAGCGCAACACCAGTGCCTGGCGGGCCACCACCGCCAGGACTTGCGATTTCAAACGCCCGCAGGTCAGTGTCAGCCCTTCGCCCAGGCCGCGCGCCATGGTCATGTCGCTCAGAAACCAGAACAGATCATGATCGAACAAGCCAGTATCGAAGGTGTCGGCGCCCACCAGACCGATATCGATTCGCGCCAGCATCGCGTCCAGATGGGCTAGCGCCCAGTCGCTGGCGTCCGCCTTTTGCATGGCCAACGCCGCACGCAACTGTGTCGAGCCCGCGCCAGGCCGTTTCAGCACGATAGTCAGAACGCACAGGAAACCAATGGCGTGGACCTGACGGTAAATACGCCACAGGGAGTAGCGATCCAGACAGTGACGGATGCGACCGGTCAGGTTGGGCAAAGACCACAGCAACAACAGGATCGCTCCAAGAAAAAATGCGGCCGCAAAAAGCCAGTGGCCCTGCACCAGCGTGGCAAATCCAAACAAACGCTGCGTCAAGACGGCGTAGTATTCTGGTGGCACGGCGCTAAACGTGTGGCGTAGATGCGGCACGGTAAACAACGGCACGGCCAGCACCAGGGTCACGAGCATGGCCAGGGCCAGAACCGCTGACCAGAGCGTTGTGGTCAGGATGTCGCGGGCTTGCCGGACCAGGCGCACGACGTCGCTCAGGTCGCGCAAGGTATGAGCCAGCGGCGTGTTGCCGCTGGCCTGGGCCACCCGGATCAGGCCCAGCTCATTGGCAGGAAAGCAGCCCGTCCAGGTCAGACACAGGTCACCGCCCCTCATTGGGTAATCCTGGGCCCAGCGCTGCGACAGCCGGCCTCGCACTGTCGTCTGGCCGTAGCGACGCGCATCGGCCTGAAATATTTCAAGCAAGGTGCGTCGGCCCTGCATCCCATCCATCAGCGCCGACAAATAATCGTAATAATCGGCTCGTCCAGCACGAAAACGCCAGGCATCCAGGCGTGCGCTCAGTTGCTCCAGGCATCGGCGCAGCCTATCGGCGGCATGCGGGATCTTCATGCGACCACTCGCAAGCCGGGCTTGCCCGTAAGGCGCAACTGGCGCTCGCAGGTTTCAAAAGACTGAAAGCGCGGCTCGATGTCGCGTGGATCGATTTCGCCACGCAAAGCCTTGTGCACGGCGCATTCCATGGCCGTCGCCCTGGGAGTCTCTTCGTACTTGTCTGTATCGGAAGATCCGCTGCGCACGCCGGACTTCGGGCGCCGCAATCCGTCCAGAAAGCCAGGGCTTAACGCTGGCTCGATATATTCCGCAGCCACTGTTCGGCCGGCCAGGCCATCGAGATCACGCACTTGCGGCCCGCGACACGCAACACACCCTTCCGGGTTGCGAATTCGCAGCAATTCGATATCACAATCGTACAGGCGCCGCAATCGGCCCAGCCACTGACGCCACACGCCCGCCTCGCGATAACGGCCATCGACGCCTGCGCCGCCGCCATCGAGCAAACGCAGCGCCGGAACGCAGCAATGCGCACACAAGCGCGGCAGCAATACCTGATAGACCAGAAGCTTCAATACCCCCGGAGTGGCCAGAAAATCACGCGAAACCCCGATAAAATCAGACGCTAGCCGCTCGCCCACCAACGCCGCCGACGGCGCATGCGTCGTGGTGTAAACATTGACCCCCGATCCCGCCAGATCCATGAAAGCCAGACCGGATTCGCGATCACGGATTTCGCCCAGCAAGACATCGGTCATGGCCGAGCGCTTGAGCGTCCGGAGCTTGGTTGCATACGCCTCGTGCGCGGTTGCGCCCAGATCGCGCACCACGGTATTTTGAATGGCGTGTGGAATCAGAAACTCGACCGGATCTTCAATGGTGATGATTTTTCGAAAGTCGGGCAAACTCGTCATCAGGCAAGCCAACGTCGTGGATTTTCCCGACCCTACGGTGCCAGCAAAGACGATCGCCCCGCTTTCAGACAACATGGCGCGTTCAATGGCGTCAATCTGTTCGGGCATGTAGCCCAGCTCAGCCAGCCCCTGCCCGTGCGCCGCCGCATCGCGTTCGAGCAGGCGCAAGCACACGCTGGGGCCCTGATCGGCCGCGAGCGACGCCCAGCGCAACACGACAGCCCGCCCATCGACCTGCTTGCTCAATCTGCCCTGTTGCTCGGTCATGGGATCGAACACGGCGCCGTTGCCTCCCTGAATATCCATCCAGGCCACCGACAGCATATCGAACAAGGTGCGAGTGGGCATGCGACGAAACCGTTCAGGCGCGACATAACGTCCGGCCAGGGTATACCTGACTTCGGATTCGGCGTCATCGAAGCGGATATTTACATGCAGATCGCTGGCTCCATGACGTACGCCCCACTCGACCATATCCTGAAAAGCGCTGGCTAGCGCCGTTCTGGCCGGATGGGACGCCATGCTGCGGCTTGCATACCTTGATTGTGGCCGTACCTGATTGCGCGCAATTGCCAGCAACAAGGGCGCAGCCAGCACATAGCGTTGCGGCGTGGCCAGCGCATAGCCCCGTTCGCCGACACGCCTGGCCAATTCGTCTGCCTGATCGCCGCCCACATGCTCGGCCAGGGCGAAAATGGCCACGCTCTGATCAGTCAATTGCACCGGGCACAGGCGGCCTGCCAGCGCTTCGACTTCAAACTCGACGCTCAACGATCTGAATATAGCCGGATCCAGCTTGCTCAGATCATCGGAGCTGGCGACCACCACTGCCTGTGTCGCGGCAAAACGTACTATCGGCGTTTGTAAACCACAGGCCGGCGCGGTAAGGCCCAATCGTCGCAAGGAACCGAACATGGCATCACCCTCCTGCCCAAAGAGAAGGATGCAGACAAAGCGTGTGCGTTTCATCCTGGCGCTCGAGCTGAACGCAAGAACCGGTTATGCCTCGCAACATCAGGAGGGCTGCGCCAGGCTTGGCGCCCACGGGCAAGGCCTGGCCCCGCATATAAACGTAGGGCTGAGATCCCACCAGTACCTCGGCCAACAGCTTTTTACCCACTCCGTAAATCGCCACGAGCCTGGGGGCGGCGCTACCGTGCACCGCTTTACTGACAATACCTTGCACAGGGGAACGTGGATTTTTCTGGGCCGCCAGGCGTGCACGGGTCTGGGCAAGGGCCTGATCGGCATCCAGACGCATCAGCTCACGCACCGTCATCTGATCGGCCGCCAGATCGTCTGCGTCCGGGCCGGACGCCTGTGCTGAGCTAGTAAGAATCCAGGCGCATACCCACGTCGCGAGCAACTTCGCCAACAACCGGATCCGGATATTCGCGCTTTTGCACGGAAGGACGCAGCAATTCGAGTTCATAGAGATCTCCTTGAAAAGAAATAGTCAGCCGGCTGCTTCGCAAACCGAGTTGCGGCGTATCGCGAACCGACATCGCAATTTTTTTCCAGCTTATTGCCTCGGTGTGCGGCAACAGCAGGCTGCCTGAGCGCAACGGACCGGCGATGTGCACGGGGCGCAGGGAATAGCCTGGCAAACCGGCCGGTTTGGGCGGTGTGCGGCCCGCCGCGTCGCGCGGTTCGATCACCTTGATCGCTTGAGGCTTGCCTAATTGCATTTGCGTAAAGGCCGGTTGTATGGACTGCAAGGCGGTAAACAGGTGCCGTTCGTTATGCACGCTGCTTTTCAAGTCGTGCTGGGCCAGCGGCACCTTGACCAGTGCAATGTTCCAAACCAGCAAAGCCTGATCGATGGAGGTAAATTCAACGGCCCATGCGGCTGGGGCATGCGCGAGCAGGCCGTCGTTGCCGGCCTGGGCGCCACGCCTGTCATAACGCGCCTGGCAACGCCATCCGCCCACCTGCGGCATACACATCGCGTGAGTCAGAAACCACCCTGCAATCTGCACGGGCGCATCGTGCAGGCTGATCAAGGCGGCTCGCGTACCCTGCACGCCATGCACGACGATGCCGCGGCTAGCCTGCTCCAGCGCATCGCTCCATGCCCGATAAGGATCGAACGGCCCAGCGGCATGAACCTTTGGCGCGGGCGCGACTGCACGCCACAATCGGGGCAGTAGCCCAATGAGCACCATCGACAACACAAACCACTGCACGGGCCGCGGTAATAGCGGGCGCCAGCGATCCAGAGGCAACAGGCGAGTGTCAACCGTGCTGGCGGCTTCCAGTATTGGCAGATCGATGGCATCGGGGGCGCCGTCCAGAACCTGCAACTGCGGGTAAGCCTGTTCCAGCTCGGTCAGAACATCGGAGGCATGAAGCCGGCTTGGAAACAGCTTGTCGGTGCGGGCTACCACCGCCCCCTCATGCACAGCGACCAGCCAATAACGGGCCGGGCCGAGCTCAAGCAGCAACGCTATGGTGCCAGTGGCCCGCAATTGGGCCACCGCCTGCGCGGCCGAACCAAGCCGCTGACGGCGCTGGGCTCGCGTCAATTTCAAACGCGCCATGCCCACCGCCGCAGCAGCGTCACCCGAACACACCCAATGCGTTGCGCCCCGCTGGCGGGCAATGCGCGGCGCAAGTCTTCGAGCCCGTCCGTTGATCAAAGGCAGCCAATCCAGGCCAAAGACCAAAGAGACCGAAGCGCCTGGCAGAATCAACACGTCGTTCATGGCCGGTCTCCGTCAGAAACCTTCTTCGACTTGCGCCGTGATCACCATCACGGTGATCAGACGCTGCGTCGAAGCGCTATCGCCGCCGCCAAGAGCCAAGGGCATCCCCGGATTAAGGCGCCGCGCCTCGGACTCTCCCAGGACGCGGTCAAAGCCTGAAACCACCATGGGCTGACCAGGGTACAGAACCAATTGCTGCACGGTGCCGTTGCCATCGATAGTAATTTGCTGCAACTGCAAAGGATTCGACTTGTCGCCGAAAGTGACCGATTTCAGCGGCTGCGCCACCGTATTGTCATACGCGACCGACAGGAGGATCTGGCCGTCGTCCTGGGCATCGGGTACCAGGGTCAGCAAAGACCCTACCGTTTCGTCCTTCTGGCTGACCGAGACCGTTGGCAGCGCCATGCCGGCCTGGCTGGTCAGCGCCGTGGTCTGCACCTTGTCTATGTAGGAAAACGTAGTCCGCACCGCATGTGTGACCGGTCGGCGATTCAGTGTCAACACCGGCACGCTGCTGCGCCGCACGACCTGACCTATCTGGCTCAAGGCCTTGACCACCGCCTCCGAACCCTTGAAACCACCCTGGCTCAGACCCAGGCCAAGGCTGCCCGCGTCGGCCAGTTTTGACCCCGGCACGATCACGGCGGCCGCCACCTTGGCGCTGGAGAAAACCAGGTTCCAGTCCAGGCCGGCTTCGGCCGTTTCGCGGGTAATGAGAGTGACCTCCTCAAACACCAGGCGTACGCGGCGCGTCAATGAGCGATTTTCATGATCGAGATATTGGCCTATACGTTGCAGCACGGACGGTATATCCGTGACGACAACGGCGGAACTGGCTCCCGATTCGGCCACCATCAATCCGGCCTGAGACAAGAACGGTTCAAGACGGGCGCGCACGACCGCCATCAATTCGAGCTTGCCGCTGGAGAGGCTGGTTTTGGACGTACTGGCAAAGCCTTGCGTCTTGCCACTGCCGCCCAAACCCAGCGATGCCTCGGCTTGTGCATTCAGGGTGAGCGCCCGAACATTGAACACGCGGGTTTCGGTTCGATAGAATTCGATGCGCCCGTGCGCGTAGCGCCAGGCCACGCCCAGCTGTGCAGATATCCGGTCCAGAATTTTCGGCAACGGTTCGGGGCCGCCCGACAAGGCGATACGCGCTGGCGCCGCACTCGACCCACTGGCAACGGCAGCACTGGTGCCGCCAGACAGCCGAGGCGCGAAGCGCTCAATCGGCAACAGGGTCTCGGCGCTGACATGTACCGGTATCGCGGTAACTGCCGTAATGCGTTGTGCAATGCCAGTGAGATCAAGCGCCTCTGCGGAGAAAATGAGCGTCGAATTGACATTGGCGCGCAAGGCCAACGGCAACGTCAGCTCGCGCGCCAGGGGCTGGGCGCGACCGACCAGCCATGGACGTGTCACGTCTTGCGCCGCCCGGCGTGCATCGCGGCTTTTGACCGCGCGATCAAAGCCATGATGGCGCTTGTCCAGGTCGGACCCGGCCGTACTTGCCAATTGGGCGATCTGACGCATTTTTTCGCCCAGCGCGCACGCCGACAGCAGGCCGCACAGCCACAAGACAAGCAGGCATCGCAAGGCACGCTTCATGAGGACTCCGACAAATTGGCCGTGCGGTCGCAAAGCTGCGCGTACGGGACAATACGCAAGACCCTGTTCGAGTAGAAGCAAGGCTGTAGCGGCCGGTCGGCCAATTCAGTGGACGCCACCAGATCTTGCACCGCCAGCTTGAATCCCGATTCAAAGTGCGCCGAACCTACGATGGGAATATCGGCGTCAACCACCCAATGCTCAGCCTCGAACGTCCAGCCTGCCGTATGGGCCCAGCGCGACAACACCGCTCTGAGATGCTTGTCGTCGGGGCTGACGTGATACTGCTCAGTAGGCTCATTTGCCAGCGCAGGGTGAGGCACGGAAACAGGAATCGGCTCCGGATCGGAGCCGGGCGCCGCAGCCACAACCTGGGCGGGGACGGCGGCCGCCGACACTGCGGCGACGGGCTCAGACGAAGAGGCCAACGGCGTGGCCAACGCGTCGGCTACCGGTAGCGGATCGACGGCCGAGCGCTCAGGCAACGCTGGCGCCGCGCCGCCTTCAGACGAAGGCTGGGCAACGGGGTCTGGGTCTGGATCGACCCGATCAATAAAGCTTTTTAAATGCCCGCCGCGCAATATCAGGTGAGGCCAGACACCGTTTAAAACCAGGTACGGCCCATTGCGATGGTAATCAAGTGGACGGTCGCCTTGTGTCGTATGTTCGAACAGGGCCGGAACGGCCTGGCCTGGCGCAAACTGCAGCCACATCTGACGGCCGTTATCGAAAACCTGTAGGGGCGCTACGGCGCGATCACCCGACAGGCGCCAAGCAAAATTGAAGTGGCTCGAAACGCGGTCAGCCTGGCGCGCCGGTGCGCCCGAAAGCCACGACCATTCGGGCAGCGCCGAGCATGCGGACAGCAATCCGAAAAACAGTACGGCAACCCATAGTCTATGCATCTGGACATCCCCACGAAAACAAACCGATTCCATTTAAAAATCAATCGTGAACGCGAAAGCGAAGCGTAGATGTAGCGGCAGCCCTTGTGGCTGCCATCAATACAGCAGGTACGGCGAGCCAAGCTGACAAAGCGTACGACCGATTTAGAAATGGAATGAGCTGCCATCTTGGAGACCTATCCCGCCAGCCGCCAGACCGATATATACGAGTAGAGAGTTTTGTCGCCAGGCGATGAAACGAGACAACGGCGAAAGGCCTTGAAAAATCAAAGCGATAAACAATTCGACGCCGGAACAAAAAAGCCCTGCTGGTCGAATATGACCAGCAGGGCTTTCAATAGCTGTTTTTTATTTTTCCTCGGTGGTGCTCTTTTTAGCCATCTTCTTGTGGGGCCGAGGTTTTGACGCGTGCCGGGTGTGCTTGGCTACCGGGCCTTTTGCCATCGGTGAATCTGGGCGCATGATCGCATTGGCTTCGGCCGAGGCAGTTCTAAGCGCGCTCACGGCAGGATCCTGGCCATCCAGGGCTCTGTTGAGCCTCTCACGGAACACGGCCTTGATTTTTGGATAATTGGCCACATGAAAACCACGGTCGGTAGCGCCAGGCTTGCGGGCATAAGCGGCCACCAAGGCCTGCCAATTGCCAAGATTTTTATAATAAGCCGAATCGGTCTGGGCAAAGGCCTGTTGCGTCAAAGGCAGAAAACCGGTGTTCTGATACCAGGTCGCCGCGTTCTTGGGCTGGGCGAGCCAGCCGAGAAATGCAGCGACGGCCTTTTCCTGAGACTGAGAATGCTTGTCAATTGCCCATAAGGCGCCGCCGCCTACAAACGGGCTGCCGGGCTGCGCCGTCGCTTCCTGATAATACGGCAAAGCCGCCACGCCAAAACTAAGCGAACGAGTGCTATTGAACCACCCCATATTGCTGGAACTGGACATCAGCACTGCACACTCACGATTGGCAAAACGCTGAGTGGACTGCCCCTCGAACTTGGGCTTGACGAGCAATTCGGTGCGAGCCCAGCTGATCATCATCGACAAATGCCGCACATACATCAGATCCAGGGGAAAGCTGGGCGACGATTTGGCTTTCAAGCCATTGTCATCGGTCGTATAGAACTGGTTATTGACGGCGGCCAGATTTTCCAGATTAATGGATACCGGTATATCCGTCGTGTAAGGACACGAACGCGAATTGGCATTGGCCACCTTCACAAGCTGACCTTGCAAGCCTATCCAGGTGCGCGCCGGCAGCGCTGGCTCGATATGGGCTTGCTTGAACGCATCGATGTTGTAGTACATGACCGGAATATCCATCATGTACGGGAACGCCAGCAAGCGCCCCTTGGCATCGCGCACAGCGGCACGTTCGGGCGACACAAACCATTTCACGCCCTTGATGGGGTACTTCGCCAGAATCGTATGCAGGGGCAGTACATAGCTGCGACTGACGAGTTCATCGGGGGAGTGGTCATCGCTTAACTGCACCAGGTTGGGCGTGCTTTTATTTTTAACGCCGGCGGCAAGCGCCGCTTCAACCAGATCGGGCGTATCAAAGGCCTTGAGATCGACATGCACCTCAGCCTGACTGCTATTGAACTGTTTTACCAGCGTTTGAAAAACCTGATTGTTATGCGTGTTGAGGCTATACCAGACCTGTATATTGGTCGCTCCCGCCGCCCAAGCCGGAGAGGTGCCAAACAACGCGGCCGCCCCCATCAACGCCACGGCGCACCAGGAGGAATCTGGGCCGGAAAACGGATAGATCTTCATAAATTGCTTAGCCTAAAAAGGGAAAATCAGGTTCGGGGCTTTACTGGATATCAAATCAGCCAAGGCGCGGCCCGATCCTGCGCCCATCGTCCACCCGAGCATGCCATGCCCGGTGTTCATATATAAATTGGAAATCCGTGTTTTGCCAATGAGCGGTACATTCGACGATGTGTGGGGCGCAAGCCGGCCCAGAACCGAACAGTATCAAAATCGAGCGGGTTTGGGAACAAATCCTTCGCCTGTGTCAGCATATTATCGCAACGGATTGTATGGAGCGCACGCGAGTACCCAGAGAGCTCGACCGTGCCGTCCATACGTATTTGCTTACCAATCTACTTCAGATCGGCGGCAGATGTAAACGCGTCGGCATAGAACTCGTCGGGCGGCAGGCCGCCTTGCTGGGTAAAATCGCGCCTGGCGCTATCGACCATGATGGGCGCTCCGCAGGCATACACCTGATATCCCGACAGATCAGGGATGTCTTCGAGCACCGCCCGATGGACAAAGCCGGTACGCCCGCTCCATTGATCTTGCGCGCTGGCCTCCGATACCACCGGCACGTACGAAAAACCCGCAATGCTTTTGCACCACTGCTGCGCCCTTTCATGCATGTACAAATCCTGGGGACGCCGACCGCCCCAATACAGCACTGCGGGACGCCCCGCCGAATGGGCCGCCATGCGTTCGATAATCGCCTTGATGGGTGCGAAGCCCGTCCCGCTGGCCAGAAAAACAATCGGTCTGGAGGAATCTTCGCGCAGAAAAAAAGAACCGAAAGGCCCTTCGACACGCTGAATTTCACGCACTTTCATCTGAGTGGCGCCCTTGCCGAACACGTGGTCGGTAAACGCTCCACCGGGCATGTGGCGTATGTGCAGCTCGACTTGATTATTTTCGGCTGGAGGCGACGCCATGGAATAGCTGCGGCGCCGGCCATCCTTGAGAATGAACTCAATGTATTGTCCGGCGTAATACCGGAAGGGATCAGCCGTGGGCAATTGCAATTGCACGATCATGACATCGTCCGTGGCCGGTGCCATCTGCACCACGCGCGAAGGCATTTTGCGAATCTGGATATCGCTGGCCATGCGGATCTCGCGCGCCTCGATGACCAGATCCGAGCTGGGTTGCGCCTGGCAGAACAAGGTGTAACCCGCCGCCAGATCCTCGGGCGACAGAAGCTGCGCCGGGTGCGGACCTGCCTCGTACTCGCCGTCCACCACGCGGCCTTTGCAGGTGGAGCACGCGCCATTGTGGCAACTATAAGGCAGGATAATGCCAGCGGCCAGGGCCGCATCGAGTACGGTCTGGCCGGGTTCGACTGAAAACTGATGCCCGCTGGGCGTAACGGTAACCTTGAAACTCATATCGACTCGAAACGTGTGAGGAGTGGTTGCTTGACCTTGACCGACAAGAGTTTACCCTTGCGAGCGCGTTTTCCAAGGTATTGTGCCAATTCGGTGCCGTCGAGCACAACCTGGGTCTGCTTATTGCGGTAAAGGCCGCTGACGGCCAGGCCAGCCGATCCTATCGCCACCCATTGCGCCACCGTATCGGCGCCATCAAGCCCCATCAATATCGTACCCCGTCCGCCGCCCGACAGCGTCTTCACTTCAGACAGGGCCAGCACGAGCATCCGGCCCTTGCCGCTTAGCATTGCCAGGCTATCGTCCGAATCCTGCAATGCTATGGGGGCAAGCACACTGTCGCCATCGCCCAGCGTCATGAACTGCTTGCCGGCGCGCTGGCGGGTAAGCATGTCTTTCAGGGTCGTGACAAACCCATAGCCCGAAGTGCTGCCCAGTACATAACGGCTATCGTCGGCACCGGCCACCATATGCACGATGCGCGCACCCGGCGCCACATCGACCATGGCCGTAATCGGCTGACCATCGCCGCGCGCCGAAGGCAGGCTGGACACGGGCACCGTGTACGTTCGGCCTTCGCTAGACATGGCAACCAGGTTGTCGATGCTGCGGCACTCGAGCACAGCGCAGGCCCCATCGCCCGCCTTGAAACCAAATTGACTGGGATCATGGCCATGACCAGCGCGCACGCGCAACCACCCCTTTTGCGACACGATGACCGTAACCGGCTCGTCCACGACCCGGGTTTCCAGCACGGCGCGTTGCGCAACTTCAATCAGCGTGCGGCGCTCATCGCCATACAGCTTGGCATCGGCCTCGATTTCCCGGATGATCAGGCGTTTGAGCGCGGGTGGATTGTCCAGCAATTCCTGCAAGCCGGCTTGCTCGTCCTTTTTTTCGGCCAGCTCTTTTTCGATCTTGAACCCTTCCAGGCGCGCCAGCTGGCGCAAGCGCATCTCCAATATGTCTTCCGCCTGGCGCTCGGACAGATCGAAGCGCTGCATCAAGGCTGATCGCGGCTCATCGGCTTCGCGTATGGTCTGAATCACGTCTTCAACATTCAGATACACCACCATGCGACCTTCCAGTACATGGATGCGGTCGGTGGCGCGATCGAGCCGATGCTGCGTGCGCCGCGTGACTGTTTGTGTGCGAAACCCCAGCCATTCAGTCAATACCTGACGCAAGCCGCGCTGTCCAGGGCGCCCGTCGGTGCCGATGCACACCAGATTCAAGGACACGCTGCCTTCCATACTGGTTTGCGCCAGCAAGGTATTGACGAACTCATCGCGATCAATGCGGCTGGTTTTCGGCTCAAATACCAGCCGCACAGCCGCCTGCTTGCCCGACTCGTCGCGCACCGTGTCGAGCAGGCCCAGGATGAGCGCCCGGGTTTGCTGCTGCTCGGCGCTCAGGCTCTTTTTGCCAGCGCGAATTTTCGGGTTGGTCAGGTCCTCGATTTCTTCCAGAATTTTTTGCGAAGACGCGCCCGGCGGCAATTCGTGCACCACCAATTGCCATTGGCCTCGCGCCAGCTCTTCAAACTGCCAGCAGGCACGGGCCTTGATCGAGCCCTTGCCATTCTGGTAGATCTGGGCGATATCGGCAGGCGTGGAAATAACTTGGCCGCCACCGGCAAAATCCGGTCCCGGTACCAACGCCATCAAGTCCGCATCGGACAGCTTTGGGTTCTTGAGCAGTGCCACGCTGGCCTGCGCAATTTCGCGCAGATTGTGCGAGGGAATTTCGGTCGCCATGCCTACGGCAATGCCCGATGCGCCGTTGAGCAGCATGACCGGCAAGCGCGCCGGCAGCATGACGGGCTCGGTCTGGCTGCCGTCATAGTTGGGCGTGAAATCAACGGTGCCCTCGTTCAGTTCATCAAGCAGCACCCGGGAAAAAGGCGTCAAGCGCGCCTCGGTATAACGCATGGCCGCCGCATTGTCCCCGTCGCGCGAGCCAAAATTGCCTTGACCATCGACCAACGGATAGCGCAGGGTAAAGCTTTGGGCCATGCGCACCATGGCGTCATAAGCGGCCTGATCACTATGCGGGTGATATTTGCCCAGCACATCGCCCACCACTCGGGCCGACTTGACCGGTTTGGCATTGGCCACCAGGCCCATGGCCTGCATGGCGAATAAAATCCGGCGTTGTACGGGCTTTTGCCCATCTGCCACCTCGGGCAAGGCGCGTCCGCGCACCACCGAGATGGCGTAATCCAGATAGGCCTGCTCTGCGTACGTGGCCAGCAATATCTGCTCATCGTCGTGGGGGGCTGCATCAAACAAACCTGCTTGCGTACTATCATCCATCTATCTATCTCTTCTTTGACTTAATAACTACGGCTGGCGCGTTCAAACATCGAGCTCGGCCAGATTGCCCTTCTCTTCGAGCCAGGTGCGCCGCTGCGCCGACTCGCCCTTGCCCATCAACATGTCGAACATCCGGGTGGTGGCCTCGATTCCCAGCTCGCCACAAACAACAGGCATCAGCCGCCGGGTGTCCGGATTCATGGTGGTATCCCAAAGCTGCTCGGCGCTCATTTCGCCCAGGCCTTTGAAGCGGCTCACGCTCCAGGCCTGCTCTTTTACGCCTTCCTTGCGCAACTTGTCCTGCACTGCGGCAAGCTCGCCCTGATCCAGGCAGTAGATCTTGCGCGCCGGCCGTTTGCCCAATGCCGGCACATCCAGGCGAAACAGGGGGGGCCGCGCCACATAGACATGGCCGGCCTGGACAAGCCCGGGGAAATGCCGGAAAAACAAGGTCAGCAGCAACACCTGTATATGCGAGCCGTCCACGTCGGCATCGGACAGGATGCAAATCCGCCCATAGCGCAGGTTCGACAAATCGGGCTGGTCGTTCGGGCCATGCGGGTCGACGCCGATGGCCACGGCAATATCGTGTATTTCATTGTTGGCAAACAGGCGATCGCGTTCGACTTCCCAGGAATTGAGCACCTTGCCACGCAGCGGCAAGACCGCTTGAAATTCTTTGTCGCGCCCCATTTTGGCCGAACCTCCGGCCGAATCGCCTTCCACCAAAAAGACCTCGGTGCGGCTGCTGTCGCTGGACTCGCAATCGGTAAGCTTGCCGGGCAGCACAGCCACCCCGGAACCTTTGCGCTTTTCCACCTTCTGCGCAGAACGAGCGCGCGCCTGCGCCTGGCGTATGGCGCTGTCAGCGAGCTTCTTGCCCGCTTCGACATTGGCGCTTAACCACAGATCGAGGGCATTTTTTACATAACCACCCACCAGGCGAACCGCGTCGCGGCTATTCAGCCGCTCCTTGATCTGCCCCTGAAATTGCGGATCCAGCACCTTGGCCGACAGTATAAAACTGGCTCTGGCGAACACATCTTCAGGCAAAAGCTTGATCCCCTTGGGTATCAAGCTATGGAATTCGGCAAAGGTTTTCACCGCACTAAACAGGCCCTCGCGCAGGCCCGCTTCATGGGTGCCCCCCGCAGTCGTAGAGATCAAATTGACGTAAGACTCGCGGACCAGCGGGCCGTCCACGGTCCAGACCACAACCCACTGCGCGCCTTCGCCCGAAGCAAAAGTTTCGTCATCGTCCTCGGCATACTGCTGGCCTTCGAACGCCGGCACCAGCGCCGCAGCGCCCTCAAGTTCCTCGTTCAGATATCCACGCAGACCATCCTGGTATTGCCAGTGGCGCGTTTCGCCCGTCCTTTCGACGGTAAGCGACACCTTCAAGCCGCTAAGCAACACCGCCTTGCTGCGCAGTCCATGAACCAGCTCGCCCATAGGGATCACCGCGCTGTCAAAATACCGGGCATCGGGCCACACACGCACCCGCGTCCCGGTTTTCTTGCGGCTAACGGGTTCGAGCGATTTCAAAGGGGCCTGAACCTCGCCTCCGGCAAATGTCATTTGATGCGTCTGACCATTACGCCAAACGCAAACCTCGAGCCGTGAGGACAAGGCGTTGGTGACCGAAACACCCACCCCGTGCAGGCCGCCCGAAAACGCATAGGCGCCGCCCCCTTTTTTATCGAATTTGCCGCCCGCATGCAGTCTCGTAAACACAATTTCCACCACCGGCGCGTGCTCTTCAGGATGCAAACCGACGGGAATGCCGCGACCATCATCTTCAATCGAAATGCTCGAATCGGTGTGCAAAACCACCTGAATATGCTGACAAAAACCCGCCAGTGCCTCGTCAGCCGCATTATCGATTACTTCCTGCACAATATGCATGGGGCTTTCGGTGCGGGTGTACATGCCGGGGCGCTGCCGCACAGGCTCCAGCCCCTTCAAGACTCGAATAGATGCTTCGTCGTAGCGTGATGTAGCCATGTTTAACTTCTTCGGTGAACAAAAAACGCTATTTTACGGACGAACTGAAAATTGCCGCTTAAAGGGCGGCAAATACCTCCATCAGGGATCCGTATCCAGACAGACTGGCGGGTATATGTTTATTATCTTGTACGTCGCGGTTTTGGCCGCCGCAAGGGGTGCCGCTACAGAACATCGGTGGCAGCCACAGGTGGCGCCTCTGTAGAACATCGGTGGCAGCCACAGGTGGCGCCTCTGCAGAAGATCTGTGGCAGCCACAAGGGCTGCCGCTACAAAACCTGCCCGCTATTCATGTAGCGGCACCCCTTGTGGGTGCCATCTGACCTGCCCCCGAATCATGTAGCGGCGGCCCTTGTGGCTGCCATTTGCAAGCACAGTCGTGTGGACAGTGGTATGCTTGTAGGAATCCAGCAACACGGCTATGCACTACAAGACTACAATTCATTGTGCTGTTGCTCCTTATTCCCGTATAGTTTTCAAATACTCTCTCACTTTTTCTCTTCCTTTATCATGAGCGAATCCATCAAACACGTAAGCGACGCCAGCTTTGAGGCGGATGTGCTTAAATCCGACCTGCCCGTGCTGGTCGACTACTGGGCCGCATGGTGCGGTCCTTGCAAGGCGATTGCACCTTTGATCGAATCTGCCGCCCAGGAATACCAGGGGCGCATTACCGTTGCCAAGGTCGACGTCGATGCCAATCCCGAGACCTCCGCCAAGTTTGGCATTCGGGGCATCCCCACCTTAATGGTGTTCAAAAACGGCAAGGCAACCGCGACCAAAGTGGGCGCATTGTCCAAATCGCAGCTCAACGCCTTTCTCGACGAATCCCTGTAAAACACCCCTTTTTCGCGCGAGCCTATTCTGGGCTCGCCATCTGCTTTCAAATACCCCTTCTCCTCACTCATGCATCTCACAGAACTAAAAGTGCAGCACGTTTCGCAGCTGCTCGAACTGGCCGCTGGCCTGGAAATCGAAAACGCCAGCCGCCTGCGCAAACAAGAACTTATGTTTGCCATCATGAAGCGCCGCGCCAAACAAGGCGAACAGATATTCGGCGACGGTGTCCTTGAAGTATTGCCCGACGGCTTCGGCTTTTTACGCTCGCCCGATACGTCTTATCTGGCAAGCACCGACGATATCTATATTTCACCGTCGCAAATCCGCCGCTTCAATCTGCACACGGGCGACTCCATCGAAGGCGAGGTTCGCACTCCCAAAGACGGCGAACGCTACTTTGCACTGGTCAAGGTCGACAAGGTCAACGGCATGCAGCCCGAGGCTATCAAGCACCGCATCATGTTTGAAAACCTGACGCCGCTGCATCCGAACCAGCCCATGGTTCTGGAACGCGACATGAAGGGTGAAGAAAACGTTACCGGCCGCATTCTCGATATTTTCGCGCCGATAGGCAAAGGCCAACGGGCACTTATCGTCTCGAGCCCCAAGTCGGGCAAAACCGTCATTACCCAGCATATTGCGCACGCCATTGCGGCCAATTATCCTGATGCCGTGCTCATCGTGCTGCTGGTCGATGAACGCCCCGAAGAGGTCACTGAAATGCAGCGCACTGTGCGCGGCGAGGTGGTGGCCTCTACTTTCGACGAACCTGCAACGCGCCACGTGCAAGTCGCCGAGATGGTGATCGAAAAAGCCAAGCGCCTGGTTGAACTGAAAAAAGATGTGGTCATTGTGCTCGACTCCATCACGCGGCTCGCACGCGCCTACAACACCGTCGTGCCAGCCTCGGGCAAGGTGCTTACCGGCGGCGTGGACGCCAACGCGCTGCAGCGCCCAAAACGCTTTTTCGGCGCTGCGCGCAATATCGAAGAAGGCGGGTCGTTGACTATTATCGGCACGGCTCTGGTCGAAACCGGCAGCCGCATGGACGAAGTCATTTACGAAGAATTCAAAGGCACAGGCAACTCCGAGCTGCACCTGGAACGCCGCTTGGCCGAAAAGCGCGTCTATCCCGCGATTAATTTGAACAAATCGGGCACGCGCCGCGAAGAGCTGCTGATCAAGCCCGAACTGCTGCAAAAAATCTGGGTGCTGCGCAAGTTCATCCACGATATGGACGAAGTCGAAGCGATGGAGTTCATTCTCGACAAAATTCGCGCCACCAAAAACAATGCCGAATTTTTCGACATGATGAAAAAATAGTCGCGTAAGCGTGGGCTATTCTCGTTCACGGGATACTTGCCTGCGAAGCGCGCAGCGAATTCGCGTCTGTCACTTTATATCAAGGCAACAATCTGCAAACGCTCTTCCCATCTAGCCGAGCAGGTTGCACCTCGGCACGCATTCTGTAGAGTGCTGTCAGATGAACCTACCTTCGCTGAATCAATTTCTGGATCAAATCAACGCACGCGACCCCCATCAGCCTGAATTCAGGCTGGCTGTAAAAGAAGTGCTGAACAGCCTGTTACCCTTCATTGAACAGAACCCTCGTTACGCTCAGCAAGGCCTTCTATACCGCCTGATTGAACCCGAGCGCGTGATCCAATTTCGCATCTCTTGGGCCGACGACGACGGTCGGGTGCAAACATTGCCGGCTTCGTCAAAGTGGCCGACGCCATGCTGCAACAAGGAATATGCTGACCCATCCACGCTGAAACCAGGGTATTTCGGTTGAAGTGTTTACGGGTCTGAACGCGTGTTTCGCGTCGCTATTTGTTTGAGCCGTTTTGGGGTGGGGTCATCGTTTAGGGTTGGGTAATTCTGTTAACACGCCGCAGGGCGAGGGGTGGGTACCGGTCCGGTCCGTCCAGCGGTCGGGGCGCGTCGCGCCCCGACTGCCCGGGTCTGCCTCGTCCAGGCGGGCGTCGGGCGAACTCACTACGC
>SCRC01000054.1 GCA_004297945.1 Candidimonas sp. | reverse complement strand
GTGTGCATTACGGTGGGCAGCATCGCCAATGGTCGTATTATCACGCGCATTTCCAACCCCAACATCATGCTGTATGCGGGGTTTGCGCTGATGGCAATGTCTTGTCTGGGCATCATCACGCTGTATCAGACGACCTCTACCTGGGTTACTCTCGTGTACATGATACTGGGCGGCCTCGGCCTGGGGTTCGTCATGCCCAACCTGACCGTTTTCGCACAGGAGACAGCCGGGCGCGCACACTTGGGCATTGCCACGGCTTTGCTGCAATCGGTGCGCATGATAGGCGGGATGCTGGGTACGGCTCTTGTCGGTACCCTGGTTACTCACTACTACATAAGCGGGGTTCGGCAGGCTACGCAGGGGCAGCCATCGGCGGCATGGCTCAAAACCCTGGAAGATCCGCAGGTTCTGGTTAATGAGACTGTGCAAAATAATTTTCTGGCGCATTTGCATACGTTGAGCCTGGATGGTGGTGTGTTGATTGAATCGGCCCGGGTATCGCTGGTGGATGCCGTACATTCGGGGGTCATGCTGGCCCTGGTGGTGACCCTGCTTGCTCTCGTGTGGGTGCGGCGAGTGCCTCCGATAGCGTTGTCGCGCAGCGTGAAAATCAATGTGCCGGTGGGAGAATAGCCATGCCGGATGATGATTTTCCGCAGATCAAGGTTTTGCAGAAGCTGGGGCGTACCTATCGGGCCTTGCTGACGGCTTTCGATGCCAATATCGGACAGCCCATGCCGCGCTGGCGCGTGTTGCTGATGCTGCACCAGCAGGGTGAGACATCGCAAAAAAAGCTGGCTCAAGCCCTGCGCATGGATCCCGCTTCTTTAACGCGCCAGATCAAGACCATCGAACGTTTGGGGTGGGTCGAGCGTCATCGGGATGTGCGGGATAACCGTCTGACCAATGTCGTATTGAGCAAGGCTGGCGTTGCCGTGGTGGAGCAGACCCTGCCGCGTCGCATGGCGTTTATTCAGCGGGCATTGACCGACCTGTCGCTAAACGACCTTGCGACACTGAGCACCATGCTTGATCGGCTGGACGAACGCCTGCGCGATGAAACATGCCGGGCCTTGCATCGTAAAACCTGAAGCCGGAACCGCCGCGTGCATACAAAAAATCACTATTGACGCGCGCAATCCGGGCCTTAACCGGGATTGGGCAGGTACAATCGGGCGTTTAACCGATTTTTTCGCTTCGGACGCATGGCCGGAGCGTAGGCCAAACCCATTATTCAGGCAGGACAGTCAATATCATGAGTGCAATCGTAGATATCATTGGGCGCGAAATTCTGGATTCGCGCGGTAATCCGACCGTCGAATGTGATGTGCTGCTCGAGTCGGGCGCGATGGGGCGCGCCGCTGTCCCGTCGGGTGCGTCTACGGGCACACGCGAGGCTATTGAGCTGCGCGACGGTGATGCGTCGCGCTATTCGGGCAAGGGCGTGTTGCGCGCGGTCGAAAACCTGAATACGGAAATTTCCGAAGCCCTGATGGGGCTTGATGCGCAAGAGCAAACCTTTGTTGATCGCACCCTGATCGATCTTGACGGCACCGAGGCCAAGAGCCGTTTGGGCGCAAACGCGATTCTGGCCGCCAGCATGGCGGTAGCGCGTGCGGCGGCCGACGACTCAGGCCTGTCGCTGTATCGCTATTTCGGCGGTAGCGGTCCGATGCAAATGCCGGTGCCGATGATGAACGTTATTAACGGCGGCGCGCATGCCAACAACACACTGGATCTGCAGGAGTTCATGATTCTGCCCCTGGGCGCCAGCAGTTTTCGCGAAGCGCTGCGCATGGGTGCCGAAGTCTTCCATGCGCTTAAAAAACTGATTGATCAACAAGGGATGCCGACCACGGTAGGCGACGAGGGCGGCTTTGCGCCCAACGTGGCCAATCACGAGGCCGCGATTCAACTCATTTTGCAAGCCATCTCGGCCGCAGGCTACGAGGCAGGTGCACAGATTGCGCTGGGCCTGGATTGCGCCAGTTCCGAGTTTTACCGGGAGGGCCGCTACCATTTGGCAGGCGAAGGCGGCGTGGCGCTTACCTCGCAGGATTTCGCCAATTTGCTTAGCACGTGGTGCGACAAGTACCCCATCATTTCGATCGAAGACGGCATGGCCGAAAACGATTGGGATGGCTGGAAAATTCTGTCCGAGCAACTGGGTAAAAAAGTGCAGTTGGTGGGCGACGATATATTTGTCACCAATACCAAGATTTTCAAGCAGGGAATTGAACAAGGAATTGCCAATTCCATCCTGATCAAGATCAATCAGATAGGCACCCTGACCGAAACCTTCGCTGCCATTGAAATGGCCAAGCGCGCCGGCTACACAGCAGTCATTTCTCATCGTTCGGGCGAAACGGAAGATTCGACCATTGCCGATATCGCGGTAGGCAGCAATGCCATGCAGATCAAAACCGGCTCGCTGTCGCGCTCCGACCGTATGGCCAAATATAATCAGTTGTTGCGCATCGAAGAAGAGCTGGCCGAGGTGGCCAGCTACCCCGGGCGCGACGCGTTCTACAATTTGCGCTAGTGTATCCGCCTGGCGACGCCGCCGGGCTGAAAGTAGTCGATCTGGACCCTTACAAGAGCCAATTCTAAAACATGCGATTGTTATTCCTGGTTCTGCTGTTGCTGGCGCTTATCGTCCAATATCCGCTTTGGTGGGGCAAAGGCGGATGGGGGCGCGTGCACGAATTGCAAAAACAAGTGGCGACCCAGCGCGATACCAATGACGCATTGCTGGCGCGCAATAACGCGCTGGCCGCTGAAGTGCAGGATCTGAAAACCGGCACGCAGGCTATCGAAGAGCGTGCTCGCGGCGAACTGGGCATGGTGAAGGATGGCGAAATTTTTGTACAAATTCTGGCCCCTCACGAGAAGGGGCCGTCGGTCAGCACCCCCACGCTGGCTTCGCCGGAGCAGAAGAAGGGCAATTGATGGTAGCGGCAGCCCTTGTGGCTGCCATTATTTTAAAACCGCTTCAAGCAAGTCTTGCTATTGCAGTTCTTCATGGAGCAGCCCGCGCAACCGGATTTTCAACTCCCTGAACTGAGGATCGTCTTCATCCCTTGGCCTTGGCAGCGCTACTTCGATATTGGCTTTCACTCGCCCGGGACGAGTTGTCAACACAATAATTCGATCCGATAGTAGAATCGACTCTTCAATACTATGAGTCACTAGCATCATTGTCCTTCGCTGGCTTGGGCCGGAAGCAGCAAGCAGACGTCCCATTTCCTGTTGCATAAGGGTACGATTCTGAGCGTCCAGGGCCGCAAATGGTTCATCCATGAGAAGGACGTTTGGGTCGACCGCCAAGGCGCGTGCAATGGAGACACGCTGCTTCATGCCCCCCGAAAGCTGGTGTGGGTAGCTTTTTTCAAAGCCCATCAACCCTACAAGTTGAATATTGCTTTCAATAATTATCTTGCGTTCCTCGGGGCTGATTTTTTTCATTTCCAAACCGAATGCAATATTTTTTTCGACAGTAAGCCAAGGAAACAGGGCATAATCCTGAAAAATCATCGCACGCTTCCAAGTCGGCTTGTCGACTTGCTGACCGTCCACTAGAATTTCGCCGCTAGTGGCTGCTTCGAACCCAGCGACAATATTCAACAAAGAGGTTTTTCCACAACCGCTATGTCCTAATATTGAACAAAATTCATGGTTTTTTACTTCGAAGCTGACGTTATCTAGCGCTATAGTTGATGGGTCAGACGTCTTATAGCTCGGATACATTTTTCCTACAGCATTAACGCTTACCGTACTCATACTTGTTTGCCCTTAGTCTTCAATTATTTGAACATTGCGGTTTTTATGAACGGCTCCAGGGCAATAACAGCCTGTACACGTTAAGTATTGTCAAGTCGATAAGTAAGCCAATAATGCCTATGGTGATCATTCCGACAATAACGTAATCCGTTCTTAATATCGATCTGGCATCATTTATCATGAAGCCAAGGCCTGATGTCGCACCGACCAATTCGGCCGCGACCAAGGCCATCCAGCCCACGCCAAGCCCGATACGGATGCCGGTAACTATTTGAGGCAAGGCCGCTATCAGCACTACGCGCAATAAAATGTTCGTTTCTTTAGCCCCAAGACAACGCCCTGCGCGAATCAAATTCGGGTCAACTGTTTTGACACCGCTTATCGTGTTGATGAGTATAGGGAAGAAAATGGCCAGGAAAATAATAAATTGGTTTTGGACGTCACCGATCCCAAACCACAGAATAGACAACGGAATCCATGCCAGAGGGGGGATGGGGCGCAGCACCCCCATAAGGGGATCAAGTTGCTCCTCAATCCATGGCCACCAGCTCATCGCAATCGCGATAGGTATCGCACTAGTAGCCCAAAGAAATGCGAATATCTCCCGTCTCAGACTGTCGCCGGCATTGCGCAATAAGGTACCAGAGACAATGAGATCACGCGCGGCCGGCAAAATTGCTGTCGGCGGCGGAAGTAGTATCCGGGTTGAACTGTCCAAGTACACTGTGCTTACATATTGCCAGAACAAAAGTAGCACTGCTATAAAAGAAAATTTTCTAATTTTTTTCAAGAATACAAAGAAATAACGCTTTGGTGCGTGCATCGCTTTCCCTTTTTATAGCAATGAATTCCATACTATCTTTGTCAAACTTGGCATGCACCCTTCTTAGCGACGTTGGATCAGCAAGAACGCGTTCTATCCATCTCTAATTTCTTCAGGGTGTATAAATTTTTCCGTCAAATTCCCAGTTTTTGACGAGGTCTCCTTTTTCAGGAAAAGCCTGAGGCTTTTTCATATTTTCGTAAGTGAGATAGGTTGGGTAAGGAATCGTATCCGGGCTGCCCTTCCAGTTTTTTGGGATGAATGGAGGTTGTTTAGGAATAGCCCATCCTAGTTTCTCGAATGTTTTTTTCATAAAACGCGCATCAACTGAGGCGATAAAGTCCCGGGCAGTCAATGGCCTTGTAATGCGCTTGTTTTGATACAGCCAGGTAAAAATATTGCCATTGACAGCCCCCCAGAAAGCAGCGTTTGGATAAACATACGTTGGCTTGTAAAGGTTGCTATACAGCTTGACTTGATTAAGCAGAAATGCGGCCGGATAGTTTTCCAGATGTGGATCCTGTTTCATCAGAGCGACCGCTTTTTCTGGATAGAGTCTTTGCCACAAGGTGGCTTCGACATAGGCGTCGGATAATGCCTGAACTACATCGGGCACATGTTTTACCAATTCGCTACGAACATAAAACTGCCCTTCATACATGTTGTATGGGAAAACAGTATCAATAATGCGGCCTCTTTTGTACACATCGGCGATCATGGACGCGGTGGGATCCCAGATGGCTACACCAGCGAGGCCTTTTGGCATGGACATTTGGTCAGCCGGCGTCATGTTCTTCAAAATTACGTCTTTACCTATCTTTACTCCGTTGATCTTGGCCGCCATCTGGAAATAAAACTCTGCCGAAGATCCCGTGACTAGGCCTATGGATGCGGGAGGATTGCTATTTTTCAGGTCTTTAAATCTTTTGAGAGGAGAGTCAATAGGGACAAGGAGCGCATGTAAAAGATTGGGACTTTCAATGGCGATGGCCTTGACCGGAATTCTTTTGTCCACCAATGTCGTAAAAGGGAAGTTCCCGCCACTGCCAACCTGGTATCTGGCCGACACCATCACAGCATTGATGGCAGGCCCCGAATCAAAAGCCGTCGATTGAATTTCAAGCCCACGCGCCTTGAGCAATCCGAGCCGATCCATGACGATATTGACCGTATTTTCGCCTGACCACGGTGCCTGAAATGCAATCTTCAGGGGCCACCAGCCCTTGTCCTTCAACCATTGGATCGACTTTGTGGATACTTGTTCGTAGGGTACGGGCCAGCCCCACGCATTAAATTTCTGTTGTGCAAAGCTATTCGCCGACATTGATAGCGATACCGCTACAGCAGCGCCTGCCATGGCCGCTACACGATATAAATGCTGCAGCCTCCAGATACTTTTTGCATACATGCTTGTCTCCTAATTATATTTATGATCCGATCAACTTCAAAAAACTTCGTGGTTTGATCATTAAATTTCGTTGAGCGAAATTATATATTTCTCTTGATAAAATTGTTGCATATATAAAACGGAATTGCAATAATAACTTCCACCAATTTTAAAAAGGCAGTAGCAGCCAAGACGAGCGGCCTATCAGGAGGTCAAGATTGGCGTCTCGATACATAGTTTGTAGCTCAAAAACCGAAGGAGACAAGATGATCAGCTCAGAATCAGATAGCCGTGCAATTAGAAAAGTAGTTGCGGCCTCGCTAATCGGTACGACGATCGAATGGTATGACTTTTTCCTATACGGCATCATCGCCGGGTTGGTATTTAACAAGCTCTATTTTCCCAGTCATGACCCCGCCGTAGGAACAATGCTGGCCTATGCCACTTTTGGTGTAGGATTCATTGCGCGGCCTATTGGTGGTATTTTTTTTGGCCACTTCGGTGACAGAGTGGGCCGTAAGAGCATGCTTGTTCTGACCTTGGGGCTTATGGGCGTGGCAACATTTTTGATTGGTGTAATCCCCACCTATGGCAGTATTGGCATCTGGGCGCCGATCCTGCTGTTGTTGTGCCGTATCGTCCAAGGTCTGGGGCTCGGTGGCGAATGGGGCGGTGCTGTCTTAATGACCTACGAATATGCTCCCGAAAAAAAACGTGGATTTTACGCATCATTGCCGCAAATTGGCGTTGGCTTAGGATTGTGCCTAGGGACTGGTGTCACAGCCTTGTTGTCGAATCTATTAACTGACACACAGTTTTTTGACTGGGGGTGGAGGCTCGCATTCATGCTGTCGGCCGTGCTCGTATTTGTGGGCCTTTATATACGCCTGACGCTCCAGGAAACACCTGCATTTTCTAAAATAAAAAAGGATAATGCGGAAGCCAAAATTCCATTTCTCGATCTGATCAAGCGCTATCCAGGAAATATTCTGAAAGGGATGGGCGTTCGCTATATTGAAGGAGTTTTCTTCAATGTCTTTGCAGTTTTCTCCATCAACTACCTGACCGAAACCGTAAAAATCAACCGCACGGAAGCTCTGACTGGAGTCATGGCAGCCGCCTTTGTCATGTGTTTTTTCATTCCTTTTTTTGGTGCATTGTCAGACAGGTACGGTCGAACTCGTACCTATATCTGGGGCTCGTTGATCACCGCATTCTCGTCACTTCCGGCCTTCTGGTTAATGGCCAATTACTCTGACAGCGTCATGATAGTGTGGCTCGCGATCATCATTCCCTTCGGTATCTTTTATGCCGCGATCTACGGACCAGAGGCAGCGCTTTTTTGTGAGCTGTTCGATACCAAAGTGCGCTACTCCGGCATTTCATTCGTGTATCAGTTTTCGGGTATATTCGCCTCGGGCATTACCCCGATGATCGCCACGGCACTACTCAAGAGCAACGGCGGGCAGCCATGGTTTATCGTCGCTTATGTCATATTTGCGGGCCTCGTATCCGCCTATAGCGCTTGGTTGATAGGCCGCTCATCGAGGCGGATGACGGAGGCGCGTGTTTCCTGGGTGGGTAAGGCTCCATAGCGAGGGTCTGCCTCGATCACAGGCGAGAAATAAGCTATGGCATTGCTTGTCCTTGGGGCGCTAAACGTTGAGATATCCGCCGTCTACAGCGATGATTTGGCCGGTGATGAAAGAAGACAGGCCAGAGGCAAGAAATACTGCCAAATCCGCAACGTCCATTTTCGTGGCAAATCGGCCTAATGGAAATTGCATTAATATTTGTTTTTTGATGCGGGGAGTCAAGGCGTCTTTGATCATATTGGTTTCTACTAGGCTCGGAGCGATGGCATTAATGCGAATGCCTTGAGGGCCTAGCTCGCGCGAAAGGCCCTTCGTCATGGCCACGATTGCCGCCTTCGTTGCACCATACCAGACGTTTCCCATGCTGCCTCCGCCTTTAAAGGCGGAGACGGACGCTATATTGATCATGTTGCCATGATTCTGTTTGATCATTATGGGGGCCACTGCCTGGATGCAATTGAATGCGCCGGTCAAATTTACGGCAATGAGTTTGTCCCATTCTCTTTCTGAAAGGAGATCAAATGGGCCCTGGGCGAGGACACCTGCGTTATTGACCAGAATGTCAATCGCGCCTTTTTGACGCATGATTTCGTCCAGAGTTGCGCGTACTTGGGTCGAATCGCATATGTCCATGTGCACTGCAACTGCGTTGGCGCCGATTTCCTGTGCTTTTTCCTGCGCTTTGGGAAAATCAATATCTGCGAGGTAGACAAAACTGCCGTGATCTACAAACTGGCGCGCAATTTGTAGCCCTATCCCGCTGCTGGCACCCGTTATTAAGGCGATCTTGCCTAACAAGATAGCATTGCCGCTTGGTGTGTGTTGCATTGCCATTTCCTGTGCATATTTGGGTGTAACGGCATCACTCGAAGGCCTTCAGCTCGATAAGGTCATGTCGGTGCCGGCAAAGCGAATACGTGCGAAATTGATATCTGACTTAGTCCCTAAATACCGAATGAGCTCGCCTAGCGGCGATGCGTGATAGGCGCTACTAGGTAGGGGTTTTTTTAGCGACTTCACCAATGCCTTGTCATAAAAGGCATGCAGCAGAACGTCCTCATCGGTGGCCGAGCGGCCCAACTCTGCGCGTAGCTGTGGGATCCACGGCGCGATGTGTTCGCTCGCTCGTTCACGGATAATATCCGAAAGCGATATTTCGGCACGCCCCAGGAATTCGTCCGAAGGTTGGGACGCAAGCTTGCCGTAGTGCCCCATGGCGTATTTGCGTACCTCATCGGGGATCGTTTTATAACGTTCGCCTTGTACTACATTGAGCACGGCCTGGGTAATGATGTATTGGGCAAAAGGACTGACAAGGATCGGGTAGCCTAGGTCACGTCGAACCTGGGCGGCTTCTTCCAGGATCTCAGGAAGCCGCTGCTCCATCTTCATGGTTTCCAGTTGCGACCTCAAGTTCGAGATCATTCCGCCTGGCACCTGATGCTCATAGAGCGCCGGGTCGTAGGCGGCGATTGTTCCACGTGGCTTGTCTTCACGCACACATAGCCAGTCGAAGTATCCCGAAACCTCAAGCAGGGCGTCGGCGTCAATGCCCGTGTATCGTCCCAGCTTTTGAGCCCTGGCCTCGATCTCTTGCGCGGATGGCAGCGACGCGCCATTGGCTAGCGGCTCAACGGCGGTATGGCCAAACTTGAAGCCGCTTGCAATCGCAATTTCGTAAACATCCGGCGCTAGGCCAGACTGACAATGAGAATGCAATTGCAGGGGTGTACTTGCCGCCGCCTGGACGATAGCCGGAAACAGAGTACGAGCGCGTTCGGGTGTCAATAAGCCGGTGGGATCTTTGACCGAAATGAAATCCGCCTTGAGTGCCATCAGCTCCTTCGTGCGTTCGACGTAATAGTCGTCAGTATGCACTGGGCTGAGCGTATAGACCATCATCGCGTTGACCTTCATGCCCGCAGCATGCCCGGATTTTATCGACGACTCGATGTTGCGATTGTCGTTAAGCGCATCGTAGACCGTTAGAACCGAAACACCCAATTGGGCCAGCACGTGCGAGTTCAGTTCGACGATGTCGTCGGGAAATAGTTGGAACGTATAAAGGCTTTGTCCACGGGTCAACGCATCGCAAGGCGTGGTCAGCGTGTTGCATAACAGCCTGATCCTGTCCCAAGGATTTTCCTGTAGGTAGCGTACGCTGACGTCAAATACCGCGCCGCCAAGTATATTGACGTACGAATAGCCGACACGATCAATGGCTCCCAAGATGGGAGCCATCATGTCGGTGGTCATTCGCGTGGACCATAAGCATTGATGCGCGTCACGCAAGGTGATGTCAATCAGGCCAAAATGCTCGGATTTGGATTCATTCGAGCTCTTCGCGGTTTTTTCATGCTGCATTACTGTTTCTCCTGCAATACTTCTTCAACAAATGTGGTGTAAGTGTGGCCGCGACGGAATTCTTCATTGACAAGCAGCTTCTCATGGAATTCGGTGGTGGTTTTGACCCCCTCGACACGCAATTCAGACAGCGCTCTGCGCATACGTGCGATCGCCTCTTCTCGTGTGCTTCCCCACGCGATGATCTTCCCCAGCAATGAGTCGTAGAAGGGCGGGATTTGATAGCCGCTATACAAATGCGAGTCAACTCTGATCCCAGGCCCCCCCGGCGCATAGAATAACTGTATGGTGCCCGGACTCGGGGCAAAATTGTTGTTGGGGTCTTCAGCGTTGATGCGGCATTCTATGGCGTGCCCCCGAAACTGGATATCTGATTGGTTGATGTCCAGCGATTCGCCTTGAGCGATGCGTAGCTGCTGTTTGACGATATCAATGCCAGTAATAGCTTCGGTGACTGGATGTTCGACCTGAATGCGCGTATTCATTTCCATAAAATAGAATTGTCCGCTGGTCTCGTCAAAAATGAATTCGATTGTGCCCGCACTTTCGTATTTCACATGTTGGCAAAGGCGTACCGCCGCCTCGCCCATTTTTGTACGTATGGTGGCGTCCAGAGCGGGTGACGGGCTTTCTTCAAGCAACTTCTGGTTGCGTCGCTGAATTGAACAATCGCGTTCGCCCAGGTGTAATACAGTTTTGCCGTCTGACAACACCTGTATTTCGATATGCCGAATCTTAGTCAGGTATTTTTCAACGTAGATCGAGCCGTCGCTGAAGCACGCCTTGGCCTCGCGTGTAGCATCCGTGTAGTGACGGACGATATCATCCTCGTTCCAGATTATTCGCATGCCACGACCGCCGCCACCTGCCGCCGCTTTAAGGATGATAGGGTATCCCAGCGTTAAGGCAATCTCTTTTACCCGCCCTGCGTTTTCTATGATGCCATCGGAACCAGGCGTAGTAGGGACGCCTGCTTCTTTGGCCATGCGCCGAGCCATGGCTTTGTCGCCCATCATTGAGATGGCTTGTGCCGATGGCCCAATGAATGCCAGGTTGTTCTCGTCACACAACCGGCGGAAAACCGCATTTTCTGACAGAAATCCGTAGCCAGGGTGGATGGCGTCTGCACCGAAGTTGAGAGCGGCCGCCACGATAAATGGGGCAACTAGATAGCTGTCGGCAGATCGCGCCGGCCCGATGCATATCGCATGATCAGCCATCTGCACGGCAAGTGAATCGCGGTCAGCTTCGGAATAGACTTGCACGGTCTCAAGCCCCAATTCCTTGCATGCCCGAATAATTCTTACCGCGATCTCGCCACGGTTTGCCACAAGAACGCGCTTAATGGGCTTTTTCATTGCAGCGACCGCCTTTGTTGTGTTTGGCTGTTCCATAAAGGCTCAGGCACTGGAAGCCAAAGCCATAAGCACCTGGCCATATTCGACGGGCTCGCCGTCTTTGACAAAGATATGGGTCACGATGCCTCGTTGTTCGGCGGCAATGGAGTTGATGAGCTTCATCACTTCAATGAGGCAGACAATTGTTGACGCTTCGGTTTGCTGGCCGATTTCGACAAACGGCGCCGCGCCGGGCTCGGATGCTCGATAGAACGTCCCGACCATAGGCGACTTGATCAGGATGGCATCGACAGGAATATCCAGGGTTGGATCTGTTTCGTTTCGGGTGTTTTGCAATGGCTGAGTTGCTGCCGGGCTGGTGATGTGGGGATGTTGATCCGGGTGTGTAGGCGGATCTGATTTAGCCTGTCGCGAACTATCGTTTTTTTCCGGCGCAATGAGGATTTCCTTGACCGTAGAACAAGGGGCCGACCCGGACGCGTTGCGCTTGATGTCAACCTCAAGCTCGCCCGTCTTTAGATGAAACTCGTCAAAGTGAGAAGACGACTTGATCAAGTCAATGATTTGGACCAAATCTTGATATGTCAGGCTTTTATTACTCATGCAAGACTTTCCTCCATCGATATTTGATATATATTTCGTTGAATGAAATAATTCATTTCTTTAAGCAAAATGATTGCATATTCTAGCGAAGATTGCAATAATTAAAATGAAGGCTTTCTAGAACAAACCTGATCCGCCGCGAACTAACAATCAAGGAGGTTGAAAATGACTAGCCCCGTCATTATTACCGTCGCTATAACTGGCGGCGTAACTCGGAAGAAAGACAATGACGCGTTGCCGGTGACGCCCTCCGAACAAATTGAGTCGACCCATGCCTGCTTCGAGGCCGGCGCTTCCCTGGTACATCTACATGTCCGCAATGATGACGAATCACCCAGTTCCGATCCGGAGTTATTCGGGAGGGTTCAGGAGGGGATACGCAAGCATTGTCCCGGCATCATTATTCAGTTCTCCACTGGGGGACGTGGTCGCGAGCAATCTGCACGTGGCGCCATGCTCTATTTGCGACCGGACATGGCTTCGCTCGCGACAGGTTCAGTCAATTTCCCCACCAACATTTATGAAAATCCGCCGGATTTCGTCGAAGGCCTTGCTCGCACCATGCTCGAATATGAGATAAAGCCTGAAATCGAGGTGTTCGATCTGGCCATGCTCTATAACGCAGCGAATCTGGTCAAGAAAGGCTTGCTTAGTGAACAGCCGCATATTCAATTCGTCATGGGAATTCCCAATGCAATGCCCGCGCGGCGTTCCGTCTTCGATTTTTTGCGCAGCGAGCTCAAAGAGATATTGCCCAGCGCGACCTGGGTGGCTGCCGGCATTGCCAGGCATCAATGGGACGTAAACCAGTGGTGTCTGGAGGCGGGTGGCCATTGCCGTACTGGTCTTGAAGACAACACGCGTTTTGATAAAACGCGCTTGGCTACCAGCAATGCAGAGCTGGTCGTGCGCATCGTGGACATCTGTGAGCAATACGATCGACGGCCAGCCACGGTCAGCGAGGCTAGAAAGATATTGGGGCTGCGGGCGGCCGCTTGACCGTGCAAGAGGTGCGTGGCGCGATTGGGTGTCACGCGTATATCTATAAGGGCCGTGGATGCTCTCTGGAATCTTGATTGCGTCAATGGCGATCGCCGCAGTGGGTGGTTTAATCCGTGGAGTCACCGGTTTCGGCGGGTCGCTGGTCATGACCCCTGCCTTGGCTCTTATGTACGAACCCAAGCTGATTATCCCAACGGTATTGCTACTGGAGACCTTTGCTGCCGTACCTATGCTGAGAGGAGCCATCGCAAAGGCCAATTTTCGGGTGATAGTACCCATTTGCTCAGCCGCTTTTTTGACGGTGCCATTAGGCGGCTACCTGCTTGTCAATATGGATCCGGTCGCATCGCGCCGATGGATTGCCTGTACTGTTATTGTATTTGCGTTATTGCTGCTGACAAAGGTGCGCTATACGGGCTCCACGAAATGGGGGCCTTCGTTAGTGGTCGGTTCGCTGAGTGGCGTTCTCCTCGGTGGTACCGGTATCGGCGGACCACCCATTATTTTGTATATATTATCGGGCTTGGGCTCTATCGATGCCGCCAGAGCCAACCTCACGCTTGCCGCATCGGCCATATCGATAGCGGGTCTGGCCATGCTCTGGTTTAGGGGTTTGATCGATTTTAATGGCCCTGTATCGGTATTTGTTCTGGGGCCATTTTTCTATTTAGGCACTGCGCTAGGCATGCGATTCTTCCGCCGATTCAGCGAGCAAGGTTTCCGTCTATTTACGTTGCTGCTGCTTATTGTCGTGTCGCTGATTGCGTTGATACGATGACGGGAGCATTGCTGGCGGCTAATGTATGCCGTGTCTTTCTTTTTATTAATCCGGGATGTTCATGGTTTAATCACTTATATGGAAAAAATCTCGAAAAGCCCGGTTAGTGAAAAGCCCGCCAAGAGCTCGCCAAAAGCGGAAAAAACGCCAAAGAGCCTACCAAAGTCCGAATCAATCGCGCTTCGTGCTTTTTCCATGCTTGAGTATATCGCCAAGGCAGAAGGCTCTGTGTCTCTGGACGAGATTGCGCGAGGATGCGATCTCCCCAAACCCACGGCCTTCCGTATTCTCGATATGTTGCGCGGAGCCGCTTTGCTGCAGCGTGATCCAGAAGGCAAACGCTATGTCATGGGTCCCCGTCTTTCCTTGTTTGCGTACGAGGTATTGCAGCACTCGATACAGCGCGCAGAATGCCATCACATATTGGAAAGCCTGGTCGATGAGATTGGCGAAACTTGCAATATCACGATGTTGGACGGCAATGAAGTGCTCTACCTGGATCGCGTCGAAACCAAGCTGCCCTTGCGCCTGTCCTTGAGTCCCGGTACGCGGGTCCCCTTGCACTGCACGGCTAGCGGCAAGCTTTTTTTAAGCCGGATGTCGCCCAAGCAGATCCAGCGCTTGTTGGGCAAGTCGCCGCTTACTCGTTATACCGACAAAACCATTACCGACCTGGATGTCCTTCTCGACGAGTTGAAAGTAATACGTCAAACCGGTATTGGCACCTACGACAGCGAGATTTTTGATGACTCGGTATCGATCGCCGTACCTATCGGTGGTAGCAATAAACGAATATATATGGCGGTTGCCGTTCATGGCCCAGCGTCGCGAGTGACTTTGCCGATTTGCGTGGAACGTTTTTGTCCTGCGTTAAGGCGTGCGGCTGATGCTATCGCCTTGAGTCTAATGCTCACTTCTGAGTTGTCGGGTAAAAGTGCTAAGGCCGTTGACGATCTTGTCCCGGCAACTTCTGCTTAATCGGTACGCTTCATCAGTTTCGGGTATTGGGTGTTCATACCAGCTGTTTTATTCATCCTTCTACGCAGCATAGCGTGACTCCGCAGGCAGGATCATCGGGGGGGATAGCCAGGCCATCAATATTTAGATCGGGCGAAGCACCGCCGGCTACGCTACCAGGCAATGGGTTCCCTGTGCCGTCAGGAGGGTTGCTTGTTTCAGGTGGTGATGCCTCCGGTAATGGCGCCGCGTTCGCAGGCACCGAACCAGCGCCAAGCGGCTTCATATTCAGGCACCATAAACCGTGGCAGGCCAAGGCCGTGCGGATGCCTTGAATGGGCTCGTAGGCTTGTTCTCTGAGAACCTTTCGGTTGTCCAAAGTGGGCCAGTCGACCGGATGCGATTGCATGGTGAGTTCAAGTTCTTGGCTAATGGGCAGATAGCCGCCGCGTGCCATGGCCTGATCGGCGTATGACCCAGTCTGTTTGCTTAGTTGCCTCATTAGCGCCTTCATGCCGGGGAGAACCGGCTCGTGAAGGTACGTAACGCGTAGGGCCAAGACATTGGCCTGGTAGATGGACAGGCCCGAGCGCGGGCCCAGCCCCTGGATGCGGCCCTGGGCGCGATAGCGCTGATCCTGTTCGGCCTGGTAATTGTTGTTGATGGCCGCCAGGCCGATTTCGCGGCTTAGGCCTAAGCGTGCGTCGGCGAAGTCGTGAAAGGCGGCGGGTGTAGGATTAAGAATTTCAATTTGCCATGCAGGCCCGCCGGTCAGTTGCGCGCGGCTGGCCAGTGCGCGTTGCAGGCGGTCGGCAGACGAACGGCCCGACGAGGCAAAGAGCGGTTGCAGCGCCTGTTCGAAAGCCGTTTCCATTACCTGTGGCTTGGCGTGTTGTGTGACGCCGGCGCGGGCGGCTTGCAGCAATGCAATGCTGACCACTTGCTTGACGTAAAACCATTGAGCGACTTCTACAGACCCCAGGCCGATAAGCAGGATAGGGATGGCAACGATAGAAAATTCGACCAGGCTGGCGCCGTGTTGGCGAGCCTTGGGCTTTTGCGCAGGATGGTCGCGAGCCAACACCGTTGCTGCGAAGGACGGTCGGCGAAGATTGCCTTCGGTGTGAATACGATGATCGACGGGCCACATGACCGCATTGTGTGCGCTCGCCGTATCGCCGTCGATTGTGGATTATGCGTGGATGAGGAATATGACACGCACGGGATGGGATTTTGCTATTCAAGATGGCATCCACAAGGGGTGCCGCTACAAAAATGCGACCGCCGCTTGTAGAGGCACCCCTTGTGGGTGCCATGCTGCGCGCGATTGCTGCATTGATTCGCTGCCTTTCGATCAGTGCACGGATTTGGTTTCATCCGCCGAAGTATTGGCGGCTTCGATAAACAGGCTGGCGCAATCGATGGAGTCGAACCGATACGGTTTGCCGCAGAAATTGCAAGCGATATCGACATGGCCTTGTTCGCTTAATATGCTTTCGATTTCGCCGCGGCCCAGCATGCGCAGCATGTCAGCCACGCGGGCGTGGGTGCAGGGACAATGCCAGCGTATATTTTGCGGTTCAAAGGCAAGAAGGGTTTCTTCCGAGAATAGGCGGTATATAAGCGTGTCGGTATCGAGCGCCAGCAGCTCATCGGTTTTTAGCGTCCCCGCCAGATGTCTGGCCCGCTCCCACGCGTGTTCATGCTCTGCGGCGTTTGCGGCTACGTTTGTGCCGCCGTGGTCGGGCAGACGCTGCACGAGCAGGCCTGCACACCGATCGGCATTGGCGGCCAGCCACAGACGCGTATCCAGTTGCTCGGAGTGCCGCATGTAAAGCTCGAGTACCTCCGCTACGGTCTGGCCTTCCAGCGGCACCACCCCTTGATAGGGTTGCGCATGCGGCTTGTCGCGACCGGGGTCGAGCATCACAATGAAACGCCCTCGACCGTGTGCGTTGAGCAGGCTTTGAAGAGTGGAGGCGGGCGGGACCTGGACGCCTTCGCGCAGGCTGGCGGTGGCGCGAATCGCCAGATCGGCGCTACATTCGACCACGATCAACGTGACCGGCCCATCGCCCTGCAATTGCAGCACCAGCGAGCCATCGAATTTGATGTTGCCTGCGAGCAATACCGCTGCGGCGACCAGTTCGCCCAGCAATTGTTGCACGCATTCAGGATAGCTCTGATGAGCCATGCCTGTTTTCCAGGCTTGATCGAGTGTTACCGCCTGAACCCGGGCACTGTGGTCTTCGAAAAGATATTTTTTCAATTGATCAGTCATGATTCAATTGTAGCGGCAGCCCTGGTGGCTGCCAAACCGTTGATAGGCACGGCGGTATTTATATTGCGCAAAAATGGCAGCCACAAGGGTTGCCGCTACAAAAATGACACCCACGAGGGCTGCCGCTACGTCTTTCGCGTTCAGGGTTGTTTTGGGAGCTTAAGCAGCCCTTTGCGATATTGACGCCCGCGTTCGACATAATGATGGGTATTGCCGTGCATGTTCTGGATTTCTTCGGCGGTGAGCTCGCGTACGACCTTGCCCACGCCTACCACCAAAGAGTTGTCGGGGATATGGCGGCCTTCTGGAACCAGGGCGCCCGCGCCGATCAGGCAGTTGCGGCCTATGACGGCGTTGTTCAGGACTACGGCCTGCATGCCGATCAGCGACCCTTCGTGGATGGTGCAGCCGTGCAGCATGGCCTGATGTCCGATCGAAACGTTATTGTCTATGGTCAGCGGGCAGCCGGCATCGACGTGCAACACGCTGTTTTCCTGGACGTTGCTGCCGCAGCCTATCTTGATAGGAGCATTATCGCCGCGGATGCTGACGTTGGACCAGATACTGACCCCGGCCTCCAGCGTGACATCGCCGATAATATCGGCGCTTTCGAAAACAAAGGTATCGCCATCGATGCAGGGCGTCAAGGTTTCAAATTGATATATAGCCATTAGGGATTCACATGTTCGGTGGCGCTCGCATTGGCGCGCCAGAAATAACCTTCGTCATCGATGCTGGCCTGTTCGCCGCTCAGGCACCAGTCGTCGACGAATTTCGCGCGTGTGGCCAGGTCGTTGTGCCAATAGCCCAAAAACAACACGGGATCGAGATGGCCGTGCATATCGTAGCGATTCAGGGCGATTTCGCCCTCCTGGCCTGCCGCGCAGCGTTTGCCATGGGCATCGAGCACGGCAACTCTGTGCCCCGGATAAGGGCGGCCCATGCTGCCGATCTTCACGGGCCATTTCTGGGCGCTATGGCCGATCAGGGCGTTCATTTCAGTCTGGCCGAACATCTCGTTGGGGGTCACGCCCAGCGCGTTGACGCACCAGCTGGTCGCTGCCTGATCCGGGCTTGCGCCTGTGCTGGCAATGGCGCGTAGCGCCAATTGATACTGGTCGCGCGGGTTGCTGACTTCGTCCATCATGGCTTTGATGTTTGCGGCCGATAAAAAGGTGTTGGTAATTTGGTAGCGTTCCAGGAGCTCAAAGGCTCGTGTCGCCGAGAAGCGGCCCAGCGCGGCGACGATTGAGTGGCCGAAATACAGGGTAGGCAGTAAGGCGCCCATCAGGCCGCTTGCCTGGGTCCATTCGGCCGGACTCCAGAATTGATCGGATTTTTGTGGAAACCAATTTTGCGATGCAACAAAACCGGGCAAATTGCCGATGAGGGCGCTATGTGACAGCAATGCTCCCTTCGGATTGTGGCTCGGCTCGCAGGTATATAACAAAAGTGCGGGGGCGCTGGATTGCGTGGGGATGGCTTTGAAGCTGGACGGTTGGCGGGCGAGCAGCGTGCGCCAGGGGATAATATTGTCGTGCTGGAAGCCCAGCCCTATGATTTGGGTGAGCGCCGGGCAGCGCATTTGCGCCTGAATGAGGTCGGGGCCGCCCGCGCCATCGACAATGGCAACGCGTGCCTCGGCGTCGCGCAGACGTTTGCTTAGGCCATCGACGCCTAATTCTGCCGGCATCGGTGCGGCGATTGCGCCCACGCTGAAAATAGCCATGTATGCCGCTGCGGTTTCGGGCCGTTGCGCCATGACGACAGCGACACGGTCGCCGCGGGCCACCCCCATGCGAGTCAGGCCATTGGCGAGCTGGTTGGCGTTTTCCGCAAGCCGGGCATAAGTCCAGACCTCGCGTTGTCCGGCTTCGTTTTCAAAATAAATGGCGATTCGGCGGCCCTCATGCGGGTTTTCCGCCCAACGATGCACGCAGGCCTGTGCAATATTGAATTGAGAAGGGACGAACCAGTGGTAAGACGAGTACAGCTCCGGGTATTGGTCGTTCATTGTCTTCTATGATGCTTGGGCGCGCAGGAAGGTGAAATTTTTCCTAGAGCATGAACGACAAGCCGGTTCTGTGCAATCCCCCCGCTTCATAAAGCGCGAAGTCCTAGGGTTTATACTAATCACTTTTCTTTCGTATTGCTCAGGCGTGTGCCCAGCAGCCGGTCGTGGAGAAATTGCTGGTCGGAATCGAGCCAGGTCCAGAGAAACAGCGTAAAGGGGGCTGCCACAATCAGCAGGCCGGTAGAGCTGTGACTTGTGGCATGCGAAGCGGCGCGTATCAGCATGGCGGCAACAATCGGTACGGGCCAGATCAAGATATAGCGCAGAATGAGACGCGGCAGAGGTGGGGTCAGCCCGTCGCGGTCTACGAGACGGATGTTCCAGGTTTTCATGGGCAAGGTTTGCCCTTGCTTGCGCCAGCACAACACAAAATAGGCGCCGATGGCTATAAACAATATAGCTTGGCGCCCGTGGCGGAACATGAGCCCGCTATGGCTTTGGGTCAGAGTATCGAACAGATAGTCGGTTAAAAAGATAACCCCAAACAGGAGCACCGCTTCGTACATCATGCAGGCGAATCGGCGCCATCGGCTAGGCGTCTGGAGTGCGGGCTGAGGCGGCGACACGCAGGCGGCATTGGCGCTAAGGGATTTGCTTGAATTCATACACGCCATTATCTCGTACTTTGACGGGTTTCACAGCATAAAAGCCGCGAAAGCGGCTTTTATGGGTGGCGCATCCCCCACTGCTAGACGCAGGTGAGGGATTTTTGAGGCTTAGTGGGCCGATTTGACCTGGGGGGTGCTCGACGCAGTGTGGAACAAGCCGGCGATTCTAACAACCAGGTTTTTCAAGGCAACCAGAGGCCGAAAGCGAAATTGGTCTTCAATGGCTTGCAGCATCAATTGGCGTTCGAGTTCATCGGTAAGGCGGATGGTTTGGTTCAGGTCTTTCATACGGTACTCCACTTAAATTGAACGTTTCGTTCAGGGTTAACCCTATTATAGGGGTTAACCCTAGACTAAGCAAGTAATATGTTGCGGTGCCGCACGAATGTTGCTTTTATGGCTTGCGGTAGCTCGCCTTGACCATTTCAAAGCTGAACATGCGGCAGTCCAGGCTGCCGTTGTACAGAGGGTAGCGACGTTTTGGCTTTAGGCGCAGTAGCTGTGGCAGGTCCAGGTCGCTGGAAATAATGCTGATTTCCCACCCGCTGTAGTTTCTCTTAAGGTTTTCCGACCAGGCCCGCCATAAACCCGCTTCGTCGGCTGCCATGCGTTCCCCGTAGGGCGGGTTGGTAATCAGCCAGCCCGATTCGGCGGGCGGCGGCACTTGGCGCGCGTCGCCCACTTCAAACCGTATCGAGTCGGTAGTTAGCCACGCCCTCGCGGTGTTGCGCTGTGCGGCTTCGATCGCTTGCGGGTCCAGATCGTAGCCCACCAACGGCCTTTCCAGTTGCGGTGCGATATGAGTGCGCGCCTCGTCCTTGATATCGTGCCAGTGCCGGGCATCGTGATCGCGCAGGCGCTCGAAACCAAAGGGGCGCCAGATGCCGGCCGGCACGCCCAAGGCAATCCAGGCCGCTTCGATAAGAATGGTGCCGCTGCCACAAAAGGGATCGAGCAGGGGTTGGGAGGGATCCCAGCCCGAGAGCGCCAGCAGGCCGGCGGCCAGGTTTTCGCGCAGCGGGGCGCTGCCTTTGTCGAGCCGCCAGCCGCGTTTGAACAGCGACTCGCCCGACGTGTCCAGGTACAGCGTGGCCGTGTCTTCGCTTAGAAACAGGTGTACGCGTGCATCGGGCCTTACCGTATCAATATCGGGACGCGCACCTTCGCGGTCGCGTAAACGGTCGCAAATCCCATCTTTGGCGCGCAGATTGCAATATTGCAGGCTTTTCATGGGGCTGCGTATGGCGGAGGTGTCTACGCGCAGGCTGTGTTCGGCGCCGAACCAACGCTCCCAAGGCGTTTGATAGGCAAGATCGAGAATGTCGTCTTCGTGATGCGCTGGGCCGTGCGCCACCTGCACCAGAATACGGGTGGCCAGCCGTGAATACAAATTGGCGCGCTCGATGCCTGTCCAGTCGGCCATGAAGTGGCATCCGGCGCGGGCGATTTGTACCTGATCGAAGCCCAGCGCCTGTAGTTCGGCGGCGAGTGCTTCTTCAATACCTTGCGGGCAGGGCGCAAAAACGGGGAAAATTTCGGGTTGCGCGGCAGGTCGAGGGCGTCGGTGGACACGCGGAGCCATGGTTTCGTGGCGTGTTTCGGCCCGTGGTGCTACGGGTTCTGCTGGAACTTCGTGCGTTGGTGCCGTGCGCTGCTGGCTTCGCGCGCGGTCTTGCTGGGCAACCTGCCGCGCGCGGCCGCCCGCGCGCTGGCGGCGTTCAGCCGGTATTTCGGGCGATTCGGTGGTGGCTTTCTTGATTGCCAGGATTTTGCGGGGCTTGGAGCTGTCGGTCATAGGGTCAGGAATTAAAAGGGCCGGACTACGACCAGAACAATAATAATCAGTAAAAGGATAACGGGTATTTCGTTAAACCATCGGTAAAACCGGTGGCTGCGGGTATTTTGGCCGGCAGCGAACTTTTTTAATAATTGGCCGCAAGCATAATGGTAGGCAACAAGCACGACAACAAAGAACAGCTTGGCGTGCATCCAGCCTTGGCCTTGGCCGATTTTGTAGCCCAGAAACAGCCACAGGCCGAAGATAAGCGCCAGGGCTGCCAGTGGCGTGACGAAGCGGTACAGGCGGCGCGCCATGCCCAGCAGGCAGGCGGTGATGGCCGGGTCCTGTGTTTGCGCCAGATTGACGTAAATACGCGGCAGGTAGAACAGGCCGGCAAACCACGAGATGACAAACAGGATATGAAAGGTTTTGATCCAGAGCATGTGAAGAACCTAGCCGCGTAGTTGACCTTCGCCGGAAAGAACCCATTTCAGCGTGGTCAGGCCTTCCAGCCCGACGGGACCGCGGGCATGCAGACGATTGGTCGAAACGCCGATCTCGGCGCCCAGGCCGTATTCGTAGCCATCGGCAAAACAGGTAGGTAGGTTGACGTACACCGAGCTGGAATCAACCTCGCGCTGGAACCGAGTGGCAGCCGACAGATTTTCGGTGACAATGGATTCGGTGTGGCCCGAGCTCCAGCGCGCGATGTGATCGATGGCCTCGTCCAGGCTGTTGACGACTCGAATCGCGAGTATTGCCGCCAGGTATTCGGTGCCCCAATCCTCGTCGGTGGCCGTTGCCGCCGACGGGATCAGTGCACGGGTTCGCTCGCAGCCGCGCAGTTCAACCCCGCGGGCGGCCAGACTCGCCCCCAGGCGGGGCAGGATTCGAGCGGCGATGTCCTGGTGCACCAGCAACGTTTCCATTGCGCCGCATATGCCGTAGCGGTAAGTCTTTGCATTGATGGCGATGTCGTGGGCAAGGCCGGGATCGGCCGCGGCATCGATATAAACGTGGCAATTGCCATCCAGATGCTTGATAAGCGGCACCCTGGATTCAGCCGCCAGCCGGGCAATCAGCCCCTTGCCGCCGCGCGGGATAATGACATCGATGTATTCGGTCAGAGTGATCAACTGGCCTACGGCGGCGCGGTCGGTGGTGCCAACCACCTGCACGGCGTGGGCAGGCAGGTTCACCTCGGCCAGGCCTTCCTGGATGATCGTGCCCAGCGCCTTGTTGGAGTGAAAAGCTTCGCTGCCGCCGCGCAGAATCGTGGCATTGCCCGACTTCAGGCAAAGCGCAGCCGCATCGATGGTGACGTTGGGGCGCGATTCGTAAATGATGCCGATGACTCCCAGCGGCACACGCATTTGCGCCACGCGCATGCCATTGGGCCGAATGTGCGATGCGGTCAGGCTGCCAACCGGATCGGGCATGTCGGCGATTTGCGCCAGGCCAGCGGCCATCGTGCTCAAGGCCTTGTCCGAAAGCGTCAGGCGATCGATCAGGGCCGGCGCCAGCCCGGCAGCTTTGGCCGCAGCCAGGTCGATGCCGTTCTGCTCTTGCAGATAGTCGCGCCTGGCCTGCAGGCGCGCCGCCATGGCGCGTAGCGCGCCAGCCTTGGCTTGCCCCGACGCTTTCATCAGTAGGCGCGATGCGCTGCGCGCCTGCCGGCCCAGTGCCGTCATATCGTAAACAGCCGCGTCGTGCGGCGCGGCGTTGGCATGGGTGGAATTGGTCATGGTTGGCATCGTAGGAGGAACAGGGTGATTATCTCAGTTTAGCCATGGCAATGCGCAGGGTCAGCCGTGCCAGCTCTTCCCACGGGTCGTTCAGGCGCCCGGGTACTTTTAGCCCCTTGATCAGCCGGTCAACTTCGTGGGCATGCAGCACGGCGGCTGGCCAGGCTTTAGGCGGCACTCGCGCCAGCGTCTGGCGCACTAGGTGTTCGCGTGCGCCAAAAATGCGCTGACGGCGCATCTCGCCGCCCAGGTCGTGGCCGCTGGCCTGCGCCATCGCCAGGCGCGCCATGACGCGAATTTCTTCGCCAACGGCCCACAGCACCAGTGGCAACGCCTCGCCTTCGGCGCGCAGCCCCGCCAGTATGGTCAGCGCACGGGCCGGCTGGCCAGCCAGCATGGCGTCGCGCAGGCCGAATACATCGTAGCGTGCGACGTTAAGCACCGCGCGCTCCACGTCGGCGGCGCCGATCGCGCCCTCGGGGTACAGCAGAGCCAGCTTTTGTATTTCCTGGAAGGCCGCCAACAGGTTGCCTTCGACCTTGTCGGCCATCCATTCCAGCGTGGCCGGGTCCAGGTGCTGGTTTTGCCTGGCGAGCCGTTGCGCGATCCACTGCGGCAACGCGTGGCGCTCAACGTTGGCCAGCTCAATAGAGGTGCCGGCCTGAGCCAGACTGGCGGCCCATTTGCTGGCGGCAGTGGCGCGATCCAGGCGCGGCAGGCTGACCAGCACCAGGGTGTCGGCAAGCTCAAGCGCTTGCACCATGGCCGATAGCTTCATCAGTGTTTCGCCACCCGTCTTGCCGGGTTTGCCGGTGGGAATTTTCACTTCAACCAGGCGCTTGTCGCCAAATAGCGAAATATTCTGGGTTGCGGCCATGACCGTGCTCCAGTCGCTGCGGGCGTCGAGCACGAGGCTGACGCGTTCGGCATAGCCGGCCCGCGTTGCGGCGGCGCGCAGGCCGTCCATGGCTTCAATGACCAGCAAGGGCTCGTCGCCCGAGACGATGTACATCGCATCAAGCGTCGCCTGCGTCTGCCGTAGATGCATGTGCAGGCTATCGATGTCGAGGCGGCGTCCCATGGTGGCCTTAAAGCCGGCCCGCTCCCGGCTCGATGCGGGGAATGCTCCAGGGCGCCGCAGCAGGTGGGGTGATATGGCTTGAAGGCGGCTCGGCCGGGTTGATCTTGATGGATTGCGTGCCAAATCGGCGGGCGGCTTCGATGAGATCGGGCGAGCTCAAGCGGCGCACGACGAGGTCCACCAAGCCTTGCTGCATTTCATTGAAGACGGTACCGATTTCACCTTGCTTGGCCTGGACCGCATTGGGATTGTAGGGCAGGTCGCGCGACGAGGTGAGCGTAGACGGAGCAAGCAGAATATGGCCTTTGGCGTCGACCACCTCAAAGGTAAATGATAAATTCAGCTCGTACTCGTCGACCAGGCCTTGCGCGTTGAGCGACAGCTGGCGCAGCGATTGGTTACTGGCCAGCTGCATCAGCCTGGCCTGCGCTTGTGCGATGTTCTCGACAATACGCGTGTTGGGTGAGCTGGCTTCGATGGCGCGGCGCATTTGCGCGCCAAAGGCCGAGTTTTCGGCGATATTGGTGTACAGGCTATCGAAAGGCAAAGGCGCCGTGCCGCGCAGATGGAATCCGCAGGCTGCGAGCAAGGTGCACAGTACGGCGCACGCCAACCCGCGCAGCCCGCGTTGCGTGAGGCGGATTTGTAGCGGCACCCCTTGTGGGTGCCACCAACCACCCAACCCACGTTGCGGGAGGCGGATAGTGCTTGGACGGGTGGGCCAGAAGCTAGGCATAAATAATTTATCCCACAACATTGACGAGTTTGCCAGGTACGACGATGGTTCGCTTGACGGGGCGCCCTTCAAGAAAACGATCGACCGCTTCGTGCGCGACAGCCAGCGTTTCAATGTCGGCCTTGCTTGCGTCATGGGCCACGGTCAGTGCGCCGCGCAGCTTGCCATTAACCTGTAGCATAAGTTCGATTTCATCGGAGATCAGCGCCGAGGCATCCACGGCAGGCCAGGGGGCGTCGAGCAGGTCGCCGTAGGTCTGATCAAAACCCAGGTCTTGCCAGAGCTGCCAGGTGATGTGGGGCACGACCGGATACAGCACGCGCAGCAGAATCCCCAGGGCTTCGGCCACAGCTTGCGTGGCGCGCGGGCTGTCGTCCAGCTTGGCCGATTCGATGGCATTGAGCATTTTCATGCTGGTCGATACCACGGTGTTGTATTGAATGCGCTGATAATCGTAGTCAGCCTGCTTGAGCAGACTATATATTTCGCGGCGCAAGGCCTTGGTGGCTTCGTCGGCAGGCGCTTCGGCTTGTGTGCCATGCGCCGCCGCGATTCGGGCTTGCCGGCCATGGCACAGTGCCCAGAGTTTGCGCAGAAAGCGGTGAGCGCCTTCGACGCCGGAATCGGACCATTCCAGAGTTTGTTCCGGGGGGCTGGCAAACATCACGAACAAGCGCGCCGTATCGGCACCCAGCGTGTCGATGAGGGATTGCGGATCGACGCCGTTGTTCTTGGATTTGGACATGGTGCCGATGCCGCCATACTGGATGGCCGAACCATCCGAGCGCAGACGCGCGCCGGCAATGGCGCCCTTTGCGTCGTAGGTGTTTTCGACCTCTTCGGGCCAGAAGTATTCGATGCCACCCTGCGCGGTCTTGCGTGAATAGATATGGTTGAGCACCATGCCCTGGCACAGGAGCCTGGTGAACGGCTCGTCGAACTTCAGCAAGCCCATGTCGCGCATTACGCGCGTCCAGAAGCGCGCATACAGCAGATGCAGCACGGCGTGCTCGATGCCGCCGATGTACTGGTCCATGGGCATCCAGTAATCGTTACGGGCGTCGATCATGGCCTGATCGTTGGCGGGCGAGGTGTAGCGCATGAAATACCAGGACGAATCCACAAACGTATCCATGGTGTCGGTTTCGCGCCGGGCGGCCTTCCCGCAGCGCGGGCATGCGCAGGACAGGAACGCCTCGTGTTTGGTCAGCGGGTTGCCGCTGCCGTCGGGGATCAGATCGTCGGGCAGCACCACCGGTAAATCCTGCTCCGGAACCGGGACTGGGCCACAATCGGGGCAATGGATGATGGGAATGGGGGTGCCCCAATAGCGTTGGCGCGAAATGCCCCAGTCGCGCAGGCGCCAGGTTGTCTGTTTTTCGCCGAGCTTTTTTTCAATCAGGTCGCAGACTACGGCATTGACGGCCTCAGGCGTGCTCAGGCCGTTGTACTTGCCCGAGTTAAAGGTGCGGCCTGTTTGCTTGTCGCCGTACCAGTCGTGCCAGGCGTCCGTACTGTAGGTTTTACCCTCGTGGGCAATGACCTGGACTATGGGCAGTCCGTATTTCCGGGCAAAGGCAAAATCGCGTTCATCGTGACCGGGCACGCCCATGACGGCTCCGTCGCCGTAGCTCATCAGCACATAATTGCCAACCCATACGTCCACCGGGGCGCCGGTGACAGGATGGGTGACGGCAAGCCCCGTAGGCATGCCTTCTTTCTCGCGCGTGGCCAATTCGGCCTCGGTCGTGCCGCCTTGCTTGCAGGCCTCGATGAAAGCGGCCAGTTCAGGCCGGCTTTGGGCTGCGTGCGTTGCCAGCGGATGCTCGGGCGCCACGGCGCAAAATGTCACGCCCATAATGGTATCGGCGCGCGTGGTAAAGACATACAGGCGCCCGTTCTGTATCAGTTCGCCCGCGTCGTTCTTGATCGTGTGCGTAAAAGCGAAGCGCACGCCCTCGCTCTTGCCTATCCAGTTTTCCTGCATCAGGCGCACGCGGTCAGGCCAGCCGGGCAGGTCGCTTTGAACATGTTCGAGCAGTTCGTCGGCATAGTCCGTGATGCGCAGGTAATAGCCCGGAATCTCGCGCTTTTCGACCAGGGCGCCCGAGCGCCAGCCACGCCCATCGATGACTTGCTCGTTGGCCAGCACGGTGTTGTCGACAGGATCCCAGTTGACGACTTGGGTCTTGCGATAGGCGATGCCTTTTTCCAGCATTTTCAGGAACAGCCATTGGTTCCATTTGTAGTACTTTGGATCGCAAGCGCACATTTCGCGCGACCAGTCGATGGCCAGCCCCATCGCCTGCATCTGTTTCTTCATGTAGGCGATGTTGTCGTAAGTCCATTTGGCCGGAGGTACTTTGGATTTGATGGCGGCGTTTTCCGCCGGCATGCCGAATGCGTCCCAACCCATGGGCATCAGCACGTTATAGCCGCGCATGCGCAACTGACGCGTCATCATGTCGTTGATCGTGTAGTTGCGCACATGCCCCATATGCAGTTTGCCGCTGGGGTAGGGCAACATGGAGCAGGCATAGAATTTGGGTTTGGCCGAGCCGTCTGGAAACGTGGCGTGTTCGACGACGCGGTACGCATCGCGCGCTTGCCAGTTTTGATGGGAGGCCGATTCGACGTCAGTGGGGTTGTAGCGTTCCTGCATGGGATTTGGGTAGCTTTCGGGTGGATGCACAAGCTCTGCATTATAGGGCGATGGGCAAAAAAAACCCTGCCGTAGCAGGGTTTTGGCAAAGAACCGGTTATTTAAGCTTGGTTTCTTTGTAGTCGACGTGCTTGCGAGCAACGGGATCAAATTTTTTGATCAGCATTTTCTCGGGCGTAGTGCGTTTGTTTTTGGTGGTCGTGTAAAAATGACCCGTGCCTGCAGTGGACTCGAGTTTGATTTTCTCGCGTATACCTTTTGCCATGATGAGCTCCTGATAGTTAGAACGCTAGCGCGGGCGTCAAGCCAGCGCACCGCGGGCGCGCAAATCGGCCAAAACGACATCAATGCCGTTTTTGTCGATGGTGCGGATCGCCTTGGCGCTAACGCGCAGGCGCACCCAACGGTTTTCGCTCTCGACCCAGAAACGGCGCGATTGCAGGTTAGGTAAAAAGCGACGCTTGGTTTTGTTGTTTGCGTGCGAAACATTATTGCCCGTCATTGGGCCTTTGCCGGTAACTTGGCATACGCGTGCCATGGTTATACCCCTTGATAATCTGTAGGCCAGTTAAAAGAACGGCACCATTCGTAAAGCCTGACATTCTACTACGGTTTTCCCTTTCGAATCAAGTTGAACTGCTCGATCGTAGTGCGATGCGTCCAAACAGCCATGACAGGCAGGCGCACAGCGCCAGCACACAGGTCAGGGGCAGGGGCGTTGTGGATTGCCATTCGCTAACGCCCAGGCCGGCCACAGCGCCGCAAAGCATTTGCAAGGTGCCCATCAACGCCGAGGCGACACCCAGACGCCCACCTTGCTCGGCCAGGGCCAGCGCTGCGGCGTTGGGGCTGACGAAACCCTGGCTTGCCATGAAACCCATCAGGCACAGCATCAGGATAAACAGCGTCATGCCGCCCATCAAGGTGATCAGCAGGGCTGACAGCGTGGCGCAGGCCAGGGTGATTTGCGCGATTTTTAGCAGCGCCTGAGGTGCGTGACGATTGAGCAGCCTTGCGCTTATCTGGGAGGCGATGACCAGCGCGGCGGCGTTCAAGCCGAATAAAAACCCGAAATATGCGGGGTCCACATGGAAGATTTCGATAAATACGCGTGGTGAACCCGCGATATAGGCAAACATGCCGGCTGAGCCAAACCCCCCCGCCAACGTGTAGCAAATGAATTTCTTGTGGCCGAGCAGCCCCCAATAGTTGCGTGCAATGGTCGAAATTCGCAGGGGAATGACTTTTTCCGGTGGCAGCGTTTCACGCATGGTGCGCATTACGGCTATAAGCAGCAGCAAGCCGCCGATGGCCATGATGGCGAACAGACCGCGCCAACTGCCGAAAATCAGCACTTGCCCGCCCAGCAGCGGGGCCAGAATGGGCGTCACGCCCATTACCAATATCAATAAAGACAGGGCCTTGGCTGCGTCGCGGGTATCGAAATTGTCCCGGATGACGGCGCGTGGGATGACCATTCCGGAAGCGCCGCCAAAGGCCTGCACGATGCGCCACAAGGTCAGGTGCTCGACATTGTCGGTCAGTCCGCAGGCGACCGAGGCGATGATGAACAGAGTCAAGCCTGCGATCAGGGGTAGCTTGCGGCCGTAGCGATCGGCAAATGGGCCATAGAAGATTTGTGCCAGTGCCAGCCCGAACAAATAGCTGGCCAGTGTGCGTTCGACCTGTCCCTGGGTGCTGTGCAAGCTGCTTACGATTGAAGGAAACGCGGGCAGGTACATGTCGATGGCCAGCGGCCCCAGCGCCGTCAGAAGGCCCATCAGGATCAACCAGCGCGGTATAGATTGTTTGTTTTCAGAAGATGACATGGAGAATACGAGTTGCGCCGGATCTGGTCAGGAAAACCCGCCGTCATCGGGTGACTGCGGCGGGCCGCATCGCGTGTGTCGGAAAATGACCACAAAAAAAGGATGGCCCAAGGGCAATGAGGTGCCCGTATGTCGCTATTTGGTGATAAATTAAACAGCGGTTACAAAAGGAATTGATCTTAGCATGGCTCGGTTCGTGTTATTTTTTCGAGTAATTGGCAATTGTAACGGCACCTTTTGTGGGCGCCGTCTGGCCGTAGCGGCACCTTTTGTTTTTGTAGCGGCACCCCTTGTGGGTGCCACCGTTCGCGATAACGTGGTTTTAGACTAGGAGGCTGTTTGTGAGTTCGGTTTTTTCGGCTATAGAAAACAAGATAGCGTCTCTTCCGGTATCTCTTGAGCTGGTGCTGGCTGACGGAACGCATTTGGGGAATCCGGGCTCGCAGGTTCGGATGACAGTCAAAGACAAGGCCAGCCTGATGCATTTGGCGGCGGGACAGGTAGGCGTGATCGGACAGGATTATGTCGAGGGTCGGGTAGATATCGACGGCTCCATGCGCGATTTGATGCAACTTGCCACAGCTATTTTGCCCGGATCGCCGGTTGATGCCGCGCGCGGCGGTTGGCTGACCAGCCTGGTGCAGAATCTGGTTTCGGTATGGCGGCATTCGATTGAGCGCGACGAACGTCAAATTCAATTTCATTATGATCTATCCGACGATTTTTATGCCCTGTGGCTTGATCCGCGACGGGTCTATTCCTGCGCGTATTTTCGTGAACCCGACATGACTGTTGCGCAGGCGCAGGAAGCCAAGCTGGATCACATATGCCGTAAATTGAAACTGCACACGGGCGAACGTATGCTTGATGTGGGTGCGGGTTGGGGGGGGTTGCTGTTGTGGGCGGCTGAGCATTACGGGGTGGACGCCACCGGCATTACTTTGTCGAAAAACCAGCATGCCCATGTGAATCGCCTGATTCAGGAAAAGGGCCTTGGAGGTCGGGTTCGCATGCATCTGCTCGATTATCGCAAGCTCGACGAGTCTATGCCTTACGACAAGATCGCATCGGTGGGCATGTTCGAGCACGTTGGCAGGGCTCAGTTGAAAGGCTATTTTTCCAAATTGCGCCGCCTCCTGCGCCCCGGTGGGCTAGTGCTCAATCACGGCATCACGGCGGGCGGTATCGACAACCCGGAATTGGGTTCGGGCATGGGCGAATTCATCGAAAAATACATATTTCCCGGCGGCGAGCTGACTCATATCAGCAATGTGCTGGCCACGCTTACCGATGGTGGCCTGGAGGATCTGGACGTCGAAAATCTGCGGCCGCATTATGCGCGTACTTTGTGGGCCTGGAGCGATGCGCTTGAGGCCCGTTTGCCGGAGGCTCGCGTTATCCTGGGCGAAGAGCAAGGCGAACGGTCGCTGCGTGCCTATCGTATGTATCTGGCCGGATGCGCCATGGGCTTTGAACATGGCTGGGTCGCGCTGCATCAGGTATTGGCGCAACCCATTTCTACAGGGCGCGCCGACGAACTCGATTACCCTGACGACTTAAGCTACCCGTGGCGGCGCGACTATATTTATAAACCGCAATAGAGCATGCAGTTCTGTGGCGGCGCCCTGTAACGCCACCCGTAGCGCCACCCGTAGCGCCACCCGTAGCGCCACCCGTAGCGCCACCCCTTGTGGGTGGCATTCGCAGCCCGTGGCGTTTACGGTACATAGCGTCGTCCCAACCCTGACCAGAGCCTTCTAGAGCATTTTTGTTCAACCTGTATCCAGCACGAGGTGTTTGGGTATTTGTCTGGACGTTTGGGTATTTGGCTGGCGCGTTGGTATCTGAAGACGCCATCTATGGGGGCGGGGCAGGGCCGGCACGGCGTGCTTGATCCGGATCTGCCTCGTCCAGGCGGGCGTCGGGCCAAACTCGCTACGCCGCTGGCGCGGCTACGCT
>SCRC01000053.1 GCA_004297945.1 Candidimonas sp. | reverse complement strand
TAGGTGCGACGCGCATTGGGGGCTCCGTTCTCTGTGTATTTTAGATTGGAGTGGCCCCATGAAAATAAGTTCCCTTAATAGTGCAACACTACACTAGCTGGCTCAAACCCATGTCATTAAGAGTCGACTGTAATAACAATGAAGGAGAATCATAATGCAACGGAAAACAGACTTTCGTTTATATGCTGTCGCGATTGCCCTGGCCATTGGCCTGACGGCCACCGCCGCACAGGCTAAATCCAATGAGGCAAACGGTGGGAGTTCTATCGTCTATTACGATACCAGCGGCGGATCAATCGCAACAGCGCTCAAGTCAAGTATATTTAAAAACTTCACCGATAGCACCGGGATCACCATCCTAGATGATTTCAATGCTGGAGATACGAAGTTCTTCGCTGCGGAGAAGGCCGGACAAATGCCGTGGAGCGTAGTTGCATTCAACACGGTGGCTGACGGTTTGCGCGCCGAAAAACAGGGGCTACTGCTCCCGATCGACCAGAAAGAGGTTCCCCTAAACAAACTCGGAAAGGGCAGTTACGACAACTATGGCATTAAAGGCATTATTTACGGTTTCGTGTTGACCTGGAACACGAAGAAGTGGCCACTCTCAGGACCTCATCCCAGTTCGATGGCGGACCTATACAACACGAAAAAATTCCCAGGAAAGCGTTGTCTCTATAAGGGAGCACAGTCTGGATGGACGCTGGAATCGGCGTTGTTGGCCGATGGGGTATCTCCGTCTCGACTCTATCCCTTGGACGTACAACGTGCACTGAAGAAGCTGCACACAATTAAGAATGACGTCGTGTGGTGGACGAGCGGCGCCCAATCGATTCAAAACTTCGAAACCGGCGAATGTGACTTGGGCATCACGTGGTCAGCACGTCCGTGGGCGGCGATCACCCAGGATCATGCTCCGCTGGCCATCAGTTGGAATCATGCAGGCTACACCAGCGACATGCTCGCGGTACCCAAAGGTGCGCCGAACCCGTCGGCTGGACAGAAGTTTCTGGCACATTGGATCACCGACCACAAAGGGCAGATTGACTTCGTGAACCAAACAGGCTATCCAACCAACATAACCGGGCTTGGAGTTGACCGCTATGCACAGGGCGTGCAGCCGTATTTGGCGGCGGGGTCGCAGCTTCAGCAGGCTATCCAGGAGAACGACAGCTATTACGAGAAAAATCTCCGCAGTGTTACCCAACAGTTCATACAATGGTTGGTCTTACCATGATGTCGACCCGCCTGGGCAGCGAGGTCGTACTCTCCCACACGGAAATCAGGTTTGAAACCTTAGCCGGGAAGGTTGATGCGTCCAAGTAAAAAGACCCCACCGGGCACGTCAAGAAGAACGCCGATAAACGATTGGCAGCAATCGTTTATCGGTGTTCGATAGCATCCCGCAGCACTCGACGCGGTCGGAATATTGGCAAGGCAACACTTTGGGCGACGATCATAAACACTGGTTTTGCGTCAAATTCTTTCACCAGTGCCCGCTGTTTTTCCGCTACCGTGTCAAGCGAGAAGGACGGGACGCGTTTGCTCGTCTATTCGCTTTCTGCCATGGGCATCGGATGGTTGGCGATTTCTGCTGTGCGGCGATTCGAACCAAATCGTGCACCCGAATTTCTTCTCGTGGGCGGCAGGTCAAGAGCCTATTCTGGAGTGATCCGGCATTGGCCGAACGTGAGGCCGCAGGTGCTGGCCGCCAACTTCCGTAATGGCCAAGAGGCAACACGCGTTGAAGACAAGCCTGAGGCCAGCAAGCACTTCTCCACCCCGTTGCTGTTCTCGATCCACGAAGCCAAGGGACTTGAATACGAGAACATCGTGCTTTATCGCTTTGTTTCGAATCATCGCGTATTTCACCGCATCGGGATTTGATCACCATGCGTACTTTTTACGATTCAGACGGTAACCCTTGGCAGACCGCAATGCTGGTCAAGGCCCAACGAGGCCACAGCCACCTCTTGCAGTACTGTGCCAACCATCAAGATCAGGTAAGCCACCATCCACACCATAGGTCATGCAGAATGACACGCAATGGCGACGGTGATCAGACCCGCCCCATATAGAAATAACCAAATAATATTTTGGTATGGAAAAATTTGGAATAATATCAGTTCCCCTGCTTGTTGCCGGAGCGTTTCATGAAATCCCTGATTTACACGTTGTTCACCGTGCTCATGGCGGGCTTATGCACGTCCGTATGGGCGGCGCAGCCGTTGCTAACCCCCACGGAACTGAATGCCATCGAGCACGATCCGAACGTCCGTATTATCGACATCCGTCCCGCCAAGGACTACGCCTCCGGACACATCCCCGGCGCGGCCTCGGTGCCTTACCACCAATGGCGCGGACCCGCGAACAACCCTGGCCAGCTGCCGCCAGAAAGTGTATTGACGGCACTAGTGGGCAACCTGGGGCTGGATGCGCATAGCTACGCCGTGGTGGTATCGTCAGGCAAGGACTCCACCGATTTTGGCGGCTCGGCACGTGTCTACTGGACTCTCAAGTACCTGGGCCTTAGCCAGCTTTCCATCCTGAACGGCGGCCTGAAGGCTTGGACCGACGCCGGTCTGCCCGAAGACCAAACTACACCCACCATCACGCCTACGCACTACATTGCACACCTGAACAAGAGCCTGATAGCCACCACCAAGGACGTGGCAGCGCAGGTCGCCAACTCCCACACGCGGCTGATCGATGCACGCCCGCACAAGTTCTACCTTGGCGATGTGAAGGCACCCACGGCGCTCGTTCCAGGCACGATCAAGAACGCCATCAATCTTGAAAACGGCAAATGGTTCAAACCTGGCACGGCCCTCTTCGTTTCCCCCGACAAAGCCCGCCAAATTGCCGCGTTGGAGCTGGCTAAACCCGCCCAGGAAACCATCTCTTTCTGCAACACCGGCCACTGGGCCGCCACCGACTGGTTCGCACTGTCGGAAATCGTCGGCATCCGGAATGTACGTCTGTACCCTGCATCGCTGGCCGAATGGACGCATGACTCCAAGTTGCCCATGCAGAACGTGCCTAGCCGAGGCAAGCAGATCCTCATGAAACTCAAAGGCGTCTTTAGTTGAGCGAGGCCGTGGCAGCAACTCTGGCGGCATCGCTTTCCCAGGAGACCATACAAAAAGCGCCTGGTCGGCTTGGCGGCTGGGTTCGGCGCGCACTGCTGACACTCGTGATAATGGCCTTCGTAGTCTTGCTGGGCTGGTTCGTGGCACTACGGCAGGCGCTACTGTTCCTGGTCGGATTGGGCATGGGTTTGGTCTTGGCCGGCGTAAGCTTCGGATTCACGACCGGATGGCGCAACTTTATCGAACGACGCGACCCGAGCGGCGTGCTGGCGCAATTGCTGCTGCTGGCGCTGGCGGCCGCGATCTGCATACCGATGCTGGCGGCCCACCCCACCGACCTGCGTGCGGCGCTCGGGCCGCCCAGTGTCAGCCTGCTGGTCGGTGCCTTCGTGTTCGGCGCCTGCATGCAGGTGGCCGACGGCTGCGGCTCGGGCACGCTGTACAAGGCGGGCCTGGGCATTCCGCTGAACACCGTGATTCTCCCGGTATTCGCCGTGGGCAGCTTCCTGGGTTCAGCCACGCTCGAGCGCTGGTTGGCCCTGGGGTCTGTGTCGCCTTACGGCCTGGTCACACACCTGGGAGGCGCCAAAGCGCTTGGCCTGACACTGGTCGGCCTAGCTGTGCTGGCGGTATGCGTGCTGCGCTGCGCCAACCCGACAGCGCGGCGTCTGCAGCCTAAGCTAATCATCGGTGCCGTGCTTCTGGCGATACTGGCCGCGCTCAATTTCGCCATCGCTGGACAGCCCTGGGGCATCGTCTACGGCTTTGGCCTATGGGCCGCGAAACTCGCTACGGCCGCGGGTCTGTTCGATCCGGCCACGAATGCATTCTGGAGCGAGGCGGTGAACACGACTACCCTGCACCAATCCATATTCCTGGACGTCACATCCATCACCGACATCGGTATATTGGCCGGCGCTCTGTGGATCGCCGCAGGCAAATCCCGCTCGACTGCCCGGCCCCTGACAGGCACCCAATGGCTGGTTGGCATCATCGCTGGATTCCTGCTCGGTTATAGTTCGCGCCTGGCATTCGGGTGCAACATCGGAGCGATGGTCAGCGGCATTTCGACTGGCAGCGTACACGGCTGGATCTGGGTGGCAATGGCTTACCTGGGTTCGCTGCTCGGCGTGCGCGTTCGGGGCCGCTTCTTCGCGTACTGAAACAGGGAGCGACGAAATAAAAAATCCTCTGCTCACCGCGATTTTTTGGGCCGTCTTGGTCGCCTTCTTCGCCTGGGACTGGGTGCACAGCGCGCCGGTAAATATGCGCCACGAGCCACCGGTGATCGCGCTGGGTTCGGGGCAGGCTCCCACGGGCGGACACTGCGCCTCGACGTTCTAAAGATCATGGCCCCAACCGGGACACAGCCACTGCCAACGTGCTGTGGCCTTGTGTGCGCCGGAAGCCGACCGCCGATTACTTCGAAAGTAACTCCCGGTAGCTGCGTCGAGCCTGCAAATACTGATCCAAAGGAAAGCGGATGGGTACTCCTTCGAGTGCGGCAGCCAGCATCCTGATCGTGCTCAAAAATCGCTCCAGTCGCCCCTGGAAACAGCCGTCAAGACGGTGTATCCGGCCTGGCTTGAAACCTTCTTCGCTCATCGACTTCTCCCGATATATGCACTACCCATCTAAGGTTTTCAGTGCATAGCGCCTACGTATACCTGAAAACGGCATCAGCCTATTGTGTAGCGCTGGCTTGATCTGGGTCAAACGCTTTCCTGGGTTCCGGCTTGACAATATCAACCTGTGTATTGGGTTGTGGATGGCCTAGCTCATGAATAAGTTATCGTCAGGCATCGAAATTTCCGAACAGCTTATCCGTCAGTTTGATATGCCAGGCCCGAGGTATACCTCGTATCCGACGGCCGACCGATTTACGCCCGGGTTTACCAGCGGATCCTACATCGAGTGCCTGCAACGGCGCGCCACCCAGGATCGAAACCCTCCCCTGTCAATTTATGTGCACTTGCCGTTTTGCGAAAAACTTTGCTATTTTTGTGCGTGTAATAAGATCATTACTCAAGATCATGACCGGTCGGGCGAATATTTGCGCTACCTGGACAAAGAGATGGCGTTGGTAGCCCTGCATATGGGCCCAGACCGACGCACGGCTCAATTGCATTTTGGCGGTGGCACCCCTACGTTTTTAAGCGATGCCGAACTGCAATGGCTAATGGGCGCGCTACGCCGCCGGTTTAATTTTTTGTCGGACGCGGAACTGAGCATCGAGATAGATCCGCGTACGGTCAAGGCCAACACAATGGCGATGCTGGCTGGTTTGGGTTTTAACCGTACCAGTTTTGGAGTGCAGGATTTCGATCCCAATGTACAGCTAGCGGTTAATCGGGTTCAACCGCTGGAGATGGTCGAAGCCGCTATTGACGCTAGTCGAAACGCGGGCTTTATATCGGTCAATATTGACCTGATATATGGCTTGCCAAAGCAATCTCTGGATAGTTTCAACCGTACTCTTGATCAGGTCATTCGCCTCTCGCCGGATCGCATTGCGCTATATAACTTTGCTCATTTGCCGGGTCGATTCAAAGCGCAGCGTCTGATTCATAAGAACGATCTGCCGTCCGCTGAGGAGCGCCTACAGATATTTCTATTGTCCACGAGCCGGCTACTAGAGGCGGGCTTTGTGTATATTGGTCTTGACCATTTTGCCAAGCCTGACGACGAATTGAATAAAGCTCGCCTGAACCAAAGCTTGCACCGAAATTTTCAAGGGTATACCACCCGGGCGGAATGCGATCTTCTAGGCTTGGGCGTTTCGGCTATCGGCAAGGTGGGTAATGCCTATAGCCAGTCCGTACGGTCGATTAACGATTACTACCGTTGTCTGGATGAAGATAAATTGGCGATTGCGGGGGGCGTTGAGCTGACATTGGATGATCAGTTGCGGCGGCAAGTGATTATGAAACTGATGTGTAGTGGCCCGGTATGTTTCGAATCCATCAATCGCCTTTATGGCATAAATTTCAAACATTATTTTGCGCACGAGATGTCTTTGCTCGGA
>SCRC01000052.1 GCA_004297945.1 Candidimonas sp. | reverse complement strand
ACGTTCAGACAGCGCCCGACGACACCCCCCGCCTTCCCTTCGTCAGCACCCGGCGCTGGCCGAACGCCCGGACCGGTACCCACCCCTCGCCCTGCGGCTGCACTGATGACGTGCATCGGGGGATGTGGAGGGCGGCGGATGTTGGGTCGATGGCGGTGTCGGCGCCGGTCTAATATCGACCCACCCCTGGCGATCCAATAGTGCCCCAGGGCAGGCTGCAGGCAAGTGAGCGAACCCCAGGCATGCCGTGACGGCACGGCCCCGCCCCCATAGACGGCGTCTTCAGATACCGATACGTCCCGTGCTGAATACAGTTTGAGCAAAAATGCTCTACCCTATTACAAACTCGCGTCAAAGCCGATGCGTGCCGACAATCGGGCGCAGATGTCGGCCAGTGTGCTTTTGATTTGTTCGATGTCGGGGCGTGGGGTGCCGTCGATGCGCGCGATATGCGGGATGTTGATCGCCGCTATGACGCGGTTGCCCAGGCCCCGGATCGGGAAGGCAATGTTGGTGACGCCGCCGATCTGGATGCTGGGCATCGATGCATACCCGCGAGCGCGTACATCTTTCAGCAAGGCAAACAACTGGCCCGGGTCCATCTCCAGTTCACCTTCCACCTGGATGTGGCTGTTCAACATGCGAGTACGCTCTACCTCGTCCTGATAAGCCAGCAGGACATGGCCTGAAGAGGTGTCTGTCAGGCCCATCACCACCCCTAGCTTCAAGCCGAATGACCAGCGCTCAGGACTATCGACCTGGGCAATTACCACCACGCGTCCATTTTGGTAAACGGCCAGGTGGCACGATTGCCGTGCCCGTTGCGATAATTCGTGCAGCAGCGGTAGTGCGGCGCTTACCAATGCCTTGACGGGTTGCTGCCGGTTGGCAAGCCTGAACATTTTGAGCGTCAGCGTGTAGCGGTCATTTTGGCCCGCGACAATGTAGCCGCGCCGCTGCAAAGTGACCACCATGCGAAAGATTTCGTTGACATTGCGTCCAAGTGCCTGGCCAAGCTCGTTAAGGGTATAGCCTTCGGCGCTTTCACTCAAGGCTTCCAGTATATCCAGGCCTTTTTCCAGTGCGGGCGCGGTGTAACGCGCCGGGCTCTTGACGCTTGCCGCTGCGCTTTCTGCGTGATTTTCTGGTGTGCCGGTCATGTTTTGTAGACACCGTCTTGAAGGTCAATAATTCTTGCTATCTTAACGCAATTGTTTTTATATAAGAAATATATTTTTATACGGAAAATAGAATTACGGACATATGCAGTTATGCATTGGCATCGTTACGGGAAAAACTTATATATTTAGGGAAAACCCCAGCTATAAACAGTCGCTTATCCCTTGCGCGCCAGCATCTTCCTGTTTTAGGATAGCTTTGTATATATCAAAATTATTTTCACAAATAAAAATAGTTATCGAGGCGATATGTCGAACAAACCGATGATCATGGGCTGGCATGCACTACCAGTTTGATTTTTCAAGTGTGCTGGCGTATTGGCCCATGTTTCTTGATGGCGCCTGGACAACGCTGCAATTATCCTTCTGGGCCACCTTGGTCGGGTTTGTTTTTGGTGTTCTGTGTGCGGTTGCGAGCACGGGCGGGTCGACGTGGTTGCGCAAGCTCGTCGGAGCCTATGTTGAGTTCATACGCAATACGCCATTGCTGATTCAAAGCTACTTCCTGATCTTCGGCATGTCCAGTATCGGTATGAGAATGCCTATTATGTTTGGCGCCGTTTTGGCTCTGGTGATTAATATCGGCGCCTATACGTGCGAAATCGTGCGCGCTGGAATCGACTCCATACATAAAGGCCAGTTGGAGGCGGCGCAATGCCTGGGCCTGTCGCCAGGCCAGGTGTACTGGCACGTTATATTGCGGCCCGCCGTCGAGCGGGTCTATCCGGCGCTTGCCAGCCAATATGTGTTGTTGATGCTGGCCACCAGTATTTTGTCGGCGGTGGGCGCCGATGAACTCTTTGGGGTTTCCAGTCAGGTTCAGGCCAACACGTTTCGCAACTTTGAAGTGTTCATCGTTTTGTGGGTGCTATATCTGTGCCTGTCGGCCTTGGTTCGCCTGGTTTTCTGGCTGGTGGGTCAATTCGTGTTTGTGCGCCGGCGCAAGCTTGGCACCTCATTGTAAGGAGCCGCAATGACTGTGCAACAGTTCGATTATTTGCTGCAAGGGGCATGGGGGACTTTGCTGCTCTCGTGCCTCACTTTTCTCTTTGCCGGCATGCTGGGACTCGTGGTGGCCCTGTCCAGAGTGTCTCCCGAGCGTGCGGTGCGGGCAGCCTCTTCGGCATACATTCAGTTAATACAAGGTACCCCTTTGCTGGTTTTGATGGGTGTCTGTTTCTACGGCCCGAATTTGCTGGGCATGACGAGTGTGCCGGCTTTGTTTGCAGCCACTCTGGCGCTGACCATCCAGTCCAGCGCTTATTTTGGAGAAATCTGGCGCGGGTGCATACAGTCAGTGGCTAAAAATCAGTGGGAAGCTGCAGAGTGTCTGGGATTGAGCCGTGTTCAGCGCATGGTTCTGGTTATTTTGCCGCAGGCATTGCGTATTGCTACCCCGCCGACCGTGGGCTTTATGGTGCAAATTGTTAAAAACACCTCGGTAGCGTCTTTAGTCATCGGCTATGCCGAGCTGGCCTACAACGCCAAAATTCTGAACAACTCGACCTTTGAGCCTTTTCTTTATTTCGGCTGTGCGGCGTTTTTGTATTTTATGATCTGTTATCCCCTGTCTCGCTGGAGTCGCAGACTGGAAGGGAGGCTGAATGTCGCTCGTAGTTGAACTCAAAGGGGTACATAAGCGCTTTGGCGCGCAGCATGTGCTTAAAGGCATTTCACTGTCTGTGCATAAAGGCGAGATCGTGGCGGTCATTGGCCAAAGCGGCTCGGGTAAAAGCACGGCATTGCGCTGCATGGATCACCTGGAAATCGTCGACGGCGGCGAAATCACGGTGTGCGGTCACAAAATCACAGGCGAAAGTCCTGACTTGAGCAGCTTGCGGCGCGACGTCGGGATCGTATTCCAGAGCTACAACCTGTTTCCGCACCTGACTGTGCTGCAAAATATTACGTTGGCACCCGTACATGTCAAAAAATTATCCAGACACGAAGCTCGCGAAGTTGCCGACCGTGTGCTGGCGCAGGTAGGTCTGGAGGACAAGCGCGATGCATATCCCGAACAATTGTCAGGTGGTCAGCAGCAACGCGTGGCGATCGCCCGTTCACTCGCCATGGATCCGCAACTGATGCTGTTTGACGAGATAACGTCGGCGCTCGATCCGCAGTTGACGGGTGAAGTGCTTAAGGTTATTGAGGGCCTGGCGGTAAAGGGCATGACTATGGTTTTGGTGACGCATGAAATGGCGTTCGCTTATAAGTTGGCCAGTCGTGTCGTGTTCATGCATCAAGGGCAAGTTTGGGAGGAAGGCAGCAGCCAGATTCTCAAGCGTCCGGCCACGAAAGAGCTACAGGAATTTGTGGGTAATGGTTTGTAGTTTGGCAACAAGCGCTGCAACACTGCAGTGCCTGGATAGACACAATCTGGAGAGGGTCAAATGAAGGTTGATATCAATAAAGTCAGTATGAAAAAA
>SCRC01000051.1 GCA_004297945.1 Candidimonas sp. | reverse complement strand
GGGGGTGTCGTCGGGCGCTGTCTGAACGTAGCCTCGCGTGCGAGGCTACGTGAGTTCGCCCGACGCCCGCCTGGACGAGGCAGACCCGGGCAGTCGGGGCGCGTGAGCGCCACGACCGCTGGACGGATCGGACGCTATCCACTCCTCGCCCTGCGGCGTCTTAAGAAAACGCCCTAAATTGTTTCAGCGTAAAGGTCGTATTCATCCGAGCCAGTTACTCGCACGCGCACTTTGTTGCCGGGCTTGAGCTTGCGCTGGCCGCTGACAAACACATTGCCGTCAATTTCGGGCGCATCGGCGCTTGATCGCCCGATGGCGCCATCGGTATCGATTTCGTCGACCAACACGTCGATTTCACCGCCTACCTTGCGGGCCAGACGGGCGGTGGAAATGGCCTGCTGGTGAGCCATGAAGCGATCCCAGCGATCCTGCTTGATCTCATCGGCGACCGGGTCGGGGAGCTGATTGGCGCTGGCGCCTTTTACGGGCGAATATTGAAAGCAGCCCACGCGATCAAGTTGCGCTTCGGACATCCAGTCGAGCAGATATTGGAATTCGGCTTCGGTTTCTCCTGGAAAGCCGACAATAAAGGTTGAGCGCAAGGTTAGCTCGGGGCAGGCCTCGCGCCATTTTTTAATGCGCGCCAGGGTGCGGTCTTCGAATGCCGGACGCTTCATGGCCTTCAGGATTCGTGGGCTGGCATGCTGGAACGGGATATCCAGGTAGGGCAGGATTTTGCCCTGCGCCATGAGCGGGATCACTTCGTCGACATGGGGGTAGGGATAGACGTAATGCAGGCGCGTCCATACGCCCAGCTCTGACAAGGCCTCGCATAACTGAGTCAGGTGAGTCTTGATAGGCCGGCCATTCCAGAAGCCGCTGCGGAATTTGACGTCGACGCCATAGGCGCTGGTATCTTGCGATATGACCAGCAGTTCCTGCACCCCGGCTTTCACCAGGCGTTGGGCTTCGCCCATCACGTCGCCGATCGGGCGGCTCACCAGGTCGCCGCGCATGGACGGAATAATGCAGAAGCTGCAGCGATGGTTGCAGCCTTCGGAAATCTTCAGATAAGCATAGTGGCGCGGGGTCAGCTTGATGCCTTGCGGGGGCACCAGATCGACATAGGGATCATGCTGAAGATTGGGCGGCGCCGCGGCATGCACCGCGCGCACGACCTGCTCGTATTGCTGTGGGCCGGTCACGGCCAATACGGCCGGGTGAATGTCGCGAATCATCGCCTCTTCCACACCCATGCAGCCGGTGACGATGACCTTGCCGTTTTCGGCAATGGCTTCGCCTATTGCCTCGAGCGACTCGGCCTTGGCGCTGTCGATGAAACCGCAGGTGTTGACCACCACCACGTCGGCATCGTCGTAGTTTGGCGTGATGGCATAGCCCTCGGTGCGCAGTTGAGTCAGGATACGTTCGGAATCGACCAGCGCTTTGGGGCAGCCCAGGCTGACGAAGCCGACTTTCGGGGAACTCATGAATAACCTCGTAGAGCCTTTGGGCTCGCTAAAGAAGGGAATTTTAACGGGTATGGCCCGTTACCGACAGATTGTCCACGATTTGGTGATAAAGTCCGCTACAGAACCTCTCGCCAAAGGTGTTATTGCTCGTGCCCGAATCGTCCCCCAAGCCGTCCCGAATTTCCTTGTCCGACACCCTGCTGTCGAGCGCGCACAACGTCGATGCGGTGCTGTCGGGCAGTTCCCTGTCGGATAGCCTGGCGGCCACCCCTGGCGAACTGCGTGCGGCCAGCCAGGCCATCACCTTTCACGTGATGCGCCGTTTGGGGCTGGTACGCGCCGTAAGCGGAATTCTGGTGGAGCGCACGCCTCCCTATCCCTTGTTCAATGCCTTGTTGCTGGTGGCGCTTGCCTTGCTTGATACCGCGTGTCAGGCGCTTGCCCAGGCCGGGCAGCCCCTGAGGCGCGATTTACCGGTCTACGCTGCGCACACCGTGGTTGATCAAGCCGTGGAAACCGCCGCCGGCCATCGCAAAATGCAGACATACAAGGGCCTGCTCAATGGCGTCCTGCGGCGTTTTTTGCGCGAAAGAGATGCAATCCTGGCGCAGGCGTTGCAACAACCCGAGGCTCGATGGAACCATCCGGCCTGGTGGATAAAGCAGCTTCAACATGCCTACCCGCAGCAGTGGCAACGCTTGCTGGAGGCGGCCGACCAGCCTGGCCCCATGACCTTACGGATCAATCTGCGCCGTTCCTCGCAAGCGGCGATGCAAGACGCTCTGGCGTCGGCGGGCTGCGAATTCCAGCCTCTGGGAGATACTGGCCTGGTGCTGGCACATCCTCGTCCGGTGCAGCAGATTCCCGGTTTTGCAGAAGGATGGTGGTCGGTGCAAGACGCCTCCGCCCAGCAAGCTGCGGGTCTGATTGATCCGAAGCCCGGCATGCGGGTGCTCGATGCCTGCGCGGCGCCAGGAGGCAAAACGGCGCATTTGCTGGAATGTGCCGATATTCAATTGCAGGCGGTGGACGCCGATGCGGGCCGTCTGGAGCGGGTCGGGCAAAATCTGCAGCGTTTGGGCTTGATGGGGCCAGGCGTGACGCTCCATTGCGCCGACGTGGCCGATCTGGATTCCTGGTGGGATGGCCGCTATTTTGATGCCGTGCTGGCCGATGTGCCCTGCACAGCGTCCGGTATTGTGCGCCGGCACCCCGATATACGCTGGCTTCGGCGCGAACCCGACGTAGCCAAAACGGCTGGCCTGCAACGCAAGATAGTCGATGCCTTGTGGAAAACGGTAAGCCCTGGCGGACGTCTCTTGTATGCCAGCTGTTCTATTTTTCCGCAGGAAGGAGAGCGGCAAGCCGAGCAGTTTTTAAAGCGCCATGCCGATGCGTTGCGTATGCCGGCACCCGGTCAAATACTTCCGCTGGCCGATGCTGGCCAAGCCAGTCTGTATGATGGTTTCTTTTACGCCTTGTTTGCCAAGTTGGCTTGAGTCGTCAAAAATAGCGGTCTGCTTCTGTGTATCGCGTTTGGGTGCCCGATGATAGTTCGAGTTCTGTTTTTTCTGGTTTTGTGCGTCGGCCTTGTGTCCCAGGCCGATCACGCGTTGGCGGCCGATCCGGCACAAGTGGTGAAAATCGATCCCGTCGCCCGCGACGGCAAGCTGTATATCGACGCTGATGTCCAATTTGAGATCAGCCATGAGTTGCGCAATGCGGCGCAAAAAGGCGTGCCCATTTATTTCACTGCCGATCTGAAAATCACGTCCAAACGCTGGTGGTGGTTCGACCGTACGCTGGTTGACGCGCAGCGCACCTGGCGAATTGTGTATAACGCCCTGACGCAGCAGTGGCGTATTGGAACGGGCGATCTGTCCTTGCCCGAATCGTCGCTGGACGACTCTTTGTCGATGATACGCCATATCCGTGGCTGGGATGTCATCGACATCCACAGCATGGCTCGGGGGCAGACCTATCACGGACGGATTCGAGTCCGGCTTGACACGACGCGCCTGGCTCGCCCCTTTCAAATCGATGCAATCAGCAGCAATGCCTGGTCTTTAACGACTCCATGGAAAGATTTCACATTTTCGGTCTCCGCTGGCAAACCCGATCCCTCCTGAAATGGGGGCTGCGGCTGGCTCTGGTCGTTGCGGCGATCAGCGCTTCGGCGTTGCTGGCGCTTTTGGTCTGGTCCACAGGCAACGCATCGCGCTACGCACAGCAGTACGACACCTTGCTGTTGCTCAATGGCGTACTTGCGATTGCGCTGATTTTCTGGGTGCTGGTGCTCTCGGGACGGCTTTTGCGCCAGATTCGCCGTCGCCAGTTCGGCTCAAGGCTGACGGCGCGCTTTGCCCTGTCATTCGCCCTGATCGGCGTCTTGCCCGGTGCTCTGATTTATGTGTTGTCAGTGCAGTTCATGTCGCGATCCATTGAATCGTGGTTCAACGTGCGGGTCGACACAGCGCTTGAGGCAGGTTTGAACCTTGGGCGTGCGGCGCTTGACTCTCAACGGGCCGATCTGATGGCCCGCGCCAGAGATATGGCTGCCAAGCTGGGCAATTCGGGCGATTCCGACATGACGCTGGCCATCACGCAACTGCGCGAGGCCAGCGGCGTGGCCGAGGCTCTCGTTTTTACCAGTAGTGGTCGTCCGATAGCGTTTTCGTCTTCCTCCTATGGACGACTATTGCCCGACATGCCTCCGACCAACGTCTTGAATCAGTTGCGGGTGTCGCGCAGTTATGCCGCCGCTGAAACCTATGACGAAAAAGGGAGCGGCCTGTCAGGCGAAGGTACCGGCCTGCGTTTGCGGGTGGTCATTCCATTGAACTCCGTGGATCGCTTTTCATCAGCCTTGGGTGTCGCGCCCGATATGCGGTGGCTACAGGTGATGCAGCCCGTGCCCGAGCAGATTGCGCGCAATGCCAATCAGGTGCAGCAGGGTTTTCGCGATTATCAAGAGCTGGCTCTGTCGCGCAAGGGATTGCGCAAGCTCTATGGGATTACGCTGACCCTGGCCCTGATCCTGGCTGTGTTTGCGGCCATTGTGGTTGCGCTGGCATTGTCCCGCCGCCTGGTGCGGCCGCTTCTTTCTCTAGCGGCGGGAACCCAGGCCGTGGGGGTGGGCGATTACCGGCCTTTGCCCGAGCCTCCGGAAAAGGACGAAGTGGGGCAATTGACTCGTTCTTTTAATGCCATGACGCGCCAGCTCGCCGAGGCGCGTCACATGGTGGAGAGCAACCGGCAGCAACTGCAGCGGTCCAATGTCTATCTTGAGTCGGTCTTGAGCAATTTGTCTTCGGGCGTGCTGGTGTTTGACGAGGCCTTTCGGGTAACGATGTTCAACCAGGGTGCGCAAGCCATTCTGCTCACCGACCTGCGCTCGGTAAAAGGCCGGCCGCTCGAGACGGTCGACGGGGCGTTCGAGCTGTCCAATCTCATACGCCAGGCCTTTGTGGCGCACGCAGCGGTTGGATCCGAGCGCCTGTATTGGCAGCAGCAGTTCGAGCTTGATGTGGAAGCCGCTGCCGACAACGAAAAAAAGAAGCATGTTGTGACGCTGCTCTCGCGCGGCACGCGTTTGAGCGTCGATGGCCGCAACAATGGGTATTTGGTGGTGTTCGACGATATCAGCGAGGTTATTTCCGCCAATCGCACGGTGGCCTGGGGCGAGGTGGCGCGCCGCCTTGCACATGAAATCAAAAATCCTCTCACACCCATCCAGTTGTCGGCCGAACGGCTTGCCGTGAAGCTGGCGGATCGTCTCAATGAGACCGATGCCGCCATGCTGATCCGTTCCACCAATACAATAGTCAACCAGGTTTCGTCGCTCAAGAAAATGGTGGATGATTTCAGCGAATATGCGCGTACGCCGCCTGCGCAGATGCAGCATATCAATATCAATGATCTGATCGCCGAAGTGCTGTTGCTGTACGGGTGGGACGCCAGCGGCGGCGCCGTGCGCGACGACGGGCACAGTGTCAGAGTCAATGCCGAATTTGGCCGCGACCTGCCTGTGGTCGAAGGTGATCCGACCCAGTTGCGGCAGGTCATACACAATTTGCTGGCTAATGCGCGCGATGCGGCCACCCAGGATCAGCCTTTGGCAGACGCATGCATCGATGTACAGACTACGCTGACGCATTCACGCACAGATGAGGGCGCCGAGCATCCGGCAGTTCGCCTGACGGTGTCCGATAACGGCCCGGGTTTTGCCTCGCAGGTTCTGCCCAGGGTATTCGAGCCTTACGTAACCACCAAGGCGACGGGAACAGGTCTGGGCTTGGCTATCGTGAAAAAAATTGTCGAAGAACATGGCGGTCGCATCGATATTTCCAATCGCCGTGAAGGTGGCGCGCGCATTTCCATCCTTTTGAGCCGTCTTGCAGATTCATCGTCTACGATAGACGTAGACGCGCAGGGGAACGATAATGCGTAAAAAAGAAGGGTGACGCTATATGGCCAGAATTCTGGTGGTTGATGACGAAATAGGGATACGTGAGCTTTTGTCGGAGATTCTCTACGACGAAGGGCACACGGTCGAGCTAGCGGAAAACGCGGCGCAGGCGCGGGCAGCGCGCCTGCGCGCACGCCCCGATCTCGTCCTGCTCGATATCTGGATGCCCGATACGGACGGAGTCAGTTTGCTGAAGGAATGGGGTTCGCAAGGCCTGCTCGACATGCCGGTCATCATGATGAGCGGCCACGCCACTGTTGATACGGCGGTCGAGGCCACGCGTATCGGCGCCGTGGATTTTCTTGAAAAACCCATTACCCTGCAAAAGCTGCTTAAAACTATTGCGGCCGGCCTGGCTCGGCCGGTGGTGACGCCCGGTATGGCGGCCATGGCACGTTTGCCAGAAAAACGCGCCGAATTTGGTCAGCCGCATACGGCAGCGCTGGCTTCCGAACCTGTCGAGCGAGTCAACGAAGTCAGCAATTCTTTGCTGGGCAGCATTCCGCTTGATCAGCCTTTGCGCGACGCACGCGACGAGTTCGAACGGATTTATTTTGAATACCATCTGGGGCGAGAAAATCACAGCATGACGCGCGTCTCTGAAAAGACCGGTCTTGAGCGCACCCACCTGTATCGGAAACTAAAGCAGTTGGGTATCGATTCGTCGCGCAAGAAAAACAATTAACGCCGCCCCCGTAGCGCCGCCCCCGTAGCGCCACCCCCGTAGCGCCACCCCTGTAGCGCCACCCCTGTAGCGCCACCCCTTGTGGGTGGCATTTCCCGCACACTGCCACCCCTCTCTTACGGCGTGGGTTTGCGTTTAATCGAATCCGCAGGCACACGCGCTTCCCCGGGGATGAAACGGCGCACGGGCAGGCGCCAGGCATGGCCGTAGGCAACTTCCATGCTCAGGTGTATGGTGCCGTCCTGGTGGCGCTGTTTTTCCAGCGCAGCCAGCAGACGATTGCGCCATTGCCGTCCGGGCAGCCCGCGCGTGCGGCCCGTGCTGGGGTTGCCGCCCAGCACGCGTACATCGTCCAGCAGCTTCTCGGCGCTGCGGTACGTCAGGGTGATGATTTCCTGATCCATGACCGGATCGGCAAAACCTCGGCGTATCAGCAGGTCGCCGAAATCGTGCATGTCGACAAAGCTGGGAGTGGCGGTCGCAAGCCCTGTTTCGCTCAATGCGCGTCGTAGCTCTTGCAACGAACCTGGCCCCAGGCAGGAAAACATGACCAGCCCGCCGTTTTTGATAATGCGCTGCCATTCGCCCAGTACGTTGTGCGGTTCGGCGTGCCAGTGCAGCGCCATGTTCGACCAGACCAGGTCCTGGCTTTCGGCATCTAGCCCGCTTTGGGCCAGATCGGCCTGGATAAAGTGCACGTCCTGTGTGGGCTTGTTGCGCAGCTTTTGCCACAGGCCAGGTTTGGCGGCGTAGCGTTCTGTGGCTACCCGCAGCAAGGGGGCGCAGGCGTCCAGCCCGGTGTAATGCATGTCTGGATAGCGTGAACGCAAGGGCTCGATCGCGTGCGCCGCGCCACATCCGGCGTCCAGAACGGCCGTGGGGCTCAGGCGTATATAGCTCAGGCGTCGCAACATGCGCTGTGCGACCTCGCCATAAAGGAACTGTGCTGCGTCCAGGGGGCTGCGACGGGCAAATTGCAAGGCGACGTGAGACGGGTCTATAGGTAGGGTGGGGGGCTGTGACATTGATGCGTGCATCGGCTGGCGGCAATAAAGAATACGTGATTAGATGAAGGAGCAGGCTTTGCAACTCACTTCGTGTGGGCACACTATTATGGCTTATCCGTCTTTTTCACGCGAATCAGTGCCCAATTGGGGCGCCGCCAGGGTAGTCGATGCCGGTCGCCTGGCTCGCCTCGGCCAGGCACGCATGCTGGCTTGCGTGCCTGTCGATTGCACGCTATGCGGGGGCGCTGCGCGTGGACAGCCCCTATGCGATGCCTGCCGTATCGATGTGATGCGGACTATGGCGGGGCCGGCGATTCGCTGCTCTGTTTGCGCTTTGGCTCTTGCGCAGCCTGCGTGTCCGGATTGCAGTGCCCGCGCGCCGGCCTTTGATCGCGTGATCGCTGCGTTCGACTATGCGTCGCCCGCCGACTTGCTGATTCAACAGTTCAAGCAGGCCCACCGCTTTTCGCACGCCCGGGTATTGGCCGATATGCTGGCGCAAGCCGTATTGGCTCAAAATCCGGCGTTGCCGCGGCATACAATCATGGTTCCCGTGCCAGCAAGTCGCGCTGCGCTGCGGCGGCGCGGCTTTAATCCGGCGGCCGAACTGGCTCGCAGCCTGGCCTGCCGTTTGCCCTATGCGCTGCGCCCGGGGTTATTGCAGCGTGTGCGCGATGGGGTGGGCCAGACGGGTCAATCCCGAGCCGAACGGATGTGCAGCGTGGCACATTTGTACCACTGCCCCAAACGGGTAGAGAATGCGTCCATTGCCATCGTCGACGATGTCCTCACCACAGGCAGTACCCTTCATAGTATCGCGCGCGAATTCAAGGCTGCCGGCGCGGGCTACGTATGCGGCCTGGTGGCTGCACGCACGCCTTATAGGTAAAGAAACATGTTTCACATTATTTTGGTGGCCCCGGAAATTCCTCCCAACACGGGAAATGTCATCCGCCTGGCGGCCAACACCGGTGCGCATTTGCATCTGGTGCGTCCTTTGGGTTTTGATCTCGATGACAAGAAATTAAAGCGGGCGGGGCTTGATTACCATGAATGGGCCACGATGCAGGTGCACGACACCTTGCTCCTGGCGCTGGAGCAAGCGGGGGCTCCCGCGCAGCGTTGCTTTGCCATGACCACCAAGGCTCGCCGCAAACTGGGTCAATGCGAATTTCAGACCGGAGACGTTTTTGTATTCGGGCGCGAAACCGCCGGCTTGTCGGTGGATGAAATGGCCTTGTTTGCGCCTGAGCAGCGGCTGCGGCTGCCCATGTTGCCGGCGCAGCGCAGCCTGAATCTATCCAATGCGGTAGCCGTTACCGTCTACGAAGCATGGCGGCAGACGGGGTATGAGGGCAGTGTCTAGAGCATTTTCGGTTGACGTGTTTACGGGACTGAACGCGTTTCGCGTCGCTATTTTTTTAGCCGTTAGGAGTGGGGGCAGCGGGTGGGGTCATCGTTTAGGGTTGGGGCATTCTATCTATAAACACGCCGCAGGGCGAGGGGTGGGTACCGGTCCGGTCCGTCCAGCGGTCGTGGCGCGTCGCGCCCCGACTGCCCGGGTCTGCCTCGTCCAGGCGGGCGTCGGGCGA
>SCRC01000050.1 GCA_004297945.1 Candidimonas sp. | reverse complement strand
CTGTCTGAACGCAGCCTCGCGCTTTTTGCGAGGCGTAGTGAGTTCGCCCGGCGCCCGCCTGGACGAGGCAGACCCGGGCAGTCGGGGCGCGACGCGCCACGACCGCTGGACGGACCGGACGGTACCCACCCCTCGCCCTGCGGCGTGTTAATAGAATTACTCGACCCTAAACGATTACCCCACCCGATGACCCAAATCCTAACGGCTAAAAAAAAATAGCGACGCGAAACACGTTCAGTTCCGTAAACACTTCAATCAAAAATGCACTAGAAGGATAATTCCCGCCACGATAATGTAATAGGGGAGATGGCAGCCACAAGGGCTGCCGCTACAGGCTGCCGCTACAGGCTGCCGCTACAGGCCGCGCACGCACTAATTCCAGGCGTTAATATTTGCCCGCGAATTTGTAGCGGTTCCCCGGATGCCACATGCATGCGTTCGATGTAAAGGCATGGTTCGAAAAAGTGACGCGATCCATGACCAGGCATGGTTGCGACACGGGGATATCCAGTTGCGCCGCTATTTCCTTGGTGGGCAGTTTGACCTCGATGGTGAATTGCCCGTTGGGTAGTGGCGCTACTCGCATCAGATATTCGTTGGGCGTCAGAACTTGCCAGTCCTGCTCCAGATAATCGGGGGCGACCGAGGCGTCCACTAGCCGATCTTCCACCTGGATGGCGATATCGTTTTCATAATGCACAATCACTGAATGGAAAAGCCTGGCGCCCGGCGCGAGCTGAAATCGCCGCGCTTGAAGATCATTGGCACGGACCGAGTCCAGTTGCAAGACCTTGCTGGCATGGTGGTGGCCGCGATCGCGGATATCTTGCGCGATGCTGCGGATTTCGATCAGGGTCGATTGAAATTTGGGTTGCGCCACATAGGTGCCCGAGCCCTTGTAGCGCACCAGCAACTGGTCGGTGGTCAATTCGCGCAACGCCCGATTGACAGTCATGCGGGACACATGGAAGGTTTCGCATAGTGCCAGTTCAGTCGGGATCAAATCACCCTCTTTCCAGGTTCCGTTTTGAATGTGTTCGAGCACGTAGTCTTTAATTTGCTGGTATGCGGGCTGGATCGGGCTGGGCGCGATGGCTGCAGCGGCGCGTTTGTGACGCATGGTGTCCCCTGAAAACTTGACGTGTCGTCAATTAGCAAAATCTTGTTTAAATGTATAGACAAATTCTCACTTTGCCTATACATTACAACTTGAGCTTACAAGAAATCCAGCTGTTTGTCGGCTGATTTCGGTTTTGGGGCGTAGCAAAATCCAGATCCAACTAGATAGTGCGCCCATTATTTCGGGAGAAGAACGTGTCCAAAGATTCAGCCGCCGTCATTCGTCATGACCCGCGCTACGACGCCAGCCGCACAATACATGCGCCGACCGGCTCCACACTTACCTGCAAGAACTGGGTTGCCGAGGCGGCTTATCGCATGATCCAGAATAATCTGGATCCGGCTGTGGCTGAAAACCCCACGCATCTGGTGGTATACGGCGGAATCGGTCGGGCTGCGCGCAACTGGGAGTGCTACGACAAGATTCTGGAATCGTTAAAAAATCTGGAAGAGGACGAGTCCTTGCTGGTTCAGTCGGGCAAACCGGTAGGGGTGTTCAAGACTCACAAAGACGCGCCGCGCGTGCTGATCGCGAACTCCAATCTGGTGCCCAAGTGGGCCAACTGGGAAAAATTTCACGAACTGGATCGCGCCGGGCTATTCATGTACGGTCAGATGACGGCGGGAAGCTGGATCTACATTGGTAGCCAGGGCATTATTCAAGGCACCTACGAAACCTTCGCCGAAGCCGCTCGCCAGCATTTCGATGGCTCGTTCGAGGGGCGCTGGATTTTGACTGCCGGGCTGGGGGGAATGGGCGGCGCCCAGCCCCTGGCAGCAAGCTTCGCGGGCGCGTGCTCGCTTACCATCGAATGCCAGCAGTCGAGCATCGACTTTCGTCTTAAAACCCGTTATCTGGATAAACAGGCCCGCGACCTGGATGACGCGCTTGAGCTCATCGCTCACCATACCTCTCGCAAAGAGGCGGTATCTATCGGCTTGTTGGGCAACGCCGCAGACGTGTTGCCCGAGTTGGTGCGCCGTGCGCATCAAGGCGGTTTGCGCCCGGACCTGGTGACCGATCAGACTTCCGCTCACGACTTGGTCAACGGCTATTTGCCTATTGGCTGGACGGTCGAGCAATGGAAACTGGCCCAAAAAGATTCGAACCAGCACGAACGGTTGCAAGCCGAAGCGGCGCGCTCTTGCGCTGTGCACGTGCAGGCTATGCTGGACTTTCAAAGCATGGGTTTGCCGGTGGTCGATTACGGCAACAACATCCGGCAAGTGGCTTACGATGAAGGAGTCAAGAACGCCTTCGATTTTCCCGGATTCGTACCCGCCTATATCCGGCCCCTGTTCTGCCAGGGCAAGGGGCCGTTTCGCTGGGTAGCCTTGTCGGGCGACCCCGAAGACATCTATAAAACCGATCGGAAAATCAAAGAGCTGTTTCCGGAAAACAAACCTGTGCATCGCTGGCTGGATATGGCCCGCGAACGTATCCCGTTCCAAGGCCTGCCGGCGCGAATTTGCTGGCTGGGCCTGGGCGAGCGCGATGTGGCAGGCCTGGCGTTCAACGAGATGGTCAAGAGCGGCGAATTGAAAGGCCCGATCGTGATCGGGCGCGACCATCTGGACACAGGCTCAGTGGCCAGCCCCAATCGCGAAACCGAAGCCATGCGCGATGGTACCGATGCGGTGTCCGACTGGCCTTTGCTCAATGCCATGTTAAATACGGCAGGCGGCGCCTCATGGGTATCGTTTCATCATGGCGGCGGCGTGGGCATGGGTTATAGCCAGCACGCTGGCATGGTGATTGTGGCCGACGGCAGCGATGCCGCGCACGAGCGTCTGGCCCGTGTTCTGGTCAACGATTGTGCCAGCGGAGTTATGCGCCATGCTGATGCCGGTTATGAGCTGGCGATCAAAACCGCCAAAGACTATGGGCTGAAACTGCCCATGATCAAGTAGCCCGGTTCGTTGAAGTATTCCTTTCGATAACACGTTATAGATCAAGATAGATCAAGAGCACGCCATGAAATCCACCCTGTTGATCCAAGCCGGAAAACTCAACCTCGATGATATACGCCGAATTTGGCGCGGCCAAGTCGAGCTGTCGCTGCCTGGCGATGCCATCGATGCGATGAATGCGTCGTCGGCCATCGTCAGGAAAATCATCGAGCAAGGCGATGCGGCTTATGGCATCAATACGGGATTTGGCAAGCTGGCACAGACGCGTATTCCGGATGAAGACCTTGAAACGCTACAGAAAAACCTGATTCTTTCGCATTCGGTCGGGGTGGGCGAGCCTTTGTCGGCCGAGGTTGTGCGTCTGGTGATGGCCCTTAAAATCGGTAGCCTGGCGCGAGGCTTTTCGGGCATCCGTTCGGTCGTGGTCGTGACCTTGCAGGATATGTATAACGCGGGGATCGTGCCGCATATACCCGCCAAGGGTTCGGTCGGCGCGTCGGGCGACCTGGCTCCTTTGTCGCACATGACGCTCTCGCTGATCGGCGAAGGGCGGGCGTATTTCAAGGGGCAGTTAATGTCCTCGCGCGAGGCCTTGCAGCAAGCGGGCATCACGCCGATTACGCTGGCCGCCAAAGAAGGGCTGGCGCTGATCAATGGCACACAGGTATCGACCGCTTTGTCGCTCAATGGCTTGTTCCTGGGCGAAGTGCTGTTTCGCAACGCGGTGTTGGCAGGGGCGCTTAGCGTCGATGCGGCCAAGGGGAGCGATGCTCCGTTTGATCCGCGCGTGCACGAGATCCGCGGCCAGGCTGGCCAAATCTACGCCGCCGATTTGTATCGTCGATTATTGGCCGGCAGCGAAATCCGTCAGTCCCATGTAGTGAACGACAACAAAGTGCAGGATCCGTATAGCTTGCGCTGCCAGCCACAGGTGATGGGCGCCGTGCACGATTTGCTGCGGCAGTCGGCGCATACCTTGCTGATCGAGGCTAATGCGGTGACTGATAATCCTTTGATTTTTCCAGGAGAAAACGGAGAACCGGATCGAGTCATTTCGGGAGGCAACTTTCATGCCGAGCCGGTCGCTTTTGCTTCGGATATCCTGGCCCTGGCCATTGCGGAAATCGGCGGCCTGGCCGAGCGCCGTGTGGCTTTGCTGATCGATGCCAGCATTTCGGGCCTGCCGCCTTTTCTGGTGCCGTCCGCGGGTCTGAATTCGGGCTTCATGATTGCGCATGTCACGGCAGCGGCGCTGGCTTCGGAAAACAAATCTCTGGCGCATCCGGCCAGCGTCGATAGCCTGCCGACCTCGGCCAATCAGGAAGACCACGTCAGCATGGCCACTTTTGCCGGTCGTCGACTGATCGATATGGTGCAAAATACGGCCACCATTATCGGAATCGAGTTGATGTGCGCGGCGCAGGGGATTGATTTTCATGCGCCCTTGAAAACCTCGGCGCCACTACAACGCGTGCACGGCCTGATTCGCGCGGCCGTTCCGTTCTATAGCGAGGATCGTCTTCTCGCGCCCGATATCGAGGCGTTAAGCGCCTGCGTGCTGGACGAAACGTTGGTTTCCGGACAAGAGTCGTTTTTTAATTTGGTGGGTTGATCTTTTTGTAGACGCGGATGGCAGCCACAAGGGCTGCCGCTACAAAACGTACCCTTCGCTCATGTAGCGGCAGCCCTTGTGGCTGCCGCCCTAGTCAGCAATCAAAACGGCATCTACAAACCCTTTTTCAAACAATCCAGCGCAATCTCAACCGTGGCCTGTACGACAGGCGCGACGGCGTTGGCACGTTCTTCGACGTAGGCGTAGGGATGGGTTTCATCCATATAGGTAATCTGCGCCTGCTCCAGTTGCACCGCGTACACGCCGTTGGCCGGCTGGCCGTAATGGCGCGTAATGTAGCCGCCCTTGAAGCGTCCGTTGGCAACGGCGGAATAGCGGCCATCTTGCTGAGCGCGGCTTGCCAATTCTTTGGCCAGGCCAACGGGAGCGCTGGCGTCGCTGGATGTGCCAAAGTTGAAGTCCGGCAGCCGTCCTTCAAAAAAACGTGGCACATGTGAACGTATGGAGTGCGCTTCCCATAGAAGTACCTTTCCGTGTACGGACTTGAGCCTTGCCAGTTCTTGCTGGAGCGCCGCATGGTAAGGTTTCCAGTACAAGTCCAGGCGCCGTTGCTGCTCGGCCTGGTCGGGCTCTTGCCCGGGCGCATACAAGGCTTGTTTATCGAAGGTGTCCACGGGTAACAGGCCGGTGGTATCCTGTCCCGGATAAAGGCTGGCGCCGTCGGGTGGGCGATTCAGGTCGATCACATAACGCGAACAGCTGGGCTGAAGAATCGAAGCACCCAATTTTTTCGCGAAACCGTACAAGCGATCCAGATGCCAGTCGGTATCGTCATAACGCCCCGCCACGGGCGTCATGCAACGGGCAATATCGTCTGGAATGCGAGTGCCCAAATGCGGGATAGATACCAATAATGGAATTGATCCCTGGGCCAAGGTAAAGACGGGTATGTTGGTGGAGCTATTCATGATCGGCATGCCTTATTGCAGTAATTTCGAGAGCGCTTGACGGTAGCGCGCATAGGCCTGTTCTTCGTCGCGATGGCGACCATCATGCACGACCTGAGCGCCAGCGACGTACACATCGCGTATGGGCGTTTTGTTGCGTTCACTAAAGACCATGCCCGAAAGCCAGGAGTCGGGATGTTGTTCGGCGAGGTGAGGGTGATTGGGATCGAGCACCATGAAGTCAGCCTGGTGCCCGACGACAAGCGACCCGACATCCCGACCGCTCGCCTGAGCGCCGCCCTGGGCAGCCGCATCGAAGAGCCGATCAGCCACATGTGCGTGTTGGGTCGACGCCAGAACGTTGCGTTCGTGTCGCATTAAACGTTGTCCGTACTCCAGCAGGCGCAACTCCGAACGCCAGTCCAGGCCGATATGGCTATCCGATCCAAGCCCGAAACGCCCATCTGCCATCAGGTAGTCGCGGGCCGGGAAAATGCCGTCGCCCAGATTGGCTTCGGTAGTCAGGCATAGCCCCGCAATGGCGCCGCTGCGTGCCAGCGATTGCGTTTCGCCTGCATCCATGTGTGTCGCGTGCACCAGGCACCAGCGTTGATCGACCGGAAAATGATCCAGCAACCAACGCACCGGGCGCGCGCCAGCGTTTGCCACACAGGCCTCGACTTCGGCTGTTTGTTCGGCGATATGTATGTGTATGGGTGCGCCTGGAAACAGACGATCCATTCCATTGAGCAAGGTTGTAAGCGTTGCCTCTGATACGGCGCGCAGGGAATGCGGCGCAACACCGTAGCGCCGCTGCGCCGTTTCGGGATGGCTGCGTTGCAGGCTTTCGAGCAAGACCAGTAATTGCTCGGGTGTGTTGAGAAATCGCTGCTGGTCTTGGCGCGGCGCCTGTGCGTCAAAGCCGCTGTATTGATAGAGAACCGGCAGCAAGGTCATGCCCAGGCCAGCCCGCTCTGCGGCATTGACCAATTGCTGCGACATTTCAGAGGGCTGGGCATAGCGCGCACCGCCAGGCTGGTGGTGTATGTAATGAAATTCGCAAACCGACGTGTAGCCCGCCTTCAGCATGTCGATATACAGCCAATGGGCAATGGCGGCCATGCTCTGGGGCGAGATGCGCGCGGCAAAGCGATACATCAGGTCACGCCAGCTCCAGAAGCTGTCGGCGGCCTGGGCGCGGTATTCCGTAAGCCCGGACATGGCGCTCTGGAAGGCATGTGAATGCAGGTTTGGCATGCCGGCCAGAATAGGCCCGCGCGCGCGTTGCAGACGCGCAACGGCTTTGAGCATGTCCGCCGGGGTATGGCTGCGTACCGTGGTAAGCGTTCCATGTTTGTCCCACTGCAGCAATACATCGGGCTGCCAGCCATTGGGCAAGCGGGCATGTGGTGCAAATAGCGAGCCGCCCGTGTGTTCTGATGTCTGGTCTGTCATGATGCAACCGTTCGTTTATCCAGTGCAATTCGGCCCTGTTGCACGACCAGCGTGCAGCGATCCAGGCCGCTCCAGTAGGCCAGTTCGGCCAGAGATTGAATGTTCCAGACGACGAAATCGGCAGGCGCGCCGATTGCAATTTCGCCGTGTACATCGGGGTGGCCCAGTGCGCGTGCGGCGTGAGTCGTCACGCCCGCCAGCACTTCGGCCACCGACATGCTGAACAGGGTACAGGCCATGTTCAGCATGAGCAGCAACGATGTGGTGGGCGAGGTACCAGGATTGCTGTCGGTGGCAATGGCGATGGGGACGTGGTGGCGGCGCAGTAGGGCCAGGGGCGGTGGCTGTGTCTCGCGTATAAAGTAATAGGCGCCAGGCAGCAATACCGCGACGCTGCCGGCGTCGCGCATGGCTATTACGCCCGCTTCATCGAGGAACTCCAGATGATCGGCCGACAATGCTTCATAGTGGGCGGCCAGGGCTGCCCCGCCCATCAGAGACAGTTGTTCTGCATGCATTTTGACCGGTAGATTGAAACGTTCGGCAGCCTTAAATACCTGTTCGGATTGCGCCAGATTAAACCCTATGCTCTCGCAGAATACATCGACGGCGTCGACCAGACCTTCTTCGACCAGCGCCGGCAACATGACGTTGCACACCAGGTTTATGTAGTCGTCGGCGCGGCCGGCGTACTCGGGTGGGAGCGCATGCGCGCCCAAGAACGTGGTGGCGACGGTCACTGGCCGTGCTTGCCCCAGACGACGGGCGACGCGCAGCATTTTGCGCTCGCTCTCCAGATTCAGTCCGTAGCCCGATTTGATCTCGACCGATGTCACCCCCTCGGCGCGTAGCGCATCGAGTCGGCGCACGGCCGAAGCAAAAAGATCATCTTCGCTGGCGGCGCGCGTGGCGCTCACCGTTGACACAATGCCGCCGCCCTGCCGGGCAATCTCTTCGTAGCTTGCGCCCGCCAGCCGCAGCGCAAATTCTTCGGCCCGGTTTCCCCCATACACCAGATGCGTGTGGCAATCGATCAGGCCGGGAGTCACGAGCGCGCCGCCCAGATCGTGCGTGGTTGCAGTATCGCTCTGGTAGGTGGCAGGCAATTGGGCCGAGGGGCCGAACCACTCAATATGCTGATCGCGCACGGCAATGGCGGCGTCTTCGACGATGTGATCCGGATTGGCGGTCGGCGCTAGCCTTGCGTGGGTCCATACATTGATCCCTGTCATGGCGTGCTTCCCTGAGTGTGCAAGCGCGCATCGATCAGGCGCGAGTCTGGTTGATTGGGTTTTACGACCAGTGTTAAAGCCGCGCGCGAGGCAAGGGCGATATGCAGTGTGTCGCCCGTTTGCAGCGTATAGACGGCCGGTGTTGGTTGGGAAAGAGTAACCGTGAACGATCCGGCCGCACAATGCAAAAACGTGTTGTCCGGTTCCAGATTCAGGGCTTGCTCAGTTTTCCACACGTCTAGCTGCCCGGAGCAAGCGTTGCGGCGCCACATCAGATTGAAGTCTTGTGTGGGCCCATTAGTCAGCCGGGCACTGATGGCGGCTTCACCCCGGAATCGATACGGCTCCCAGCATTGCAGGTCGTGCTGTTCCTGCGTGTCGGTATTGACCAGGGCCATAGGCCCGCCACGCGTCACGACCAGGGTGCGATCAATGTCGCGGAACTTGGAAAACGGCCCTGCCTGTGCCACGTCGGCCAAGCTTATGCGCCAGACAAAGGTGTCCAGCGTTGCGTTGGCCGGATAACTCGCGATTTCGCGCGTTACGCCGCCGCCGTTTTTCCATGGCGTAGGCTTCAGGTCGCGAGCGGCGATCAGTTCGGCGTAAAAGGAGGTGGCGGCAGGATCAGGCGGCATAGGCATCTGTCATCGGTGTAGGAAAGGTTTGTATATACAATTATTCATCAATTGGCCTGGAATGGCAATCCATACAGGTCAGAGTGTTGCTTTGGGTTGGAAGCCGGCCAGCCTGGAGTAGCGGCCCACAACGCCAATGTGATGATTATCAGCGATAATTGCTGATATAGGCCTGGACAAGGAGATTGACATGGCAACCGATACCATAATTGTTCTGGTAATTTTTGCAGCAGGTATTACCTGCTCTCTCACGCTGCTGGGATGGCTGACCCACATCATCCGCCGCGACCGGCGCGAGCACGACAAGTAAGACGGGGTAGTGGCAGCCCTTGTGGCTGCCCCCCGTTTATCAGGGCGATGCCCTCAAAGACCGCGTTGGCAAAAGGCAGCAACCCGCGAGGAATGGATGAAAGGCAGCAGCAGTTTTGACAACGCCGCGGCAACAGATATGCCTGAATTGTCGTCGGCTACTTCTGTGGCCAACCTGAGCGAACTGGTTGAAATTACTTCTGCGACTTATCCGGTCGATATAGAGCTGCTTTACGCAACGCCCAATAACTTGGCGGGCCGCCCAGTTTATGCCCAGGCGCGTTGTGCCTTGCGGCCTCAGGCCGCGGCTTGTTTGCTTAAAGCGGCACATGCGGCTGTGCGCGCAGGTTACCGGCTCAAGGTGTTTGATGCCTACCGCCCGCCTCGTGCGCAACAGATCTTTTGGGCGCTGTGCCCCGATCCTCGCTACATTGCCGATGCGAACCTGGGTTCGAATCACACCCGCGGAGTGGCCGTCGACGTCACCCTGCTTGATCAAAACGGCGTGGCGCTGGACATGGGCACGGGATTTGACGCCATGGAAGACCGTTCGCACCATGATCGGGATGATTTGGCCATCGACGTGCAGCGCAACCGTTGCCTTTTGCTGGGTATTATGTTGCGGGCTGGGTTCCGGTCAATCAATACGGAATGGTGGCATTACGAATTGCCCGATTCACGCAGCTACGCCTTGTTGGACGACCCGATTGTCGTCGCCGTAGCGGAGTAGGCGGGGTACATCAAATGTAAGTACCCGGATTTTCCGGTGTAGCGGAGCAGGTCGCCAGCAATCTGCGTAAACTTGCAGTAAGCTACTGAGCCATTTGCTCTATTTTCTGGAAATTTGCGGGATTATGAATTCGTCTGCTCTCTCTTATACCTTTTCGCAGCGTGCTCAAAAGCTTACGGGCTCGGCCATACGCGAAATTCTCAAAATCACCGTGCGGCCGGAAATCATCTCGTTTGCCGGCGGATTACCGGCTCCCAAAGGGTTCCCGACCGAGGCCATAAACCGTGCGTACGATCGCGTGCTTGCCCAGATGGGCCCTGCCGCGTTGCAGTACGGCCCAACGGAAGGTTATGCGCCGCTGCGCGCCTGGGTGGCTGAAGATCTGAAGCGTTCCGGAGCCCTTGACATTAGTCTGGATGAAGTCCTGATTGTGTCGGGTTCACAGCAGGCGCTCGATATGCTGGGCAAGCTTTTTGTCGATCCTGGCAGCAAGGTATTGGTTGAGGCGCCTAGCTATTTAGGGGCGCTGCAGTCCTTTTCCCTGTTCGAACCCACCTATGTGCCGGCGCCCACCGATGAAGGCGGCCTGATACCCGAGGGGTTGACCGACGAGCGCGTCAAAGATGCGCGATTCATTTATGCCTTGCCTAATTTCCAGAACCCTACTGGCCTGACCTTGAACCTGGCGCGGCGCCAAGCCCTGGTAGAACGGTGCGCGGCAGTGGGTTTGCCGATTGTCGAAGACGATCCTTACGGCGATTTGCGCTACGCTGGTCAAGCCTTGCCTGGTTTGCTGGGTCTGGGGCGCGCGGCTGGCGCTACGGTGATTCGCCTGGGCACTTTCTCGAAAGTATTGGCGCCTGGCTTGCGTCTGGGCTATATCGCCGCGCCCAAAGACATCATTTCCAAACTGGTGCAGATCAAACAGGCAACCGATCTGCATACCGCGTCCATTACCCAGATGGCTGTTTACGAGGTGGTCAAAGACGGCTTCTTAAGCACGCACTTGCCAACCGTGCGCGAACTGTACAAACAGCAGTGCACGTATATGCTCGACGCCATGTCCACGCATTTTCCGGCCACGGCGACCTGGACCCGGCCCGAAGGCGGCATGTTCATCTGGGTGACGCTGCCTGCGCATATTGATAGCACCGAGCTGTTGGCGCGCGCCATACAAAAGAATGTCGCTTTTGTTCCTGGTGCGCCGTTCTATACCGATACTGATGCGCCCAAAAATACGATGCGGCTTAGCTTTGTCACCGTGTCCGAAGAAAAAATTCGCGAGGGCGTTGCCGTGCTGGGGCAGCTAATCAAAGAGAGCTAAGGCATTTTCGGTTGAAGTGTTTACAGAGCTGGACACGTTTCGCGTCGCTATTTTTTTGAGCTGTTTTTTGGGGCTAGTCGTTTAGGGTAGGGTCGTTCTATTAACACGCCGCAGGGCGAGGGGTGGGTAGCGTCCGGTCCGTCTAGCGGTCGTGGCGCTCACGCGCCCCGACTGCCCGGGTCTGCCTCGTCCAGGCGGGCGTCGGGCGAACTCACGTAGCCTCGCACGCGAGGCTACGTTCAGACAGCGCCCGACGACACCCCC
>SCRC01000049.1 GCA_004297945.1 Candidimonas sp. | reverse complement strand
TTGTAGCGGCACCCGTTAGTTGTAGCGGCACCCCTTGTGGGTGCCATCGATGCTTCAGATACCACTTCATTATGAATAAAATGGCAGCCACGAGGGCTGCCGCTACATTATTCAGGGTGTGCTTAGACGTATTTACACCAAGCCGGTTCCCGGACGGATGTCGCGGTTTTCCCACTGCGTGCTGGTGTAGTAACCGTTACGCGCACGTACTTCAGCCATAAGCGTACTGACTTCCGAGCAGAAATCCATATAGCTGATGACGCCCGCCTTGACCTTGGACAGTACGAATTTGATCCCGGAGAATACGGATTTGGCCGTGGCAACAATCGAAAACGGTGCGCCGCAGCTCAGAGCGTCGCGCATAAGATTGCGCTCGAGCGAATCGCTTAGACGTGTGTATTGATAATAAGTAATGCTGGGCATTTGGATACCTGATTCATAATGTGTTCTGACAGGTGTCATTATAGGGTTAACACCTAGTGCAAATCAAGGGTTAACCCTAAATATATTTAGCCTGTTGCGTTTACCCTATAGGCAGGGCTCAAACATTAATGGCGAGATAAGGCACAATAGGCTTTTAATTGAAAATGGCACCCACAAGGGGTGCCGCTACTCTGGATGGTCTGCGATTGCTATGTCTATACGTCCTGCTCCCTTGACTGGCCTGCGTGTGCTGGACCTGACCCGGGTTCTGGCTGGGCCGTGGTGTACCCAGAATCTGGCCGATCTGGGGGCGGAAGTCATCAAGATCGAACGCCCCGGTTCGGGTGACGACACTCGGAGCTGGGGCCCCCCCTACGTCAAGGACCAAAATGGCCGGGACACAACGGAAGCGGCTTATTACGCGTCGGCCAATCGCAACAAGCTATCGGTCGCGCTCGATATCGCGAGCGAGCAGGGCGCGGGCCTGATCCGCGAATTGGCCCGGCAGTGCGATATTCTGGTTGAAAATTTCAAGGTAGGGGGCTTGCGCAAGTATGGCCTCGATTACGAAAGCATCAAGGAGGTCAATCCGGCCTTGATTTACTGCTCGATTACGGGGTTTGGGCAAACAGGCCCTTATGCCAGTCGGCCGGGCTACGACTTCATGATCCAGGGTATGGGTGGGCTCATGAGCATTACCGGTGAACGTGACGATCTGCCTGGTGGCGGCCCGCAAAAGGCGGGTGTTGCGGTTGCCGACCTGATGACCGGCATGTATTCCACGGTAGGTATTCTGGCCGCCTTGCACGAGCGTACGCGCAGTGGCCTGGGCCAACATATCGATATGGCCTTGCTCGATTGCCAGGTGGCCATGCTGGCCAATCAGAATTTAAATTACATGACGACCGGTGCCGCGCCCAAGCGGGCCGGAAACGCCCATCAGAATCTGGTGCCATATCAGGTCTTTGCCTGTGCCGACGGCCACCTGATCGTGGCGGTCGGCAACGACTCCCAGTTCAGGGCGTACAGTCGGGTAATAGGCCGCCCCGGCCTGGCCGAGGATGCCCGCTTCATCACAAACCCGAATCGGGTGATGAATCGCGAGGCGCTGGTGCCCATGCTGGTCGAGGCCATGAAAACCCAGGCCCGCGACTACTGGCTGGCCGAGCTTGAGAAGGCGGGCGTTCCCGCCGGGCCTATCAACACAATAGACCAGGTTTATCAAGACCCACAGGTGCAGTCGCGCGGCATGCAGATATCGCTGCCTCATGGCAGTGCGGGGCAAGCGCCCGTCGGGGCCAGCCCCTTGCGGCTTTCGGGTAGCCCCGTCAAATACCATCATGCGGCGCCTCTGTTGGGCGAGCACACCGAGCAGGTGCTGCGTGAGCGTCTGGGTTTATCGGAAACAGAAATTCAGCAGTTAATCGGCAAGCCATAGATCGCCAGGAGCAGATTCGAATGAAAAGCATCAGAACCATCGGCATTGTGGGCGCAGGCGCCATGGGGCGCGGGATCGCGCAAATTGCCGCCCAGGCCGGTTATGCCGTCCTGCTGTTCGATCTGAATGCCGAAGCGGTGGCCGCAGCGCGGGAAAATCTACGGGAAATCTGGAACAAGTTGTCGGCCAAGGGCAAAGTTGCCCCGGATTTGGCGCTTGCTTCTTTAGAGCGGGTGCGCGCGTGCGCTGACCTGCAAGCCTTGAGTCAGACCGATCTGGTGATCGAGGCGGTGGTCGAGCGGTTGGAGGTCAAGCGCGAATTGTTTCAGAAGCTCGAAAGTATTGTGTCAGAAGACTGCCTGCTCGCCTCCAACACCTCATCCCTGTCCATTACCTCGATTGCTGCCGCCTGCGTGCATCCGCAACGTGTGGTGGGTTACCATTTTTTCAATCCCGTGCCGCTGATGAAAGTGGTTGAGGTCATTGATGGGTTGCGCACCGACCGCGAAGCGGGCGACGCATTAATGGCCCTGGCACGCGATATGGGACATACGCCCGTGCGCGCCAAAGATATGCCAGGGTTTGTGGTGAACCATGCCGGGCGCGGCATGAATATCGAAGGCTTGCGCCTGGCCCAGGAGTCCGTCGCACCGTTTTATCAGATCGACGCCATCATGCGCGACCAGGCGGGTTTTCGCATGGGGCCCTTTGAACTGCTAGACCTGACGGCGCTGGATGTCTCGCATCCCGTCATGGAGTCAATTTACCGGCAATTCTATGATGAGCCCCGTTTTCGCCCGTCGCCGATTACCGCGGTGCGCTATGCGGGCAAAATGCTCGGACGCAAAGTTGGAGAAGGCTTTTACCGCTATGCCGATGGGCACAAGCTGGTGCCCACCGAGCCGGCGGTGCCATCCCTGCCCGAAGGGCTGAAAGTCTGGCTGGCTCCCTATCACCCGGTGGGGCACAAGCGCGCAGCCGCTTTGTTAAAGGCCTTGAATGTCAATTTTGTGGCCAGCAACGAAGCTCCTGACGATGCCTTGATTGTCGTGACGCCTTTTGGCGAAGATACCGCCACAGTGGTGGGCGCCTATCAGCTCGATGGTCACCGCACCGTGGCACTGGACACCTTTTTTGGCTTGGCGCCTGGCAAGCGGCGTGTGCTGATGTGTTCGCCGGCCACCGAACCCAAGTGGCGTGATGCGGCCCACGCCTTGTTTGCGTCGGATGGCACCGCCGTATCGGTGATCGACGATTCAGCCGGCTTTGTCGGGCAACGCATGGTGGCTACCATCATTAATGTAGCCTCCGATATTGCCCAGCAAGCGATCGCCACGCCCCAGGACATCGATCTGGCCGTGTCCTTGGGTCTGGGCTACCCCAACGGGCCCTTGTCCATGGGCGATGGCCTGGGCGCTGCGCATGTTCTGGATATCCTGCGCGCCATGTACCGCGTCACCGGCGATGATCGCTACCGCGCCAGCCTGTGGCTGCAACGGCGCGTTCAACTGGGCATGTCACTACTGGCTAATGCCTCCTGTTCTGCCTCGTGATGGTGAGTGGCGCCGATGAACATGTACATGGCCGGCACCATAAATAGAGTCAGCATGGTGCCGATCGACAGGCCCGCGAAAATAACCAGGCCCATGTCGTGACGCCCGGCCGCACCGGCGCCCGATGCCCACACGAGCGGTACAACGCCCAAGACCATTGCGGCGGTTGTCATCAGGATTGGGCGCAGGCGTACCGCTGCGGCTTCTTCAATGGCCTCGCGCTTGCTGCGACCCGATCGTTGTAGTTCGTTGGCAAACTGAACGATCAGGATCCCATGCTTCGTGATGAGCCCCAGGAGCGTCACGAGACCCACCTGGGTGTACACATTGATGGAAGCGAAGCCCATTGTGATGAACGCCAGCGCGCCAAAGAGCGCCGGCGGCACAGAGAACAGGATCACGATGGGGTCGCGGAAGCTCTCGAACTGGAAAGCCAAGGCAAGATAAACGATGAGGATCGAGAACAGGAGAAGGCCGACGAATCCGCCAGACTCCTGCATGAACTGGCGCGACTCGCCCGAGTAGTCAGCCGAGTATCCCGACGGGGCCACCTTTTGCAGGATGGTGTTCAGTTTCGTCAGCAATTCGCCTTGGGACAATCCGCTAACCCCTGAAATGGTGGCCGAGTTGAGTTGCTGGAAGTGGTTGATCGACTCCGGTTGCACGGACGTTTCAATATGCGCCACCGTACGAGCAGGAATCATCGATCCCGATGGAGTTCGAATGTAGTAGTTGAGTATTTGGTCTGGGTTGAGGCGGTCGACCTGCAACACCTGCGGGATCACTTTATATGACCGTCCGGCAGTCGAGAAGTAGTTGACGTAGTTGCCGCCCAGCGCGGCCGACAGCGCCGCGCCGACGTCCGCCTCGGTCATCCCCAGGGCAGCGATTTTCGCCCGGTCAACGACCAACTTGGCCTGCGGCTTGTCGAGCTTCAAGTCGATATCCGCGAACCAGAACAGATGTTCCTTTTGTGCTTGGGCCAAGACCGCTTGGGCGACTTGGCTCAAATTCTCGATGGGTTCTGTCGTCGTAATCACAAACTGGACCGGTAAGCCCTGAGAGCCCGGTAACGACGGCAGCGGAAAGGCGGCGATTTTCGCGCCTGCCACTTGGTTCCATTTCTGCTGAAGATCCTTTATCACCTCGGCCTGGGATCGGCTGCGCTCTCCCCAGGGCTTTAGCAGAACCCCGCCCAGCCCCTGATTAAGCGATGGCACACCCGTCAGCTGGAACATCTGCTCGTACTCAGGCTCCTTGCGTGCGATCTTGAATGCCTGGTCGGCAAGCATCTCCATCTGCTGGGGGGAGGCCGTGGGCGCCCCTTTGATCTGCATGAACACCAGCCCTTGATCCTCAGTCGGGGAGAGCTCGCTCTTGGCGGTCATGCCGCTGGCTGCCACGAGGATGAACAGGATAAAGCCGAAGGTCACAAGCACTGGCCAGATATTCAACCCGCCCGAAAGCACTCGGCGGTATTTGCCGCGTAGCCAATCAAAGTAGTGATCCAGTCGGCGCGCGAATCGTCCCTCCTCCTTGCCTGGCGTGAATAGCCGCGAGGTCATCATGGGAGAGAGGGTCAACGCCACCACGCCCGACACGGTCACGGCGCCAGCCAAGGAGAAACAGAACTCTTTGAAGAGTGCCCCTGTGAGGCCAGTGCGCAGCCCAATGGGCACATACGCGGCGATCAACACGGTGGTCATGGCGACGATGGGGCCGCCCAGTTCTCGGGCCGCCATGAGCGCTGCCTCCAGCACCCCTTTACCTTCTTCCTTGATGTGGCGATCGACGTTTTCAACCACAATAATGGCGTCGTCAACAACCAGGCCGATCGCCAGCACAAGGGCGAGAAGTGTCAGCAGGTTGATGGAATAGCCGAGCAGGTACATGATGAAGAATGTCCCGATGAGCGAAAGCGGTATCGCCACCAGCGGGATAATCACGGCTCGAAACGAGCCGAGGAACAGGTAGATGACGATCGTGACAATAAGCATGGCCTCGGCCAGCGTCTTGACGACTTCGTCGATTGAGGTGTTGATGAATTCCGTGGAGTCGTAGACGATATTGCCGCGAACACCCGATGGCAATTGAGATTGCAGATCGGGGAACGCCTTGCGCACACTTTGCGCAACAGTCAGGATATTGGCATTTGGCGCCACCTTGATACCGATGAATACGGAGCGTTTGCCAGAGAATGCGACGCTGGTGTTGTAGTCCTCCGCGCCCAGCGTGACATGGGCTACATCTTCCAGGCGCACGAGTGCGTCACCGTTGTGCTTGACGACGAGTTGCTTGAATTCGGCCACACTGTGCAAATCGGTTCCGGCGGTCAGATCGACCGTCACCATCTGCCCTTTTGTCGAACCGACCGCAGATAAATAGTTGTTTTTCGCCAAGGCCGTGGAAACGTCTTGTGCCGTAACGTTGTGGGCCGCCAGTTTGTTCGGATCCAGCCAGGCACGAAGCGCGAATTGGCGCCCCCCAAGAAGTTCTGCGGTCTGCACGCCCTGGATCGAATCGAGTTTGGGCTTGACGACCCGTACCAGATAATCGGTGATGTTGTTGGTGGGTATGACATCGCTGTAGAAGCCCAGGTACATGGCGTCCGTGGTCTGCCCGACCGCGACCGTCAGCACGGGTTGCTGGGCCTGCGCCGGGAGCTGATTCTTCACCGAATTGATCTGAGTGTTGATCTCGGTCAGTGCCTTGTTGGCGTCATAGTTCAGTCGCAGCGTTGCTGTAATTATCGAGACCCCTGTGATGCTCGAGGAGGACAGGTAATCGATCCCTTGCGCCTGTGCGACGGCCGATTCGAGAGGTTGTGTGATAAAGCCGGCTACCGTGGCCGCGTCCGCACCGTAGTAGCTTGTCGTAATGGTGACCACCGCGTTTTCGGTTCGTGGCCACTGATTAATGGGCAGCTCGTAGATCGATCGCAAGCCCAGTATCAGGATAAGCATCGAGATGACGATGGCCCAGACCGGTCGCTTGATGAAGGTATCGGTGAATTTCATGGGAGACCTTATTTTTCTTGCGGGGTCGGGGATACGGCGTTCAGGGGAACGTTACGGTTATCGACCTTCACCGGCGAGCCATTCTTGAGCTTCATCTGACCACTGGTGACGACCACGTCACCTTTCTTTATGCCAGACAGGATGGCGACCTGGTCACCACGGGTCGGGCCGGTGTGAATGAATGTTTGCTGCGCCGTGAGAACATCCTTGCCTTGGGCGTTCTTCTTGTTTACCAGGATGAAGACTGTCGTCCCATAAGGGTTGTAGGTGACTGCAGTTTGTGGAACGGTGAGGTAGTGCTGCGTTGCTCCCGATTCGACGACGGCGCGGGCAAACATTCCAGGCATTAGTTTTTGCGCCGGATTCCCGATGGTCGCCTCAACGGTGACGTTGCGCGTGGCCGGGTCGAACTTCGCGTCGATTGCACTCACCTTCCCGACGAAGGTTTGCTTGGGTAGGCCGTCTGCGGTGACCGAGACAGCTTGGCCGGTGGCGATCGCCTCCAGTTGCGCCTGGGGTACGGTGAAGTCGATGTATATGGGATCGAACGTCTGCAGCGTCGCGATTTTGTTGCCAGGGTTGAGATATTGGCCGGGATTGACACTGGTGATCCCGATCCGCCCGGCAAACGGCGCACGTATCGTTTTCTTCGCGACCATAGCCCGCTGTTGCTCCGCCGCCGCGCGTTTCGCTTTCAAGTCGGCGTCGTCAGCGTCGACTTGCGCTTGCGACACCGCGTTCACCCTAAGCTGAGCTTTGTCGCGTCTGAGAACCGTTGCGGCCAAACTGGCAGTCGCCTCAAGCGAATGAAGTTGTGCGACGTCTGCATCCGCATTCAACTGGACGAGAAGATCGCCCGCCGAGACGTTCCGCCCCGGCTTGAACCCAATGCTGCGGACGATGCCGCCAACTTCTGCCGTTACATCGACACCGCGAACCGCTTTCATCGATCCCACGGCCGAGACGCTCGGTTGCCAATCGGCGAACTGCGCGTTGATGGTCGTAACCACAGCGGGTGGCTGGGGGGCCTTTGATTGTGCGATCAGCTTCGATATCTGGATGAATTTCACGCCACCGATGATCAGGACGATGACAACGACCACCCCAATCATGAGGATCATCGGCCGAAGTAGCCGTCGTTTGCGCGCGCTGCCGGGTTCGGTGGGCTGGGTGGACGGGGACGAGGCGGTCTTAATTTCGGCCATGGGTGTTCTCACTGTTTCTATTGTTCAAATCGGTCGAGCTGCCCGAAGCGGCGGGATCCACATCAGTGCGGTTCCACCATCCCCCGCCCAGTGCCTGGAACAGCGCAGTCGTATCGCTATAGCGGGCGGCCTGCGCCCGCACGCGCGTAAGCACGGCGTTTTGATAGGTTTGTTGTGCGGTGAGCAGATTGATGTAGCCAACCGCACCGAGCCGGAACTGAGCCTGTGCGAGGTCCAAACTTTCGCGAGCGGCACGTTCGGCCGCCACCTGCTGGGTGAGCGCGTCGGCATCGGCTTGCAGTGCCCGCAGCGCGTTGGACACATCCTGGAATGCAGCGACCACCGTTCCGCGATACCGCGCGGCCGATTCGTCATACGCCGCTACAGCCGCGCGCTTGCGATGTTCGAGTGCCCCTGCGTCGAAGATCGACTGAGTGATCGATCCGACGAGACCCCAGACCCCTGTGCCTGACGTAAACAATTTGCCGACGCTCGACGCACTCGAGCCGAGCGACGCGGTAAGGTTGAACTGGGGCAGTTGGTTGGCGACGGCAACACCAATGTTGGCACTGGCTTGATGCAGCTGAGCCTCGGCGGAACGCACATCTGGCCGCTGCCGCACGATGGCAGAGGGCAGGCTGACCGGCAGCTCCTCTGGCAGATGGAGCGATGCCAGATCGAAACTCTCGCCGCGATCCTGGTTGGGAAAGCGGCCGAGATAGGCCATGAGTTGGTTGCGAGTTTGCGCGAGCTGCTTTTGCAGGGCAGGCAGCGTGGCGCGCGTTTGTGCAAGCGTCGCCTCTTGAGCGAGTATGGCGGTATTGGCGATCGCCCCAAGCCGTCGCTGAGACTTCAGAACATTGAGCTGATCGCTCTGGAGCCCAATAATTTTCTCGGTTGCGGCCACCTGATCACGCACGGACGCCAGGGTGATGGCCGTGTTGACAACATTCGAGCTCAGCGTCAGATAAGTCGCCTCCAGTTGGTAGCGTTCATACTCGGCCTGCGCCACAGACGATTCAATCCGGCGGCGGGTGCCACCGAAAACGTCCGGGGCATAGGAAACACTTAACGATGCTGAATGCACGGTCAGGATCTGGGAGAACGAACTGTTGGAACTGGCCGCGCCGGTCGAGCTTGTCCCCGATGTCTTTTGCCGGGTGCTGGACGCCGTGGCGCCGAGGGATGGAAACAGCGATGCCTGATCGGCATAGGCAAGCTCGTTGGCCTGGCGAAGCGCAGCTTGAGCGGCGGCAATATCCGGATTGGCTCGAAGCGCTTCTTCAACCAGCGAGTTCAGTGCCGGCGAGCGGAAAAGCGTCCACCATTGGCCGGGAATATCCATCCCGGCCACAAGCCGCTGCGCGGCGCCTCCCGCTGCCACGTCAGCCGAGGCCGTCGTCGGCGCTAGCTTGTTGCGTGAGTAATCGGCGTTTTGGGCGACATTGGGCCGAACGAAGTTTGGTCCCACTGCACAGCCGGCGAGCACAGTGAGGCAAAGCAGGCTTAGCGGAGCAAGAGCCTGCGACAGCCGAGAGGCGGCGATCACTGGTGCTCTCCATTAAGTTCTTCCGAGCGAATCACAGGCCCTTCCAGGCCTCTCATCAAAAGCGCAACGGCGTGGCGCTGAATCTGTTCGCGGCCAAGACTCATAGTGATATTGTTCTCGTCCCAGACGCAAGAGCTGGTCGCTTGAGGCAACATGACTTGTGCCACCATCGAAGTGAACAACAGATCGGGTTCGATCTTAGGGTTGACCTCGCCGCGGGATTGCGCCTCGACGATTTTTTGGCGGAAGGCAATGCTGCGATCACGTGGGATGCGACGTAGCAGGCGCTCGCGCAGCAGTCCGCCTACTTGCACGATCTCCCGTAGCCAGAGCGAGGGTAGCCAAGGCGCGGAATCTGTAACCTCGAACATTCGCGTCAACAACCCCCGGATCACTTGGATAGCGCTTTCGTTTTCGAGGTCGGCAGGCTCCCAGATCGCCTGTATCAGTGGCCCGAGACGTTCCGCGACCACGGCATCGTAGAGCTTCTCGCGCGTGTCAAACCAATAGTGCACCATCGCCGAGGTCACTTTCCCGGCCTTTGCTATCTGCGCAATGGTCGTGTTGGCAATGCCGCGGTCCGAGAACAGCAAAATCGCAGTGTCGAGCAGGTGTTCACGCCCAGACGTGTCGTCTTTCTGCGATCGCCGACCGCTTAGCGTGTGTTGTTCGGGTTTCTGTTCCATGATGACTCTCTAATTAACTAATTAGTTAGGCTTTAATTCTAAAAAGCAGATTAAATCTCTTTTCCTTCATACCGGTGCACTAGAAGCGAGCGGCCGGATTATGCGTGCCGTGGATTGCCGCAGCATATTAATTGATTAGTTAGTTAATTACAAATGAGTGAGTAAGAAATGGAGGGGAGGCGGGTGAATCCGCATGAAATAAAAAAGCCGCTACGAAGACATAGCGGCTTTTTTAAGGACGAGGTAGGCTTGCTGGAGTTGCCCTCTGTGGCACGATGCAAATTACTTGGCAGCGTGCACCATGTATTCCACTGCGGCGTGCATTTGGGCGTCGGTGGCTTGCGAGCCGCCGCGGGGAGGCATGGCGCCCACGCCGTGTATGGCATTTTTAACCATGGTGTCGATGCCGGTTGCAATGAACGGCGCCCAGGCGGCTTTGTCGCCGTATTTAGGAGAGCCGGCGGCGCCGACGGCGTGGCAGGCAAAGCACACGGATTTATAGAGTTTTTCGCCGGCCGGGTCGACGGCGGCTTCAGCAGCTGGAGCCGCGGCTGTTTTGGCTGCTGGCGCTGCGGGAGCGGGTGTAGCGGCAGCAGGAGCTGGTGCAGCAGGGGCCACCGCAGGTGCCGCTGCGGCCGCAGCGACAACGGCAACAGCTTCGGGCTTGGCTGCAGCCTGTTTGCCTTTGGCGGCGGGTGCGGGCGGCTCTTTAAACGAAGCTCCCGATTTGTTGGCCATATAGGCCACGGCGCGAGCGATTTCGTAATCGCTAAGCGATGGGTTTCCACCCTTCGGGGGCATCGCGCCAATGCCGTGCAGCGCGTTTTTGATCATTGCGTCGTAGCCCGTTTTGATAAACGGCGCCCACGCGGCGCTATTGCCAATTTTGGGTGCGCCCGCTACGCCAGCCGTGTGGCAGGCAGTACAGGTGGATTCAAATACTTGCTGTCCGGTCTTGTACACCTTGGGTGCGTTGGCATCGACTAGATCCAGGCTGGCGACAGGCTTGAGCCTTGCGGCAATGGCCGCAGGCGTGAACGCATCCGAGCCGGCTCCGAAATTGTCGCCTGCGGTCACCAGATGGGCCAGCATGATAAGGACGGAAATGGGAATCAGGAACGCTAGAATGACCGTGACAATAAGCTGTTTGGGGGTTTTAATAAGGCCAGCGTGCTCTTCGATGTGCTCTGAATTGTTCTCTTCTGTGTGGTCCATGATCGAGTCCTGCGTGTTCTGTGATTCAGCGCTTTGGCGCCTGAGATTGTGCGACGATTACTTTGGTTGGCGTACGAAGGCACCCCTCGTGCTTACGCGCTCGACAACCACCCAAGTCCATGATTATAGCGAGAGTGCCGCCCAAGCGCAGAAATGGCCGCCGTCGTTTCAGCCATTGTCCCCGGATAGGGCGCGGGGCAGGTAAATAAATCTCGGCAAACACGCTACAATGGCGACCCTTGCGCCCGTAGTTCAATGGATAGAATGAGAGTTTCCGAAACTCTTGATACAGGTTCGATTCCTGTCGGGCGCACCATGCATATCGTTTCGAGTTAGGGAATCTCTGAACAAGTCGAGCGGCAAGCAGGCGCTGCGGGGACTTGTTCAGAGATTCCCCTAGGTCGAAAAAGGCGACACCGGCACCTGTTTTCGCGCCCAGTCCATTAAGGCCTGGTCGATATGCACGGCCGAATCCAGGGGAAGTACCCATGTCCGTTGCTCTGACCGGCCAAGTTTCGCAAAGGTGCTTCGAATAAGCGCCTCTTCGACATTCGTGGCAAATCCAATGGCAACCATATGGGCGCCGCCTTCGACATATATCATGCGCGAGCCGGCTACCGACTTGATCGCGGCGGCGACCTCCTTGCCATAGGTACCGATGTCTTCGGGTTTTGCGAACATTAAAGCCACATACGTTTTCATGGTCAGCCCTTACTGGTTGGATTTGAAATGCCTGACCCAGCATCTTAGAGCAAAGCCCGTGTCCGCTATGGCTGAACAACCGAGTCTTGCTGAGCAAATACTTCCTTTGCCGCGAACAAACCATTGAGTGCGGCAGGAAAACCAGCATAAACGGTCATTTGCATAATGAGTTGGCTTCCAGTGCCCGCTAAGCCTGCTCGGGAGGCGATCTTCGAATCGGTTATTTTGCGTCAATGCGACAAAATCTTGGACAGGAAAAACTTGGCGCGCTCGGAACGCGCTTCGGGGTGATCGAAGAAATCGTCTTTGGAGCAATCCTCAACGATGAGTCCGGCGTCCATGAATATCA
>SCRC01000048.1 GCA_004297945.1 Candidimonas sp. | reverse complement strand
TTCATCTGAATCCAGATCAACAGGTCATAGAAAAACAGGTTCAAGACAAGCCTTGTAGCGAGGAGAAAAAGGCCGCTTAAATCCAATCACTCAGGCGACAACTAGCTTGACAACGACCGGCATGGAGCCCGGTTATCGGTGATGAGTGGCGACGCACGGCTGCGCATTTGTGGGATGCGTCGGCGGTCGATCTGCAGGCCCAGTGGGATGTCTTGCAGGTGGAGTTCCCGGATGCCGATCAGGGGGATGTTTCTGCCTTCAAGGGCGATCTGCGTCGCAGCGATCCCAAGGATTGGCACGTGATTGCGGCCGCGAGGGCGGCGCAGGCCAGGCAGCCGCAGGCGTCGGTCGCGGTGCTGACGCGCAACATCAAAGACTTCAATCGCAGCGAGCTGCACGGGCTTGGGCTTGCTCTGTATGATCCCGACAAGTTTTTGCTGCAATGCTGGCAGAACTATCCTGAGGCGTTGCGGTGCGCCCTTGAGTCTATTCCGTTGGACTTGCTCGCGGTGGGCAGGGAGAGTGAGTCGATTGGCGAAATCCTTAAGCGCGAGCGCCTGTTTCGCGTAGCGGCAGCCCTTGTGGCTGCCAGGCCAGCATAGCCGCATCCGCTAGGTAGTTCAGGAATTTTTCAAAAAGGTTGATGTGAAGCAAGGCATCGCGTTATCGGTTTTTTCTTCCGCATTGTTTGCCGGACTTTACTATTACACCGTCGTGTTGTTTCCCCTGACCGGTGAACAGATTTTTGCCTGGCGCGTTCTGCTGGCGCTGCCGGCCATTGCTATTTTGGTCTCTCGCAATCGGTCATGGGGCGATATTGCGCAAATAGTGCGTCGGCTGCGCTGCGGATGGCGACTTTGGCCGCTACTTTTTATCAGTGCTGCCTTGCTGGGGACGCAGCTGTGGCTGTTCACCTGGGCGCCTTTGCATCAAAAGGCCCTGGATGTGTCATTGGGCTATTTTCTATTGCCGCTTTCCATGGTGCTGGTGGGCCGCTTTTTTTATCAGGAACACCTTAGCCGGGTGCAATGGTTGGCGGTAGGCGTAGCGATGGTAGGGGTGGTGCACGAATTTATCCGTGTGGGTTCGTTTTCGTGGGCGACGGCTTTGGTCATGTTCGGCTATCCGCCTTATTTCATGTTGCGCCGTGCGCTACGCTTGCGTTCGCTGACGTGCTTGTGGTTTGACATGTTGTTTCTGGCGCCGGTGGCGATAGTTGTCTTGGCATTGCAAAGCCCGGGCTTGGTCGATCAGATTTTCCAATATCCACGCCTGCTGGGTCTTATTCCTTTGCTGGGAGTCATCAGTTCGGCAGCCCTGGTCTGTTATCTGTCGGCCAGCCGCATGCTGCCCCTGGGCTTGTTCGGAATCATGGGTTATGTCGAACCTGTTTTGCTGTTCTGGGTGGCCTTCCTGTTTCTGGGCGAGGGCATAACAGCCAGCGCGTGGTGGACCTATATCCCGATCTGGATAGCCGTGGTGCTGATAGGCGGAGAAGGCCTATGGATTTGGGCAAAGCGGTAGCGCAATATTTGTACTATGTAGCGCCACCCCTTGTGGGTGGCAGAACCGTGGCAATTAAAACGGCATTTTTATATAGAAAAATGGCACCCACAAGGGGCGCCGCTACAAGGGCGCCGCTACAAGGGTGCCGCTACAAGGGTGCCGCTACAAGGGTGCCGCTACAAAATCTTGAATCATGTAGGGCAGCCCTTGTGGCTGCCATGAACCGGGAGCTCTAGCCGTTAATGCTTAATTGCGGTTACCGCCGAATATCCCCAGCAACATTAGCAAATTGACGAAGACGTTGTAGAGATCCAGGTAAATAGCCAGGGTGGCGGTGATGTAATTGGTTTCGCCGCCGTTGATCACGCGTTGTAGATCGACCAGCAGGAAGGCCGAGAAAATGACGATGGCCATGACCGACACGGTGAGCATGAGCGCCGGCAATTGCAAAAAGATATTGGCCAGCGAGGCCACGATGAGGACCACCACGCCGATAAACAGGAATTTTTGCAGGTGCGAGAAATCGCGTTTGGTAGTGGAGGCGATACTGGCCATTGCGCCGAACACCACCGCGGTGCCTCCGAATGCCAGCATGATGAGTTGCGCGCCATTGCCTAGACCCATGATGCGCCCGAGCAGTTGCGACAACATGACGCCCATGAAGAACGTGAAGGCCAGCAGCAAGACCACGCCCATGGAGTTGTTTTTGTTGCGTTCGACCAGGAACATCAGGCCAAAGGCGCCAGCCAGGAAAATAATTGTGCTGGTGCCAGGGTTGGCACCCATGGCGTGGCCGACCCCCAAATGCATGCCCAACATTGCGCCCAATACGGTGGGAATTAGCGACAGCGTCAGCAGCCAATAGGTATTGCGCAACACGCGATTGCGTACGACTTCGCCGGGGGCGGTCGTGTAGTCGCCGCGAGACGGCAAGGGGGGTTGTTGGAAATCATTCATAATAAATCCTTTAATGCGACCAGCGCTATGCTAACCGATGTCAGAATGGAGGTCTCTAGAATACCTGACAAACAACTGAATTTGCAAGTGGGCCAGAGCGTAAAGCCATCTTGTATAAGCTGTTATCTTACTCTTAGAGTGATGGGGACGCACTTGGTTCCTGTTGGACGGCAGCTTGCGCCGGTATATCATGCGTGCGAGGGCGATGGCAGCCGCAAGGGGTGCCGCTACAAGACGTACCCGTTGTAATGTGGCGGCAGCCCTTGCGGCTGCCAAAAACCTTGACGAGCAAGACAATACCTACAATACCGGATGCCGCTACAGGTTTGATACATCGTGTGCGTGGGGGGTGTGTCCGTCGGCTACATATTGGCGCCAACGCAGGCGGGCCGCCTGCTTGTCCTCGATATTGTCGGAGACGATTTCCAGGATGCGTTCAAAGCCTCCGGCGCCCGGTGGGCACTGGTTATCGAGATTGAGCAGCCACGCAGATGGCGCGTCGTGTCGTGAAGGCTGCGGCGGGTCGGTCGTGAGCCAGATAGGGGTGCTGGGTGCCAATGGATCATCGGCTCGAACGTGCGGTACGAAGGCTGTGGGGTCAAAGCCCCACAGCTGGCGATCAAAGTTAGCCAGAATTTGTTCGTCACGGCTATATACGACCAGGCTGCGCGAGGCCAGGTACTGCTTGTGCGCGACCTTGCAGGCCGTGCGCAAGCGATCCTGGGCGCCAAAGGCGAAGTCGACGCGAGCCATTTTCGCGGCTTACGCTTGGTTGAGCAGGTACTGAACGAGCAGGGGAACGGGCCGCCCGGTGGCGCCTTTTTCCTTGCCGCTACGCCAGGCGGTGCCTGCAATGTCCAGATGAGCCCAGGGGTAGTTGCCGGTAAAGCGCGACAGAAAGCAGGCGGCGGTGACCGATCCGGCCGGCGGCCCGCCAATATTGGCGATATCGGCGAAATTGGAATGGAGCTGCTCTTGGTAGGCGTCCTCGAGCGGCAGGCGCCATGCGACGTCGTTGGCGTCGCGGCCGGCGGCGAGCAGGCTTTCGGCCAGAACGTCGTTTTTGCTGAAGAGACCCGAATTGACGTGGCCCAGCGCAACGATGCATGCGCCTGTCAGCGTGGCGATATCGATAACGGCGGCGGGCTTGAAACGCTCGGCATAGGTGAGTGCATCGCACAGGATCAGGCGGCCCTCCGCATCGGTATTAAGGATTTCGATGGTTTGTCCCGACATGCTGGTGACGACGTCGCCCGGTTTGTTGGCGCGTCCGCTAGGCAGATTTTCGCAGGTGGGGATCAGTCCGATGACTTCCTGGTCGAGATCGAGTTCGGCGACGGCGCGCAAGGTGCCCAGCACGCTGGCGGCGCCGCACATATCGTATTTCATCTCGTCCATATTGCCGGCTGGCTTGAGGGAAATGCCGCCCGCATCAAAGGTGACACCTTTACCGACCAGTACAATAGGCGCCTTGCGTCCCTTGTCGGAGGCGCGGGCGGAGGCCGGAACGTGCTTGATGATGATAAAGGCCGGCGCTTCGTATGAGCCGCGCGCGACTGACAAGAACGAGCCCATCTTGAGCGCTTCGATTTGCTTGCGATCGAGTACCTCGGCCTTGATGCTCTTGAATTCTTTGGCCAGTTTTTTGGCGGTGTTGCCCAGATATGTGGGGGTGCAAATATTGGCGGGTAAATCGCCCAGTTCTCGGGTTAGATGCATGCCGTGAGCGATGGCGGCGCCGTTTTTCAGCCCTTGTTGTGTGTGGCTGGCTTGGTTGCGGGAAATCGAAAGCGCGAATTTCTTTAGCCGGGGCGCAGGATTTCGATCACGTTTGCCGAAGGTGGCGTCATAATGATAGGTGGCGCGCCCAACGGCCACGGCTGCCGCCTGCGCCCGGTTGCGTACGCTGGCGTCAGCGCATTCGATTGAGGCAAGGGCGGTTACACCTTCGGCAAGGTTGGCCTGCACGCAGTAATGGGCGAAGGTAAATTCGGCGTTGGCGTGCGTAGCGGCGTTGTACCTGTCGTGTTGCCCCAGGCCGATTAAAATGACCCGGGCAGCGCTGATGCCCGGCAGATTGCGCAAAACCAGATGGGTGCCGGCTTTGGCGTGGAATTCGGATTTAAGCGCTTCACGGACGGCGCCGTTGCTGGCGCGGTCGATAATGTCGGCGGCAGCGCTTAGGATACCGTCGGTAAAAACGCCCACGGCCAGGGCTGCAGTTTTAATTTGATGCAAGGAGGCGGTGGTCTGTGTGCTAAATTCCATTCGAATTTCCAAAAAGTGCGTCGTACAGGATTACTCGCGATTATCTCGCATATTTTCACATGTCACTATTTAAGCGTTCTGTAGTATCTGAAATAATGAGCCATGCGGGCGTGGTGTTCTCCACGCTGCTTATTGTATGGCTTAGCGTGTTGCTGGTGCGTTTGCTCGGCGAGGCCGCCAACGGCACCATCGGCGCCGACGTGGTGTTTGGCCTGGCGGCATTCTCAAGCATTACCGCGCTGCCCGTGATTTTGTCGGTGTCGCTTTTTATTGCCGTGCTGACCACCGTGGCCCGGAATTTTCGCGAATCTGAAATGGTGGTTTGGTTTGCCAGCGGCCTTTCGCTCAAAGACTGGGTCGGGCCGATCTTGCGTTGCGCTGCGCCGGTCGCGGTGGCGATTGCCGTCTTGACTCTGGTTGCGTCACCCTGGGCGTACCGCCAGATCGCTGAATACCGTCAACGCTACGAACAGCGATCCGATCTGTCCAAGGTGACGGCGGGGCAATTCATTGAAACCGACAATGGCGCGCGGGTATTTTTTGCTGAAGACCCCAGCAAGCCGGGTGATCAGCTAGGCCACGTGATTGCGCGGGTTATCGAGCCCGATTGGCTGACCGTAATTTCCGCCAATAGCGCTCGCGTCGAGACTGAAGCCAATGGCGACCGCTTTCTGATACTGAATCACGGCCATCGCTACGATTTGAAGCCTGGCAAGCCTCAGTTCCGTCTGTTCGATTTCCTTCGCTATGGATTTCGGCTCGAAAGCAAGAACGACGCCGGCTCCATTAAAGTGGCGCGCGAAATGGCCGAGCGTCAGCTCAAGGCGCGGCCCACTGATCAGTTGGTCGGCGATCATACGAATCAGGCGCGATCCCAGCTCATGTGGCGTCTTTCCCTGCCGCTGGCGGCGCTGAACCTGGCTTTGCTGGCTATTCCGCTGGGAGCTGTGAATCCGCGCTTGGGCCGTTCCGGCGATATCCTGGTGGCGGGCCTGGTCGGTTTGCTCTACATGAATTTGATCAATCTGTCGCGTGGCTGGATCAGCAGTGGCAAGTTGAGCTTTGGCGTGGGCCTGTGGGCGGTGCATGGCGCATTTACGCTTTTGATGGTGGTCATGATGTGGCGCAAACTGCGCGTCAAGGCGCCAAAGAAACAGCGGCAAGTCGCAGCGTAGCGGCAGCCCTTGTGGCTGCCATCGCTGCCATATAAACATGGTGTTTTAAAACGAATGGCACCCACAAGGGGCGCCGCTACATTGGCAATGGGCGAGCCAGCAGCCTATGGCGCAGCTTCAGGCAGATAGTGCAGCCGATCCGATTTTCCAGCCAGCAGAGGCTCGTTGAGCGGTACTGCCTTTTTCAGATAATCCCACAAGGCCATGACCCGTTTGGAGCGGCGCAGGTCTTCATGGCAGTACATCCAAAAGCTGCGCTTGACGACTATTTCGTTTTCCAGCACCGCTTGCAAGCGGGGGTCCTGGGCCGCCATGAAGCATGGCAATATTGCCAGCGAATGCCCTTGCAGTGTTGCGTGATATTGGGCAATCACGCTGGTGCTTTTGAAAACGACGTGGCTGTTGGGCACGATATCGTCCAGGTAGCGCAGGCGGTCGCTGAACAGCAGCTCCTCAACATAGCCGATGAAGGTATGGCGCGCCAGGTCACTGCGCTTGGCAATGGGGTCTTTGCGCGCCAGGCAGTCAACGCTTCCATAAAGCTTTAGCGAGTAGTCGATCAGTTTGGTGCATATATACGGTCCGCGCTGTGGCTGTTCGAGCGAGATGGCGATATCGGCTTCCCGCTTGGACAAGCTGATGAAACGCGGCACGGGCATGATGTCCAGGGTAATGGCTGGGTAGCGCCGCTGAAAATCCACCATAAGCGGCGTAAGAACATAGTTGCCGAACCCTTCAGTCGACCCCAGCCGCAAATGTCCTGACAGGGTCTGGCCGATTCCCGAGAGTTCTTCACGTGCCGAGAGCAGGGTGCCTTCCATTTGTTCAGCGTAGATGAAGAAGCGCTGCCCGTCTTCGGTAAGTGTGAACCCGCTGGCTTTGGATTTGTCGAACAGAACTGTGTCCAGTTCCTTCTCCAGAACCTGGATGCGTCGTGAAACCGTGCTGTGCTGCACCCCCAAACGCAGCGCGGCGGCGCTGACGCGCTGCGTTCTGGCGACTTCCATGAAATAACGTAAGCCATCCCAATCCAGCATGTGCGCCTCGGTATCTTGGCCGCGCTCGTCGCGGCAGGTAGTTGTGCATTTATTAGCAACGGATGTGCAAATATTGTGATGGAAATAAGTTTTTTACACAACTACACTGGACAGGCCGCGGACGCCAGCCGGGCTGGCTATGCTTCGCGTCACGGTACATATAAAAGAACATAATCAACGGAGATATGCATGAAATTTTTTTCCTTGTCCATGATGGCGGGCCTTTGCATGGGTCTGATGGCCGGTGTGCAGGCCAAAACACCGGATGTCAAGATCGGCATTCTGACGGATATGTCCGGACCTTATGCCTCGATGGGCGGCTCGGGTTCGGTGGTGGCCGCGCAAATGGCTATCGACGATTGCCTGAAAGCGGTATGCAAAGGCATGCATATAGGCCTGGTGTCGGCTGACCATCAAAACAAAACCGATGTGGGGGCATCCATCGCGCGCCAATGGCTTGATCGGGACGGCGTTACGGCCATTGCCGACCTGACCAATTCGGCGGTAGCGCTGGCCGTGCAGCCTATTGTGCGCGAAAAGAACAGAATTGCCATGTACTCCGGCCCGGCCACTACGGACCTGACCAACAAAAGTTGTTCCCCGGTGGGATTCCATTGGATGTTCGATACCTATTCCCAGTCGGTGGGCGGGGTCAAGGCCATGATCAAGAAGGGTGGCAAGTCGTGGTTCTTCGTCACTGTTGATTACGCTTTTGGCCATTCACTGCAAAAAAATGCTTCGGTCATGGTCAAGAATCTGGGCGGCACGGTGGTCGGGTCGGTGCAATATCCGCTGAACACCACCGATTTCGCTTCTTACTTGTTGCAGGCGCAAGCATCCAAGGCCCAGGTTGTGGCGTTTGCCAACGCCGGCCAGGATGCGGTGAATTCGGTCAAGCAGGCGCGTGAATTCGGCATCGTCAAAGGCGGCCAGAAGATGGTGGCGTTGCTGTTGTTCGCCTCCGATTTGCACGGCATAGGGCAAAAAGACGCGCAGGGCCTGACGTATGTCGATGGCTTTTATTGGGACCAGGATGATGCGTCGCGCAAGTGGTCGGCGCGTTACGCCAAAGCGTATCACGAACGTAAACCGACCATGGTGCAGGCTGGGGTTTATTCAAGTGTTTTACACTATCTGGAGGCTGTGGCCGCGTCGCATTCCATCGATGGCAAGGTTGTCGCGGCGGAAATGCGCAAACTGCCTATCGTCGATCCCATCATGCACCATGCCTCCATTCTTGCCGATGGCCGTGTGATCCACGATATGTATTTGTACCAGGCCAAGACGCCTGCTGAATCCAAGGGCCCTTGGGATATGTCGAAACTGTTGGCGACCATCCCTGCCAAAGAGGCCTTTCAACCTTTGTCCGAATCAAGCTGTCCATTGGTCAAGAAGTAAGATGCCAATAAAAACGCCGAGTGATCGTCTGTTTATCATACTGAGCGCATGGTGCATGCGCCAAGGAGCTATTAATGAGTGCCGTACCTCGTATCCCTTTACTGATTGGCGGCAAGCTGGTCCAGTCAAAAACAACCGATTGGCGGGATGTGCTCAATCCCGCCACCCAGGAGGTGGTGGCGCAAGTGCCGTTTGCGACCCGGGAAGAGCTGGATCTGGCGATAGCCGATTCCAAGAAAGCCTTTGGGCAGTGGCGTAATACCAGCCAGGCGGCTCGCGTGCATGTCATGCTGAATTTACAGAAACTGGTGCGCGACAACACGAAAAAATTGGCCAAACTGATCACTCTCGAGCACGGCAAAACCCTGCCTGATGCCGAAGGCGAAGTGGGCCGAGGCCTCGAAGCAATCGAACACGCTTGCTCCATGGCGACCTTGCAACTGGGCGAGTACGCCGAGAACGCAGCAAGAGGTATTGACGTTTATACCTTGACTCATCCGCTTGGTGTGTGTGGGGGGATCACGGCGTTCAATTTTCCCATCATGTTGCCATGCTGGATGTTTCCCATGGCCGTCACGGTCGGGAATACCTTTGTATTGAAACCTTCCGAACAAGACCCCAGCTCGTCGATGCTATTGGCCGAGCTTGCGCTCGAAGCGGGGTTGCCTCCAGGAGTTCTCAATGTAATCCATGGAGGCCCCGACATTGCCAATGGCCTGTGTGATCATCCCGATGTCAAGGCGATCTCCTTTATTGGCTCCACACATGTGGGCACCGAGATTTATCGTCGTGCATCCGACGCTGGAAAACGCTGTCAAGCCGGGATGGGCGCTAAAAACCATTGCGTGATTTTGCCCGACGCAGATCGTGATGCGGCATTGAACCAGTTGCTTGGCGCGGCATTTGGCGCGGCGGGCCAACGCTGTATGGCGACGTCGGTCGCGGTGCTGGTGGGCGAGGCGCGCAATTGGCTGCCCGATTTTGTCGAGCGGGCTAAAAAGCTTAAAGTCGATGCGGGCTCTGATCGCGATGCCGATCTGGGCCCGCTGGTTTCAGAGGGTGCACGCAAACGCGTAGAAGGCCTGATTCAGCAAGGTGTGGATGAAGGCGCAAAGCTGCTGCTCGATGGCCGCAATATCAAGGTTCCTGGCTATGAGAAAGGCAATTTTGTAGGGCCTACGATATTCGGTGGAGTGAGTGCCGACATGGCTATTTACCGCGAAGAGGTGTTTGGGCCCGTCCTGGACGTCGTGGGCGTAGACACACTCGACGAGGCGATTGCGCTCATCAACGATAACCCCAACGGCAATGGCGTCGGCGTTTTTACGCAGGATGGCGGGGTGGCGCGTTATTTTCAGAATAATATCGACGTGGGCAATATCGGTATTAATCTACCTATTCCTGTTCCGGTCGCGTGGTTTAGTTTTACGGGCTCGCGCGGCTCAAAACTGGGCGATCTGGGTCCCAATGGCAAGGAGGGAGTGCGTTTCTGGACGCAAACCAAAACCGTTACCGCGCGCTGGTCGCCTCATACCGAAGGGATCAATACAACTATCTCCATGAAGTAAGTATATAACTATAAATAATTAACAATAGATTGCATATAACATACAATAGCCCTTCCTAAAGGGCTATTTTTATGAACTTGCAGCAATTCCGCTTTGTGCGCGAAACCATAAGGCGCAATTTCAATCTGACGGAAGCGGCGCGTGCGCTCTATACGTCGCAGCCAGGCGTATCCAAAGCCATTATTGAGCTTGAGGCCGAGTTGGGCGTGAAGATCTTCGAGCGCCACGGCAAGCGTATCAAAGGCCTGACCAAGCCCGGCGCGGTGGTGTCGGTTGTTATTGATCGCATCATGCGTGAGCTCGATAATCTGAAAAAAGTCAGCGACGAGTTTGCGCGCCGTGACGAGGGTGGGCTGGTGATTGCCTGTACCCATGCTCAGGCGCGCTATGTTTTGCCCAAAGTCATCCCCGCATTTCGCAAGAAATTCCCCAAGGTTCATCTGTCGCTCGCCGAGGGCAATCCGCCGCATCTGGCGCAGATGGTGCTGCATGAACAGGCCGATGTCGCCATTGCCACGGAGACGCTGGACGAGACGCCTGGCCTGGCGGCTTTGCCGGTTTATTCCTGGGAGCACGCCGTGGTCGTGCGTCCCGATCATCCACTGGCCGAACTGAAATCCAGCGCTGCCCGCAAGTTGACGCTCGAACAGCTGGCGCAATATCCCATTGTGACCTACGACCGCGCCTTTTCAGGCCGCAGGGCGATAGACAGAGTGTTTGCCGAGCATGACGTAACGCCCGATATCGTGCTCGAGGCCATCGATGCCGACGTGATCAAAACGTACGTGGATGTCGGGATGGGTATTGGAATTATTGCAGGCATGGCTTTTGATCCGCGCCGTGATAAAGGCCTGGTAGGCTTGCCGGTGGGGCATTTGTTCGGCACTCATGTCACCAACGTGGCTATCAAATCGGGCGTTTTCCTGCGCGATTATGTGTACGTGCTGCTGGAGATGCTGGCACCCGAATTGACCCGCGAGGCCGTGCAGAAGGCGCTCGATAAGGTCAAGGTTTTGTAGGTTTCGTTTGGGAGAAATGGCAGCCACAAGGGGTGCCGCTACAAAACCGTACCCGTCGTTAATCAAGCGGCACCCCTTGTGGGTGCCACTCATCACAGACCCAGATAGGCTTGTTGCAGCGCCGGGTCGTCGATCAATTCCTTGGCCGGGCCTTGTCGCACAATCTTGCCGGTTTCGACCACATAGCCGCGGTCGGCTGTGGCCAGCGCCAAGTGTATGTCTTGCTCCACCAGCAGTACGGTCACTCCTTGCGCGCGGATGCTGACCAGAACATCCATAAGCTGGTCGACGATGATGGGCGCCAGCCCCAGGCTCATTTCGTCGACCATGAGCAGTGTCGGTTTGGCCATCATGGCGCGTGCCATGGCACACATTTGCTGTTCCCCGCCCGACATGCTGCCGGCGATCTGCTTGCGCCGTTCGGCCATGCGCGGAAACAGCGCGTAGATTTTTTCCAGATCCTGTGCCACGTCGGCGCGGTTGCGGCGGTGATAGGCGCCCATCAGCAGGTTGTCCTGCACAGACATGCGGTCGAACAACTGGCGCCCTTCCGGGACTTGCACCATGCCTAGCGCAAAAACTTGGTCGGGCGTGTGCTGGGTGATGGGCTTGCCGTTGTAATGGATTTCGCCACTGCATTTGAGCAGGCGCGACAGGACACGCAACAGCGTTGTCTTGCCGGCGCCGTTGCTACCCACCAGCGCGACGATTTCAGACGGGAAAATGTCCAGGTCGATATTATTCAATACCGACATCTCTCCATAGCCTGCCGACACACCACTCATACGCAGCAAGGGGGTAGGGCTCGTGCTCATGTGCGTTTCTTTCCTAAATAAGCTTCGACGACAGTCGTGTTCGACAGCACTTCGTCGGGGGCGCCATCAGCGATTTTTTCGCCGTGATGCAGCACCATGATCCGATCGGACAAGGTCTTGATGGCCTTGATGACATGCTCGATGACGATAATGCTGATCCCCTGGCTGCGGACTTTGCGTATTACCTCGATGACCTCATCGATCTCGACCAGGTTCAAGCCAGCCATGACTTCATCGCACAGCAGAACCTGCGGTTGCATGGCCAGCGCCTTGGCCAATTCGAGCCGTTTGCGATCCGGCCCGCCGAGCTCTTCGGCGCGATGGTCGGTGTGCTTGCCCAGACCCACGAAATTGAGGCATTCACGGGCCTTTTCCCGGGCGATCCGTAGTTTTTTTTCGCCGCCACCTCGCCCGAATAACGCTCCGACGGCCACGTTATCGAGCACCGACAGGCCAGGAAAGGGCCGCATGATCTGAAAGGTCCGGCCTATGCCCAGACGAGCCCGCTTATAAGCAGGAACTGAATTGATGGGCTGGCCCAGAAAAAAGACTTCGCCTTCGGTCGGCGCCAGGGTGCCGCTTAGCAGACTGATGAGCGTTGTCTTTCCGGCTCCGTTGGGGCCGATAAAGCCCAGTATTTCACCTTGGTTAAGCGTGAAGCTGACGTTGTTGACAGCCAGCAAGCCCGAGAAACGACGGGTGAGGTGACGTGCTTCGAGTATAGCTGTCATAAGCGATTGGCCCGGATGTTTTCGATGAAGTACCGCCAGCCCGAAAGGTGAAAGCGACGCATGACGTCGGTCAGGCCGCGAGGCATGAGGATGACGGCAATGACGATGACCACACCAAAAAACACACCTGCGACGCTGGTGACTTCGCTCGACAGGACTTCAGAAATGGCCGACAGGATGAATGAGCCGATGATGGGTCCCAACACCGTGCCGGGGCCTCCGAATACGGCCATGATGATCATTTTTACATTGAGCCCCAGGTCAAAAGCGCTCACCGGATCCAGGAATGTGATCCAGTAGGCGTGGATGCCTCCGGCCAGGGCAGTGAAAATGCCCGCCAGAGCGAAGGCCATCACCTTGTAGCGGGTGGTATTCACCCCCATGACCACGGCGCCTTCTTCATTTTCACGAATGGCGATCAGGCCAAAACCGAAGCGGCTGTGTGCTAGCCAGTACACGGTAAGCGTGGTGACGATCAGCAGGCCCAGCGACAGCTCGTAGAAAAAGCGATCGTTATTTAGCGGAGGCAATACCAAGCCAATGTTTTCTCCGGCCAGCGGGATGTTGGACACGATGGCGGTCATGACCAGAGCCAGGGCCAGTGTTGCAATGGCGAAATAATGGCCTCGCAGGCGTAGCACAGGCAGGCCCAGAACCACTGCAAATACCACGGCAAGCAGCACACCGAAGGCCATGCCAAACGCAAATGGCAGGTGCCACTGAACCATGGCAATGCCCACGCCGTACGCGCCCAGGCCGTAAAAGACCGAATTGCCGAACGAGGCATAACCGGTATAGCCGCCGATAATATTCCAGCCCTGAGCCAGAACCGCCAGCAGCAAGGTGCTAATGCCGAACTGGATGATGACGTCCGATCCGTACCACGGCAATAGTCCCAAGACGATGATGATGATTGGAATCAGAATGATCAATAACTTTTTCATGTTGTTTTCCCCAGCAAACCGCTAGGTCGAACGATAAGCACCAGTATCAAAATCCCGAAGCTCGCAACGTCGGTGTAGGTGGGTCCTATGTACAACGCGGTCAGCGCTTCTACGACGCCAATGATCAGGCCGCCAACGATAGCTCCCAACGGCGAATCCAGTCCGCCGACGATCGCGATGGCAAATGACTTGACGGTGAGCGACGCGCCGATATAAGGATTGATTTGCGATACGGTGCCGTACAGGCCGCCGGCGGCGCCCGCCAGGGCCAGCCCCAACCCGAAAGTAACGGCGTACAGGTGGCGAGGCTCGACGCCGTATAGCCGCGCCGCCACCAGGTTTTGCGCAGTGGCGCGAATCGCCCGCCCCAGCCGCGTGTGAAGCAGAAAAATCCACATCGCCAAAGTTAGTACAAGCGCCGCTCCGAAGGCGGCAAATCGCACCAGCGGAATGGTCACCACCCCGAGAGTAAAGCTGTTTCCGGCGTAGGATGGATTGATCGTCCTGAAGTCCGCCGAGAAAAATAGCTGAGCCAGATATGTAAGGATGACTTCAAACCCGAAGGTAATCAGCAGCGTGTTGAACATCGGCGCGCGCGTGATTAAATTCAATACGCCTCTTTGAATCGCGTACCCCAAGCCAAACATCACGATTGCGGTGATGGGCAGACTTAAAAAGGGGTCCAGATGCAAATAAGTGAACAGATGCCAGGAAATATAGGCGCCCACCATAATAAACGCGCCGTGGGCCAGATTGACAATATTCAACACGCCCCATACCAAGGCCAGGCCGAGCGCCATAATGGCGTACAGCCCGCCTTGCAGGATTCCGTTGACGAGGACTTGCAAAAGTAAATCCACGTTAACTCCTCTTAGTCATAGTCATGCTGATTTAACGGCCGGACCACGCGGGCATAGGATATTGAACTGGAGTCATAAATTTTTTGCCATTGAATACGGCTTTAAGCACTCCGTTTTGCACCTGGATAACGGTTTGATCAAGGCTGATCTGCCCCGATGGGCTGAATGCGATCTTGCCATACAGGCTTTCAAAATTACTGGCAGCAATGGCGTCACGCACTTTTTTAGGATTCAGCGAATTGGCTTTTTCGATGGCGTTTACGATGGTTTCAACGTCGCTGGCGCCTGAGGCCGCGTGGTAATCAGGCTCGTAGCCATATTTGGCTTTGTAGGCCGCTTCGAACTGGACCGCGTCGCCGAACCATTTGTCCTTTAGCGCGGCGTCCGGAATCCAGGCGGTCATACCGAACGCGTAGTCGGCATCTTTACCCAGTGCCTTGCGAAAATCCTGGCTGGGAACGCCCACCGTGAAGGAATACATTTTGGGAGAAACGTTCAGGCTTTTCGCCTGGCGGACGAAATTCAAGATTCCGGTTTCGTGGCCGGATACCAGGATGGCGTCGACCTTTTTCGACTTGATTTCCGAGAGCAGAGAGTTGAAATCGCTTGCGTTATCGCTGTATTTTTGGTCTACCGTCACATTCAACCCGGCCTTTTTGAGCAAAGGACGCGTGCCTTTGGCGACCGAGACGTCGAAGGAATCATCTGCGTATAGCAGAGCTACCGAGGCGGGAACGGGTTTTACTTTTTTAAGCATGGCGATGGTGCTGCCGAAGTAATTGCTCGCTGCGGGGAGCGTTCCAAAAATATATTTGAAGCCGCGTGCAAAAATCTGATCGGAGGCGCCGCCGCCTTGAACCATGGGGATTTTGTATTTTTCTGACACGGCCGAATCGGCGACCATGAAATTGCTGGCAAACCCACCCAGCAGGAAGTTGACCTTATCTTGCGTGGCAAGCTGTGTGTACTGACGCACGCTTAGGTTGACGTCGGACTGGTTGTCATAAAGTTTTAGTGCAAGTTTGTACTGCTTTCCGTCGACTTTGACGCCGCCCGCAGCGTTGATTTTGTCGATGGCAAATTTATAGGCGTCTTGATAGTAGCGGCCAGTATTGGCGTCGGCGCCAGTCAGTTGCACAGACGTACCCAGAACAATCTCGGCAGGCGCCGCCTGCGCGGTGGATAAGCCGAGCGACAGTGCAAGTGTGGTGAGTGCAAAGGGCAGGATATGGAATGTTTTTGCCAACATAATTAAATACTCCTTTAACTGTTAAAACGTTCCTTATTTTCCCTATTTCGCTTGACGGTAAACTGAATTCCTTACAGCTTGTCAGTTTTATTCGCTTACTTTTATAAGAAAAATTAAGCTGATGGCTCTTGGCCTTTCACTGAAAGCCAATAATCCTTTGATTCATAAAGGCTTAATTTGGTGACTGGAGGTTTGTTGGGGTTTTCCCAGGTGCTAAATACTTATTGACGATGTTAATGAGAATGATTATTATTTAATTAATATCAATTTTCGGCATCCCTAGGATCTGTCACAACCATGGCAGCCACAAGGGTTACCGCTACCATGGCAGTTGCAGGGCGGCTGCTACGAGGAAGGGCTATGTCTGACTACGTCAATGCGGTAGTGGTAGGCGCGGATCGCCTGGGCAATATTCCCGATTTGCTCAAAGGGCGCAATATTGCGATCAGGCAGCATATCAGTGGCCGTGACCCGTCTCACCAGAAAAAAACGCCTACTTTGCCTTCGGGGACGGAGTTGCTGATTTTGTTAACCGACTTCCTGGGACACAATGTCATGAAGACGTTTCGGGCCGCCGCCCAACGCTCGGGCATCCGCGTGCTGGCATGCCGCCGTTCGGTTTGCAGCATGAAGCAGGCGCTGGATCAGTGTGGATATGTGTGAAACCGCAGTGACGGTAGGGCTTGTTGCGACAGGCCTTGTGCCTGTCATTTGTAGCGGCAGCCCTCGTGGCTGCCATTGATGCAAGATGATACCGGTAATAAAAATGGCACCCACAAGGGGTGCCGCTACAAAACGTTCCGGCACCGCCTAGCGCTGGCTATGGGCTTCTTTGGCCAATTTTTCGGGTGAATCATTGGCCGCCAAACGGCGGGCGCCGTTATAGCGTTTTTTCCAATACGCCTCGTCCATGCTTTCCACTCGCACAACCTGGCCCTTGCGAGGCGCGTGGACAAATTTGTGATCGCCTAAGTAAATGCCTACGTGTGAATAGCGTCGCCCACGCGTATTGAAAAAGACCAGATCGCCCTTCTTCAGGCTGTCGCGGGGAACTGATTTACCCTCATGCGCCATCTCGGCCGCGCGGTGCGGCAACTTGAGGCCCAGGGATTTTTCGGCCGCATAGGCGACCAGGCCGCTACAGTCGAAGCCGCTTTTGGGGGCAATGCCCCCGTAGCGATATCGGATTCCCAGGAAACGCAAGGCCGTCGATGCGAGGGCTTTGGTGGGTGGGGAGCGGGTTGCGGAATCGTGGCTGCTATCGGCGATGATGCTTTCGTCGTTGAGGTAAGCGCCTAACGGATCGGACTGGGTTCTTGACAGGTAGTTATCGCGCAGATTGCGGGAGCTGGAGTCGGCGTATTTGTTTTGAGCGTTGGTCGCGCAGCCCGCCAGGGCCATTGTGGCTACAAGTATCAGGCATTTGCCCGCTCGCCAGAGATTCTGATTGTTGAATGTTGAGGATAGCTGTATCAGGAGTCGATGTGGCGGCATAATCTTCGGTGTGTGGCCGCGCCTGACCTAGCATTTTTACAACGTTAGTGTTAACGAAATGTAAATATCCCTGGATTCAGCGCAAAATTGGCGGTTGGTTTTAATAAGTCGGGTCGAGTTTAACTAATCTTCTCTGGCGCGTAAAGCGCTTCCGATTTTCATCGGAGAGGGGGATGAAACTGCCCTAACGACCCTGTTAGGGCCATTTCTACTAGGAATAATGCATGGGCAAGGATTAAAATTATTCAAGCTGACACAGACTAATACAATTTAATTTACTTATTTTCTATTAATGGAGGTCGGTTGAACGATCCTTCTAATCAGGAGACAGCTATGCGGAAATTGCGCGAATTTCATCGTCAATCCATAGAAGATCGGGAAAATTTCTGGCGACGGGAATCGCAGCATATCCATTGGGAAGCCGCATTTCATAAGGTGCTGGATTATTCGAATCCGCCGTTTGCGCGGTGGTTTGTCGGCGGGAAAACCAATCTTTGCTATAACGCCGTTGATCGCTGGCTCCCAACACAGGCTGATAAGCCTGCGCTGATTTGGGTGTCGACCGAGGTGGACCAGGAGATCATTTATACCCGCGCCGAGCTGGCGCGCGAGGTCAATGTCGCCGCTGCCATACTGCGCAGCCTGGACGTGCGCAAGGGTGATCGCGTACTGGTGTACATGCCCATGATTCCCGAGGCGGCGTTTATCATGCTGGCGTGCGCGCGTATCGGAGCCATCCACTCGGTTGTGTTTGGCGGATTCGCCGCCCATAACCTGGCGCAGCGCATCGATGATGCGCAGCCCAAGGTGGTGGTGTCGGCCGACGCCGGATCCCGCGCCGGCAAGGCCATTCCCTACAAGCCTTTGCTCGATCAAGCCATGAAAACCTCGCAGCATCCGCCAAAGTCGGTTTTGCTTGTCAATCGGGGCCTGGTCAAGTTCGACCCCATTGCCGGCCGCGATCTGGACTATGCCACGCTGCGCGCCAGATACGATGGGGCGCAAGAACCGGTCGAATGGCTGGAATCGTCCGACCCGAGCTACATTCTTTACACGTCAGGCACCACGGGAAACCCCAAGGGGGTGCAGCGCGATACCGGAGGGTATGCCGTTGCCATGGTGGCATCGATGCGCTACATATTTGGCGGCAAACCGGGCGATACCTATTTGTGTACCAGCGATATCGGGTGGGCGGTTGGGCACTCCTATGTGGTGTATGGGCCCTTGCTCAATGGCCAGTCTACGGTGATGTACGAAGGTCTGCCAACCCGGCCTGATGGCGCCATATTGTGGAAAATGGTCGAAAAATACCATGCCAATGCCATGTTTACGGCTCCGACGGCTATCCGTGTACTTAAAAAGCACGACCCGGCGCTACTGAAAAAACACGATTTATCCAGCCTCCAGGCCTTGTATCTTGCGGGTGAGCCGCTCGATGAGCCCACGGCCGTCTGGATTTCCGAAGGCCTCGGAAAACCCGTCATCGACAACTACTGGCAAACCGAGACCGGCTGGCCGATTTTGTCGGCTCAGCCAGGTGTTGAAGTCGTACCCACCAAGTTTGGCAGCCCTTCCTTTCCGGTTTTTGGCTACGATGTGCGCGTGGTCGACGAAAGCACGGGCGAGGATATGGGCCCCAACGAGAAGGGCGTCGTGGCGATTGTGCCACCGCTGCCGCCTGGCGCCATGTCCACCATATGGGGCGACGACGAACGCTTCGTGCGCACTTATTTCTCTGCCATTCCCAATCGCTCCATATACTCCACCTTCGACTGGGGTTTGTACGACGAGGAAGGCTATTGGTTCATTCTGGGGCGCACGGACGATGTCATCAATGTGGCGGGGCATCGTTTGGGTACGCGTGAAATTGAAGAGTCTCTGAATAGTCATTCTGCGGTGGCGGAGTCGGCCGTAGTGGGTGTGCGCGATGCCCTCAAGGGACAGGTGGCGGTGGGCTTTGCGGTGTTGAAGGATCCTGCGGCATTCGAGGGTGAGCAGGCCGAGGCCGATCTGGAAAATGACATTAAACGTGTCATCGAAGAACGCATTGGCGCAGTGGCGCGTCCAGCCCGCATCCATTTCGTGGGCGCTCTGCCCAAAACCCGCTCGGGCAAGGTGCTGCGGCGCGCGATTGTGGCATTATGCGAGGGTCGGGATCCGGGCGACCTGACAACGATTGAAGACCCCAGCGCCCTCGAACAAATCAAGGATTCTTTATGAAAACCAAACCTGTGTTAAGTGCTGCCGACGTAAAAACCATATTAGCTGCGGCCGAGCAGCATGCCAGCGAGCATAAATGGGCGGTTACCATTTCGGTGGTCGATGACGGCGGGCACGTGCTGGGTTTGGCGCGCATGGATGGGGCCGCTCCCATTTCGGCTCATATTTCGCCTGCCAAAGCGCGTACGGCGGCCCTGGGCCGGCGCGAATCAAAGGGCTACGAAGACACCATCAATCAAGGCCGGTTTTCATTTTTATCGGTGCCACTTCTCGATGGCATGCTCGAAGGCGGTGTGCCCGTTGTGGTGCAGGAGCAGGTCGTGGGGGCGGTGGGTGTATCCGGCGTCAAATCCAGCGAAGACGTTGAAATCGCCCGAGCGGGGATTGCCGCACTGAAACTATGACAGGCAAGGTGCCGCGGGCCACGGTCGGGTTTCACGGCACGCTTAATCCCGGTGTTACCCGGCGCGAAGTGTGGGCCTGGGCGATGTACGATTTTGCCAACTCAGGCTACACGACTGTGGTGCTCACCACGGTCTTCAGCGCCTATTTTGTAGGTGTGGTGGCGGCCCAGAAACCCTGGGCGACACTGGCGTTTACAGCGGCCCTGTCTTTTTCTTATTTAATGGTCATGCTGACCATGCCGGCGCTGGGCGCGCGGGCCGATGCTCACGCTTCCAAGAGGCGCCTGCTGTTCAGCAGTACCGTAGGCTGTGTGGCGGGTACCTTGTTGCTGGCTCTTGTAGGCCCCGGGGATATCGTTTTGGGCCTGATCGTTCTGGCCTTGTCGAATTACTGTTATTGCGTAGGCGAATCGATCGTCGCCGCCTTTTTACCCGAGATTGCCCAACCCGGCGCCCTGGGTCGGGTGTCGGGCTGGGGCTGGAGCTTTGGCTATTGCGGCGGCATGTTAAGCCTGGGACTGGCTCTGGCGCTCGTGTCCTGGGCCTCGGCGCACGGCCAGACCGCCAGCCTGTATGTGCCGCGAGTCATGTTGTTGACGGCCTTGATTTTCGCCCTGGCGGCGGTGCCCTCGTTTGTGTTTTTGCGCGAGCGCTCCAAGGCCAGCCATAAGCCGGCAGAGGGGATGTTGGCCCGCCTGCTGACGGCGTGGCGCGAAACGAGCCGGCATTTCCAGGATTTCCGTTTATTGTTGTTTTGCGGCGCGTGCTATCAGGCCGGCATTGCCGTGGTCATCACTCTGTCTGCGGTGTATGCCACCGAGGCCATGGGCTTTACCATGGCGCAAACCATGGCTCTAGTCTTTACGGTCAATATTGCGGCGGCTGCAGGCGCCTTTTTGTTTGGCCATGTCCAGGATCGCATCGGCCACAAGCGTGCTTTGGCCATTACTCTGTGCGGCTGGATCGTGATGGTGCTGGTGGCGTACGCCGCTGTGCAGCTATGGGTATTCTGGATTGCCGCGACGCTGGCCGGCCTGTGCATGGGCACCAGCCAAAGCGCGGGCCGCGCCATGGTGGGGGCGTTTGCACCCAAGGAACGTCTGGCTGAATTCTATTCGTTGTGGACCTTCGCCATACAGCTGTCGGCCGTGGTCGGGCCGCTTTGTTATGGCCTGGTTACGTGGTTTACCGGCGGGAACCAGCGTGCGGCGCTGTTATTTACAGGGCTGTTTTTCGTGGCGGGTCTGCTGGTGCTGATGCGGGTTGATTTTGCACGCGGCCTGCGTCAGCGCGATACTATGTCCTGATGAGGATGGCACCCACAAGGGGTGCCGCTACGAGATGATGGAAATGGCACCCACAAGGGGTGCCGCTACGAGATGATGGAAATGGCACCCACAAGAGGTGCCGCTACGAGATGATGGAAATGGCACCCACAAGGGGTGCCGCTACGCAATGACGGGAATGGCGCGCGGAGCGAACGCTGCCACGAAAACGTACTGGTTGCTAATGTAGCGGCAGCCCTTGTGGCTGCCAAAAGCATTGACAGACGGAATTCACAAGAATTATTTCATTCGTTAATAGGAGCTACGTGTCATGACTACAGAGATCGAATCAGTCTTGGTGGAAAATCGGGTGTTCCCGCCTTTCGCCAATCTGGTTAAAGAGGCCAATATTTCCGGTATGGAGGGGTACCGGGCATTATGCGATGAGGCGGAACGTGCGCCGCTGGAATTCTGGGGTAGATTGGCGCGCGAGAATCTGGTTTGGGACAAGCCTTTTGCTACCGTGTTGGACGAATCGCAAGCGCCGTTTTACAAGTGGTTTGCCGATGGCGAAATGAATGTGTCGGCCAACTGCCTTGATCGGCACTTGAACACTCCTACAGCAAATAAGACTGCGATTATTTTCGAGGCCGATGATGGCCAGGTCGAGCACGTCAGTTATGCGCAGCTGCATGCGCGAGTATGCCAATTTGCCAATGGCATCAAGGCGCTGGGCTACAAGGCCGGGCAAAGGGCCGTTATTTACATGCCCATGTCGGTCGAAGCCGTAGTGGCTATGCAGGCCTGCGCTCGCTTGGGCATTATCCACTCGGTAGTGTTTGGTGGGTTTTCGTCCAAGAGCCTGCATGAACGGATAGTCGATGTGGGCGCGGTGCTGGTCATCACCGCCGACGAGCAAGTGCGCGGCGGCAAGAAAATCCCTTTGAAACCCGCAGTGGATGAAGCCCTGACAATGGGGGCGTGCGAGGCTGTGAGTCACGTGATTGTCTATCGTCGCACGGGTAGCAACGTGGCCTGGCAGGAAGGCCGTGATCTGTGGATGCACGACGTGACGGCCAAACAGCCCAGTACGTGTGCTCCGGTTCCGCTCAGCGGCGAGCATCCCTTGTTTATCCTGTATACGTCAGGCTCTACCGGAAAACCCAAAGGTGTGCAGCACGCTACGGCGGGGTTTTTGTTGTGGTCGCTGATGACCATGAAATGGACGTTCGACGCCAAGGACAACGATGTGTACTGGTGTACAGCCGATGTGGGCTGGGTAACAGGGCACACCTATGTCGCTTACGGGCCACTGGCGGCGGGGGTGACGCAGGTCGTGTTTGAAGGCACGCCGACCTATCCCGATGTGGGGCGTTTCTGGGACATGATCGCGCGCCACAAGGTATCGGTGTTCTATACGGCGCCTACAGCGATTCGCTCGCTTACCAAGGCGGCTGAAGCGGCGCCGAAATATCATCCTCGTGAGTACGATTTAAGCAGTTTGCGCATTCTGGGATCGGTGGGCGAACCTATCAATCCGGAAGCCTGGATGTGGTACTACACCCATGTGGGCCGCGAGCGTTGCCCGGTGCTCGATACCTGGTGGCAAACCGAGACCGGTGCCCATATGATTACGCCCTTGCCGGGTGTTACGCCGCTCAAGCCCGGCTCATGCACCCTGCCGCTGCCGGGCATTGCCGCAGCCGTGGTTGACGAGGCCGGTGATGATGTCCAGCGGGGGACGGGTGGGTTTCTGGTCATGAAACGCCCCTGGCCCGCCATGGTGCGCACCATTTGGGGCGACCCGGAACGGTTTAAAAAGAGCTATTTTCCGCCGGAGCTTAAAGGCTATTACCTGGCCGGTGACGGAGCCCAGCGCGACACCGACGGTTATTTCTGGATCATGGGGCGCATCGACGATGTCTTGAATGTGTCGGGCCACCGCCTGGGCACAATGGAGGTCGAGTCGGCCTTGGTGGCGCATGATTTGGTGGCCGAAGCTGCGGTGGTTGGGCGCCCTGACGCTACGACCGGTGAAGCGATTGTTGCCTTTGTGGTGCTCAAGCGTTCTCTGCCCGAAGGCGACGAGGCAAAGGCTATCGCAAAACAGTTGCGCGACTGGGTGGCCAAAGAAATCGGGTCTATCGCCAAGCCGAAAGATATTCGTTTTGGTGAGAACCTGCCCAAAACCCGTTCCGGTAAAATCATGCGCCGCCTGTTGCGCGTGGTTGCCAAGGGCGAAAAGGTTACGCAAGACGTATCGACGCTTGAAAACCCGCAAATTCTCGATCAGTTGTCGCAATCGGTGTAGCGGGCTTGGCGGCACCCACAAGGGGTGCCGCTACATTAGCAGCTGCAACGTATTTGTAGCGGCACCCCTTGTGGGTGCCATTTTATTTCCTCCGGTGGGTGCCATTTTATTTCCCCTTTTGGGCGCCATTTTTCTCGTGGAGTTTTTTTGAACGCAAACCAATCAGATCGCGCCGCCTTCTTCCTGATGGCTTTCACTGTGCTGCTTTGGGGGTTCAGCTGGATCGTCATGAAAGATCTGTCCCATCTCATCGGCCCGTTTGATCTGGTGACTTTGCGTTATGGCATTGGATTCCTGGTGTTGTTTGTCTTTATGCTGGCATCGCGGCAGTCGTTGCGCTTTCCTCCCTTCTGGCTGACCTTGGGCATTGCCTTGTTTCAAACCACCGCTTTTCAGTGCCTGGCTCAATTTGCGTTGATCGAGGGGGGCACGGGACAAGTGGTGATGCTGTCGTACACCATGGCGTTCTGGGTGCTGCTGTTCGCCTGGATGCTGTTGGGCGATAAGCCCACGCGCCAACATGTGCTGGGCTTTGTGCTGGCCGCTGCGGGCTTGCTGGCCGTGATCGCCCCCTGGGAGGGGATGAGCGGGGGCGTCGTCAGTTCCTTGCTTGCTTTGTCGGGAGGTGCGAGCTGGGGCCTGGGCGTGGTGCTGGCCAAGATGCTGTTCCGGCGCTATGCCAATGTCAATGTCCTGAGTTTAACTGCCTGGCAGATGTTCTTGGGCACGTTGTTTACCTTGCCGCTCTCTTTGGGTGTGCCGCAGATGGCAATTCACTGGGGATCGGAGACGGTGGTGGGGTTGCTGTATATGGGCGTGATGGCCTCGGCGGTAGGCTGGGTAATGTGGATGATGGTGGTGCAACGGGTCAGCACCACAGTGGCCGGCATGTCAAGCCTGGGCGTACCGGTGCTGGCGATCATTTTTGCCTGGCTGCTGTTGAATGAGCGTCCGACTGCACTGGAGATTGTTGGCGTCGCATTCATGCTGGCCGGCCTGGTGGTGGTCACCTTGGCGCCTGTGGCCAGGAAAAAGTTGGGGTGAGGGAGGGTGGCCATGTAGTGAGGGAGGGCGGCCATGTAGTGAGGGAGGGCGGCCATGTAGTGGCACCCCTTGTGGGTGCCAAAAAACGTATGGAATTCACGAAAAATGGCAGCCACAAGGGCTGCCGCTACATGCCGCTACATGCCGCTACATGCCGCTATACACGGGGCCTTCGCCGCCTTGTGGCGCCACCCAGACGATGTTTTGCGTTGGGTCTTTGATGTCGCAGGTTTTACAGTGCACGCAATTTTGCGCGTTGATTTGCAGGCGGTCTTCGCCGGTCTCGGTTTTCACGAATTCGTATACCCCGGCGGGGCAATAGCGTGTTTCGGGGCCGCCGTATTTTGCCAGGTTGACGGAAACCGGAATCGACGCGTCTTTCAAGGTAAGGTGTATGGGCTCGTTCTCGTCGTGGTTGGTATTGGAAATAAAGACTGAGCTGAGACGATCGAAGGTTAGCTTCCCGTCGGGTTTGGGATAGTCGATGCGGGCGCATTCGGCGGCTGGTTGCAGGTTGGCGTAATCGGGCTTGCTGTGATGCAGCGTCCAGGGCATTTTGCCTTTGAGCAACCATTGTTCGACGCCGGTCATAACCGTGGCTACGGTACGGCCTTTCTTGAACCATTGTTTAAAGTTGCGTGATTTGTTCAGCTCGGCGTATAGCCACGATTTTTCGAAGGCGGCCGGATAGCCAAGCAGTTCATCGTGGCGTCGGTCGGCCTGTAGAGCTTCAAAGGCCGCTTCGGCGGCCAGAGCGCCGGTTTTAATGGCCGAATGGCTGCCCTTGATGCGCGAGGCATTCAGGACGCCGGCCTCGCAACCGACCATGGCTCCGCCTGGGAAACAGAGCTTGGGCAAAGAGAGCAGGCCTCCGGCCGTAAGCGACCGGGCTCCATAGGCGATACGTTTGCCGCCTGCAAAAGTGGGTTGTATGGCAGGATGGGTTTTATAGCGCTGGAATTCCTCGAAAGGCGACAGCCACGGGTTGGCGTAGTCCAGACCCACCACCAGTCCCACGGCAACCAGATTGTTCGACAGGTGGTACAAGAACGACCCGCCGTAGGTGTCGGTATCGAGCGGCCAACCGGCGGTGTGCATCACCAGCCCGGGCTGAGATTGGGAGGGCTCGACTTCCCATAGTTCCTTGATGCCGATGGCATAGCTTTGAGGGTCTCGGCCGGCGTCCAGTTTGTAGCGTTCAATAAGCTGGCGGCCTAATTGTCCGCGCGAGCCTTCGGCAAAAATCGTATAGCGCGCAAGCAATTCCATGCCCGGTTGGTAATGTTCGGTGTGCGAGCCGTCGCGGGCGACACCCATGTCGCCGGTGGCGACGCCTTTTACCGCGCCCGACTCGGTATAGAGAATTTCGCCCGCTGCAAAGCCCGGGAAAATATCCACACCCAACTCTTCAGCCTGCGTGCCCATCCAGCGCGTCAGATCGCCCAGCCTCACGATATAGTTGCCGTGATTCTGGAAGCACTGAGGCAGCAGCCAGCCGGGTGTGGAGCGGGCCTTTTTCTGGGTCAGGAAAAGAAATTTGTCGGTGGTTACCGCAGTGTCGAGCGGCGCTCCTTTTTCTTTCCAGTCTGGAATCAATTCGGTGAGTGCTTTTGGATCCATGACCGCGCCAGACAGGATATGAGCGCCTATTTCGGCGCCTTTCTCCAGGACGCAGACGCTGACCTCACGCTGCTGTTGGGCTGCCAGTTGTTTTAGACGTATGGCCGTGGCCAGACCCGCCGGGCCGCCGCCTACGACAAGCACATCGTATTCCATTGATTCGCGTTCAGACATTTATAAAAATCCCCCGTGATTTCTGGTATTTCGTATTTTGAAGCGATTCGCCCACGCAAGCCAGCGAGTTTTGCATGGTCGATTGTATTGCAGTCTGTTGGGTGACGGCCCAGTTGGGTGGCGGCAGCGAGGTAAGCGTCTTGGCGTTGGCCCGAGGCGCACCTAAGCTTGCCGTTATACTTGGCAATATGCAAGTAGATTATCAAGAGGTGCGTTACGCAATGCAGACATCGGGGCACTCGACAAAGGGGGTGGCACCCACAAGGGGTGCCGCTACATTGGCGACAGATACATTAGCGACAGGTACATTGGTGCCCGATACGTTGCCGCTTGCTGCACCACGGATCGGGGGTGTTTTCCTTTGGGTCATGCCAGTGCGCTGGGGCGATTTGGATGCCCTGAATCACGTCAACAATACGCTCTATTTTCGCTATGCCGAAGAGGCGCGCGTGTGCTTGTTCGCTCAGGCTGGAATCCTCCTGCCGTCGACCCGCGTTGGGGTGTTGGCGCATGCCTCGCTCGATTTCGTCAAGCCTTTGCTGTATCCGTCCACCGCTGTGGTTCGCCTGACGCTTGTCCGGATAGGGCGTTCGAGCATGGAGCTCGATGTCAGCATCGAGTGCGAGGAAGATCCGGGAAAAATTTACGCCAAAGGCAAGAATATTATGGTTGGCACCGACTCGGCCAGCGGCAAGTCGTCGCCTTGGACGGCGCCGGAGCTGGCGGGCTTTGCCCGTTGCTTTTTATAAGATCCAGTGTCGGCTATGCTGGTTGCAGGTGAATTCTTTTTTATTTATTAAAGGACAGGAGTAATGGATAAAGTCTATGCAAGTGCCGCAGAAGCACTTAAAGGCGTGGTCGCCAGCGATCAAACCATTGCCGTAGGCGGCTTTGGGCTTTGCGGCATTCCCGAAGCATTGATAGCGGCCTTGCGCGATTCGGGTGTGCAGAACCTGACGTGCATCAGCAACAACGCCGGTGTCGATGACTTTGGTTTGGGGCAGTTGCTCAACACCCGACAGGTCAAGAAGATGATTGCCTCGTATGTCGGCGAAAACAAAGAATTCGAACGTCAGTATTTGGCGGGCGAGATCGAGATCGAATTTACACCCCAAGGCACTTTGGTCGAAAAATTGCGTGCGGGCGGCGCCGGCATTCCGGCCTTTTTTACGCGCACCGGCGTGGGTACCATCGTGGCCGATGGCAAAGAGATACGCGAGTTCGATGGTGAAAAGTATGTCATGGAGCGTTCGCTGGTAGCCGACGTTTCGTTGGTCAAGGCCTATATGGCTGATCGCAGCGGCAATCTGGTGTTTCGCAAGACGGCCCGTAATTACAACCCCAATGTCGCGATGGCGGGCAAGATCACCATCGTCGAGGTGGAAAAATTGGTCGACTTGGGAGAAATTGATCCGGACGCCGTCCATTTGCCGGGTATTTACGTCCATCGGATCGTAGTTAACGCCCATCCCGAAAAGCGTATCGAACAACGCACCACCCGCAAAGCATAAGGAGATCAATAATGGCCTGGAATCGTGATGAAATGGCGGCGCGCGCCGCACGTGAACTGCAGGACGGTTTTTATGTCAATCTGGGTATCGGTCTGCCCACGTTGGTGGCCAACCACGTGCCCAAAGGGGTCGAGGTGTGGCTGCAATCCGAAAACGGTTTGCTGGGCATAGGCCCCTTTCCCACCGATGATGAAATCGATGCCGATTTGATCAATGCGGGTAAGCAAACCATTACAACGCTGCCGGGGTCGTCGATTTTTTCATCGGCCGACTCGTTTGCCATGATACGCGGGGGCAAGATCAACTTGGCTATCCTGGGCGCCATGCAGGTGTCTGAAACCGGCGACCTGGCCAATTGGATGATCCCCGGGAAAATGGTTAAAGGCATGGGGGGCGCCATGGATCTGGTGGCCGGAGTCAGCAAGGTTGTTGTGCTGATGGAGCATGTGGCGCGTAAAAAAGACGGCACTGAAGACATCAAGCTGTTGCCCAAGTGCACCTTGCCGCTGACCGGGGTGGGCGTGGTCAAACTGATCATTACGGATCTGGGTGTAATGGAAGTCGGCCCCAAAGGCCTGAAGCTTACTGAACTGGCGCCGGGCGTTACGGTGGCCGATGTGCAGGCTAAAACCAAGGCGCGGCTGGACGTGTCCGCCGTTGCGTAGAAAAGGAAAGTTTGTGGTCAATTCAGTTTTTGCCCAACGCATCGCTGCTTTGCGCGCGGCCATGTCTGCACACAAGGTGGATGCGTGCATCGTGCCGTCGTCCGACCCTCATTCATCCGAATATCTGCCTGAGCACTGGCAGGCGCGCAGCTGGCTGAGCGGCTTTGACGGCTCGGCCGGCACGCTGGTGGTCACCGCGCAATTTGCGGGCGTTTGGACCGACAGCCGTTATTGGGTGCAGGCCGAGCAGGTGCTGGCCGGCACGGGCATCCAGGCCATGCGGGCGGGCGCCGACGGGGTTCCGGGCTTTGTGGATTGGCTTGCCGCCGAACTGCCCCGAGGCAGCCGGGTGGGCGTCGACGGCCAGGTGCTTAATCTACAGGCATACCGGCAGTGGCAGGCCGATCTGGGACAGAAAGGCATTGTGTTGTTATGCGATCAGGATCTGGTCGATGCCGTCTGGCCAGATCGCAGCCCCTTGCCCGTGGAGGCTGTTTATGAGCATGTGGCCCCGTTTGCCTGCCGCAGCCGCGCCGCGAATCTGGCGGCGGTGCGTGCGGCCATGGCCACGTATAAGGCCGATTGGCACTGGGTGTCGTCGCTGGACGACATCGCCTGGATTTTCAATCTGCGCGGCAGCGATGTGTCATACAACCCGGTGTTTCTGGCTTATGCCCTGATCGGTCGCGACACCGCGCGTTTGTTTGTGGCGCCGGGGAAAGTCGATGCCGTCTTGCGTGCGACACTTGACCGCGATGGAGTGCAGGTTGAACCTTACGCGCAGGCTGGCGCGGCTCTGGCGGCTTTGCCCGAGGGCCAGGTTTTGCTGGTCGACCCGGCGCGCACCACCGTGGGAGTGCTGGCCGCAGCGGCCTATGTCAGTCAGGTTGAGGCCGTCAACCCTTCACATTTGCTTAAATCGCGCAAGACCGAGGCCGAACTGGCCCAGGTCAGAACGGCCATGGAGCAGGATGGTGCGGCCTTGTGCGAGTTCTTCGCCTGGTTTGAGTCGGCGCAGGGCAAGCAAACTATTACCGAGCTGAACGTAGATGAAGAAATCTGCGCGGCGCGAGCGCGTCAACCTAACTTCGTGTCGCCCAGTTTTGGCACTATTGCAGCCTTCAACGCCAATGGCGCCATGCCGCATTATCACGCCACCGAAGCGGCGCACGCCGAGATATGCGGCAATGGCATGTTGCTGATCGATTCGGGCGGCCAATATAAAGGCGGCACGACCGACATTACGCGCGTGGTGCCGGTGGGCCAGCCCACCCTTGAACAGCGGCGCGACTATACCGCCGTCTTCAAGGGCATGGCGGCGCTTTCGCAAGCTGTATTTCCGCGCGGCACGGCTTCGCCGTCGCTTGACGCGATTGCCCGCTTGCCGATCTGGCAGGCAGGCGCCGAGTATGGGCATGGCACGGGTCACGGCGTGGGCTATTTTTTGAACGTGCATGAAGGCCCGCAAGCCATTTCCTATCGCACGCCGATCAAGCCCAATATGGGCATGGAGCCGGGCATGATCACCTCCAACGAGCCGGGTTTGTATCGCCCCGGGCGCTGGGGCATCCGGATCGAAAACCTCACAGTCGCCTGCCCGGCGATGACGACCGAGTTTGGCGAGTTCCTGAAGTTTGAAACGCTTACTCTGTGCCCGATCGATACCCGTCTGATCGAGCGCAGCCTGCTTAACGAGCCCGAAATTTCCTGGCTCAATGGCTACCATGCCGAGGTTCGGGCGCGTCTGCTGCCCAGAGTGCGTGACGCCGCAAGACAATGGCTGTTGCTTCGTACAGAGCCGCTGTAGCAGGCTATAATCCAAATTTCCTGCTCAAGCCCGGCGACCCCGGGCGCCAATACAATGACTAAATATGTGTTTGTTACGGGCGGGGTAGTGTCCTCTCTGGGTAAGGGCATTGCGGCTGCGTCACTGGCCGCAATTCTCGAGTCTCGCGGCCTGCACGTCACCCTGATCAAATTAGACCCCTACATCAATGTCGACCCGGGCACCATGAGCCCGTTTCAGCATGGCGAGGTGTTCGTCACTGAAGATGGTGCTGAAACCGATCTGGATCTGGGGCACTATGAGCGCTTCATTTCGTCGCGCATGCGCAAGGTCAACAATTTTACGACCGGCCAGATCTACGAATCGGTGTTGCGTAAAGAGCGTCGCGGCGATTATCTGGGTAAAACTGTGCAGGTAATTCCGCACATTACGAACGAAATTCAAGACTTTATTGCCCGTGGCGCCAAGTCTGCCTGGAATGGCGCGACTGACGTGGCGATTGTTGAAATCGGCGGCACCGTAGGCGATATCGAGTCGTTGCCGTTTCTCGAAGCCGTGCGCCAAATGAGCTTGCGCTTGGGCCGCAACAATGCCGCCTTCGTGCATCTGACCCTGGTGCCATTCATTGCCACGGCGGGCGAGCTTAAAACCAAGCCCACCCAGCACTCGGTGCAAAAGCTGCGCGAAATCGGCATATACCCCAATGCCTTGCTGTGCCGCGCCGATCGGCCTATTCCCGACGATGAGCGCGCCAAAATTTCCCTGTTTTCGAACGTGCCGCTCGATGCGGTCATTTCGGTCTGGGACTCCGACTCTATCTACAAAATTCCGGCCATGCTGCACAAGCAAGGCCTTGATAACCTGGTCTGCGATGCCTTGGCCATTACCCCGCCGCCAGCGGACCTGACAATATGGGATCGGCTGGTGGAAGCCATTGAGCACCCGCGGCATACGGTGCGTATAGGCATGGTCGGTAAATATGTCGACCTGACAGAATCCTACAAGTCTCTCACTGAAGCGCTGGTGCATGCTGGCATCCATACGCATTCGCGTGTTGTCATCGAATATCTGGATTCGGAAGTAATCGAGGCTCAGGGCGTCGATTGCCTCAAGTCGCTTGATGCGATTCTGGTCCCGGGCGGCTTTGGCAAGCGTGGCATCGAAGGTAAAATCGCAGCGATCCGCTATGCGCGTGAAAATAATGTGCCGTATCTGGGCATCTGTCTGGGCATGCAACTGGCAGTTATCGAGTTTGCGCGCGATGTGGCCATGCTGGGCGGCGCCAACAGCACCGAGTTTGATCCGGCTGCGCCGCATCCCGTTGTAGCCTTGATTACCGAGTGGCAGGATCGCGAGGGGCAAATCGAAAAGCGTGATCAAACTTCCGATCTGGGCGGCACCATGCGCAAGGGCGCGCAACGTTGTCCCGTCAAGGCTGGGACGCGCGCGGCTGAAATATACGGAGTCGAGGTCTACGAACGCCATCGGCACCGCTACGAAGTGAATAACGTGTATGTCTCGCGCCTGGAACAGTCTGGGCTAGTGATCAGTGCGCGCACGCCTACCGAGCATCTGCCCGAAATCATGGAGTTGCCCAGCCATCCCTGGTTCATGGGTGTGCAGTTCCATCCCGAATTCACCTCGACCCCACGCGACGGCCATCCTTTGTTTACCAGTTATATTCAGGCGGCGATTGAGTATCAGCAGCGGCACGCCGCTGTCAACGAGGTCAAATTGGCCGTCTCCGCGGCTTGAGCGTCGAGGCGTATCGAGGGTACCGTTGATGAAACTATGCGGCTTTGAAGTGGGCCTGGATCGGCCCTTTTTCCTGATTGCCGGCCCGTGCGTGATCGAGTCCCGGCAGATGGCTTTTGATACCGCTGGGCGGTTGGTCGAAATCACCCGCAAGCTGGGCATTCCATTTATCTATAAAAGTTCGTTTGACAAGGCTAACCGCAGCTCGGGGCTCTCATACCGTGGCCCGGGGATTAACGAAGGCCTGCAGATCCTGGCCGATGTGCGCGCCGACCTGGGTGTTCCGGTGCTCACCGATGTGCACGATATTGGGCAAATACCCGAGGTGGCGGCGGTGGTCGACGTGCTGCAGACGCCTGCTTTCTTGTGCCGCCAAACCGATTTTATTCATGCCTGTGCGGCGAGCGGAAAGCCCGTCAATATCAAGAAGGGCCAGTTTCTTGCGCCGCATGATATGACGCAGGTGGTTGCCAAGGCGCGCGCTGCTGCGATCGCTGCGGGCGGCGACGGCGATACGATCATGGTCTGCGAGCGCGGCGCGTCGTTTGGCTACAACAACCTGGTGTCCGATATGCGATCCCTGGCGATCATGCGTGAAACGGGCTGTCCGGTGGTGTTCGATGCGACGCATTCGGTGCAGCTGCCGGGTGGGCAGGGCACGTCGTCTGGCGGGCAGCGCGAGTTCGTGCCTGTGCTGGCGCGAGCAGCAGTGGCGGTGGGGGTGGCGGGTGTATTTATGGAAACGCATCCGAAACCTGCGGAGGCTTTGTCCGATGGGCCCAATGCGGTGCCTTTGGAGCATATGGAGGCGTTGCTGGAGTCGTTGATGGCGATTGATCGCAGCGTTAAAAAAAGCGGGTTTATAGAAGACCGGTTTAATTGAACGGCTGCGTGAAGCAGTTCAGGTCGCTGGCTCGTAAAATATTCATCGTGAGACATTTATGACTGCGTACCTTATTGCCAATATTGATGTGACCAAGCCTGAGCGCTATGAAGAGTACAAGCGGTTCTCTTCGTTGGCGATGAGTGCCTGCGGCGCCAAGGTTCTGGTTCGGGGCGGCAAATGCGAGGGCCTGGAGGGCGATACGCCGACACGTACCGTTGTGCTGGAATTTTCGTCGATGACGGCGGCCAAGGCGTTTTATAACTCAGCCCAGTATCGCCGCGCCCGCAACGTGCGCGAAGGCGCCGCCAACATGACCATGTATATCGTCGAAGGCGCGTAGGTTTTTGTAGCGGCAGCCCTTGTGGCTGCCATCTTCCCCATTACGTTATCGCCGCAAAAACCTTCGTTCTATCTCCGCGTCGTGGTCGCTTAAGCCGGTTCAGGCTCCGACGTGCACGGTTCTGGCTACGCCAGAACTTCCCGCGCGCAGGGCCAGGTTCGGGG
>SCRC01000047.1 GCA_004297945.1 Candidimonas sp. | reverse complement strand
GGACAAATCACGCTTGTTGACGGCTTGTGTCATCAGTACCTGGCACGATCAGCGAGCCACGCCGGCAGAAGTGGAACTGTTGCGCGCATTCGCCAGTGTTCTGGACTGCCCCATGCCGCCAGTCATGCTGATGGCTGCACCAGCCCCTGCTGCGGCGGCTACGTAGACGAATTGGGGCTGGTCGGTACAATCGCCCGCAGCGTAAATGTTCGAACTACTGATGCGCATGCCTTTGTCGCCGCTGATGGCCTCGCGCTCATCGAAGGGCACGCCCGCCGTGTCCGGAGATAGGTTACGCGTATTTGGTACACAGCCGGTGTTGACGCCTGTGCCAATGACGGCCCAGTTAGCCTGCTTGACGCATGCCTGGATGCATTGGGCACCACGATCATCCTTCAGGTGCTTGAACCGGAAGGCGACCGGGTCGGTGCCAGCCGCCACCGCCAGTTCATCCATGAAGCACTCGTTGGCAAAGGTGTTCTGCAAGCGGCCGGGGCCACGCAGCCAGGCGGGCCGAAACGGGGTGGTTTCCAATCGTGCAGCTTGAAGGCGTGGAAAGCCGTTCTGCCACTAAACTTTCAGGCAGCCAGCAGCAATGGGTTGCCTTGGCGCGCTCTGGTGGCCGAACCTAAGGTTATTCTGTTTGATGAGCCCTTAAGCAATCTGGATGCCAAACTGCGCGAAGAGACGCGCGAAGAGCTCAGAACCTTTTTGGGATCGCTTGAAATCACTGCTGTTTACGTGACGCACGACCGCGTTGAAGCTCTGGCCTTGTCGGATTCGATTGCCGTAATGCGCGCGGGAAAAATTGCTTCGTACGCCGTACCCCGGGTTTTGGGCACACCAGGCCGCATCGACGTGCTGGCCACCTATCTATGGCAGCCCTTGTGGCTGCCATATTCTTGTGCGGTCAGCATTGGCTGCACTCAACACCCAATAGCTTAGCGGCGTTTCTGAGCCAGCATCAGAATCACCCCTAGCAACACGATGGCGGCGGCCAGCCATTCGTATCGGGTGATATGTTCATGGGCCACAGCCACGCCCAATAACATGGCGATGATCGGGTTAACAAAAGTATAGCTGGAGGCCAGAGCCGCCGACGCGCGTGACAGCAGCACCATATAAGCGTTGAATGCGATAAGCGAGCCGAATGTCACCAGATAAACCCAAGCCGCGGTAGGTAAGGACCACGAGGGCCAGACCATAGGCTCGCCCTGCGTCCAGGACAGCAGCATCAGCACGGCGCCACCGCAAAGCATTTCGCTCGCAAAGCCCGGCGCAGCTGGGGCCAGCGTCAAACTGCGTTGACTGAGCACGCTGCCCAGTGACCAGCTCAATGTTGCAATAATAATAGCCATCAGGCCTCCGGGCGACGCTTTAAAGTCGGCCCCTTGGGTCAACATCAGTACGCCGATCAAACCCAATGCGATACCCACCCACTCAAGCCGCCCGGGACGTACCCCCCACAGCAAATTCAGTGCGGCCATCATCAATGGCACCACGGCGATGAACGCAACCACCAGACCTGAACCAATGGTCTGCTCCGCATGGGCGACCCCACCCATGCCCGCGCCCAGCATAAGCGTGCCTACAACCAAGGCGCTGAGCCACTGGCGTGGCGTCGGCAACGGCTGTCGGCGTATCAACGTCCAGACAAATAGCAACAGGCCGGCGGCCAGGAACCGGCTGCCCATCATGTAAAACGGCGGAAACTCGGGTAAGGCCAATTTAATGGCTAGATAGGTCGAGCCCCATACCAACCATGTTGCCGCAAGGCAAAGCAAGACCAACGGGGGAAGAGGCGCGCGCGCGGAAGGCGAAAGAGCAGCAGGCATTTTTAGTCGGGAGGAGGGCGGGACAAAGCGTTATATTACGGAGTCAGCAGCCTGAAACACATAGCGGTTTAATGGAACGGGTGCTAATAATCATTAATTTTCAAACGTGTATAGAGGTTTTTCCTTGAACTCCGAACTCGACCACTACGACAGCCGCATCCTGGCCGAACTGCAAAACGACGCGCGCATTTCCATGGCCGAACTGGGGCGCCGAGTTCACCTGAGCCAGCCGGCGGTAACTGAACGGGTTCGCAAGCTGGAAGGTTCGGGGGTAATCACCGGCTATCGCGCCACAGTTGACGTGAGCCGCCTAGGCTACGGCATACGCGCCGTAATGCGAGTGTCGCGCGCCGAATATGCCCGGGTCGTGAAACTTATCGGGCAAACCCCCGAAGTGATCAATGCCTACAATATTACGGGCGAAGACAGTTGGCTGCTTGAGATTGCCGTTATCGACGTTGCACACCTTGACGCTGTTGTAACCAAATTTTGTATTCTGACGGAAACCTCTACAGCCATTATTTTGAACGCCGCCCGCGAAAACCATCCTATACTCCCGGCCAGGCAGGAAAACGTTAAGCCTCTTATTAAAAAGACGACAAAGGCGTGAGCCGTGTTCTTGCTGGCATGAGTTATGGCAGCCGCGAGGGCGGAGCCGTCGCAATGAGAACGGTGACGCAAAGCCCCGATTGATTCGACTCGTCGCCGGCGGCCAAGCTAATCTGTGCACCAATCCGGTCTGCGATAGCCTTCACGATAGATAACCCAAGGCCTGATCCGACTTGATCGCTCCCAAGTGCCCGATAGAAAGGATCGAACACGCGTGCGTGCTCCTCGGCTGGGATGCCCGGCCCCGAATCTTTGATCCGCAGCGTCGCGCGGTAATCGACGGTGGTCACCGAAAGGTCGACCCGGCCGCCATCCGGTGTGTAGCGAATCGCGTTATCAACCAGATTCTTGACCAGGATGATCAGGTCAATTTCGTTGACCAAGACCTGCGCATCGCAGTCGCCCTCCACACCAATATCGATGTGCTTGGCTTGGGCCAGCGCAAGCAAGTCTTCCAGCACACGACGGTAAATGCGCTGAACCGACACCGACGACTTGGGCGGGTCAAGCGCGGCCTGGGCCTTGGCCAAGGTGAGAAGCTGATCCAACAGGTTCCTGCCGCGCTCTATACCTCGGCGCAAGGTTGCAAGCCGTCCACGCGCCAGATCGGACATATCCGCCTCTGCCAACCGCTCGGCTTGCAGCGACATGGCCGTCAAAGGGGATCGAAGCTCGTGCGCGGCGTCCGCCACAAATCGGCGCTGAGTCGCCATCGCTTGCGCCACCCGATTGAGCAAGCGGTTGATGGCAACAACAAACGGGCGAACTTCGACAGGCAAGTGGCTTTTCTCTATGGGGTGCAATTCCCGCTCCGCGCGCTGGTCGATTTCGGTCGAGAGCAGGGCAATAGGCCGGAATATCTTGCGCACGAGATCCGCGACGATCAAGAGCAGAATGGGGACCAGGATCAGAAATGGCATCAGGGTGCGCAGGGCGCTGTTGCGAGCAATTTCGTCTCGGGCGCCGGTCTCTTGCGCCACGGCAATCCGCTCTCCGTTAGCCAGGGTTCTGATCAACACGCGAAACGGTTCGCCGCCGAGCTCGAGCGTGTGCAGGCCGTCTGGCAATTTCATTGAAAGTGGCAACGGCGCATCCGCATTCCCCGATGTGGTGTTGCTGCGTGCCAGATACTGGACAATGACGCGGGACTCCTCGTCGTCGCCTTTGACGTGGCCCGCGCTCCCAAGATGAGGAAGCGGCAGATGCTGTTGATTGAATAGCGCCGCAACTTCGCGCAAAACATCATCTTGCAATTCGTGAGCCTCGTCCATAGCGGACGCGAAAGAAATCAGGCCCGCCACAATCGCGATGATCAGGATTGTCAGCGTCAGCGAAAAGGACAGCCTGAATTGAACTGATTCTTTCAACCGTTTTTTGAAACCATCCATCCAACTCCCCTGACATTTTTGATGATATCGCTGCCCAGTTTGCGGCGTAGGGCATGAATCAAGAATTCGACGGCATTGCTTTCGACCTCTTCGCCCCATCCATAAAGGCGATCCTCAAGATCGCTGCGAGAGAGAATGGCGCCAGGACGCAGCAGCAGTGCTTGCAACAATGCAAATTCACGGTTGGATAGTTGAACAGGGTCACCGGCTTTGACAGTGGCCTCTCGTGTTGCCGGATCAAGAGACACCGCGCCATTGCCAAGTACCGGAATGGCGCTACCGCCTTTGCGGCGCAGCACGGCACGCATACGGGCAAGCAGTTCAGCCATCTCGAAGGGCTTGAGGATGTAGTCGTCGGCCCCGCCGTCCAGGCCGCGCAGCCGGTCATCCAAACCGTCCCGGGCCGTGACGACGAGCAACGGTACCGGATTGTCCTCGCCTCGAATGGTTTTGAGCACTTCCAGCCCATCCTTGCCGGGCAGGCCAAGGTCGAGCAGCACCAGATCATAGCGCTGGCAGCCAAGCGTCGTAAGGGCGGTTTGACCATTCGTGACCCAGTCGGCCGCGTAGGAAGCATCTTTCAATGCATCTTGAATGGCTTCTCCGATCATAGGATCGTCTTCGACCAACAGTATCCGCATGTTCGACCCTCCATAAGATTCAGACCCGCCGAAGACCTCTTATCTACGCACCCATCCAAGCTTGATCAATTTGCCAAAGAGGATGTGATGGATTCGAATGGCGATGCCGTAGGCAGTTGGCAAATACGAATGTTTCGCTCGGAAGGCAAGCCAGGCACTTAGTGCAGCGACGAACATTGCGCCAACCATGTCTAGCGGGAAATGTACACCGATATAAATTCGCGCCCAGGCGACCGGCAAGCCCAACAGTGCCAGCCCCAGGCCCGCCAAACGCAGGCTGCGGTGCAGAAAAAAGCTGAACGCAACGGCCCACAGCAGCGTCAGATGATCGCTGGGAAAAGAAGGATCGGCGGCATGAGCAATAAAGGTGTGCCCAAGCCCGATCACGAAAGGGCGTGGATGCGGCCAGACGAACCCGATGATCTGGCTGATCAGCAAGCCCACCAGGCCAGAGGCCGTTGCTTCGAGCATGATCTTGCGGCAGCGCTCGTTTCCCCAAAGCCAGCCGATCCCGATCACGCCGGGAATTGCCCAAATAACGTACTTGGCAAAAAAGATGGCGGTGACAAGCAGCGGGGCGCTCGGATGCGCTGGAGCATTAAGCAAGAGAAAGAGGGTGTCGTTGAAGTTTTCCATAGCGCCTATGTGATCGGTTTCGCAGCAGGGTTTTGAACAAATCAGACAGAGTCTACAACAGCAGGCTTAGCTGACGCTGAGCCAGTATTAAATTTTGACACGCACAAAGGGGTGCCGCTACAAAAACGTACCCGTAGCGCATGTAGCGGCAGCCCTTGTGGCTGCCATGTTACTTTCGCAAGACCTTTCTGTTCGGTCTGCTCAATTCCGGGTTGGTATTCCTCGGCACAGGCAAGGGATCCGACCCTGTTTTATTTGCGTTCTCGGCCTCCAGTCGTGGATCAGCTCTGCCACACAAATTTGTCACGGAGGTGCGGATTGATCCGGGGGCTTCGGTTTTGGAACCTCATTGTCGAAATCGAGACTGCCCGCCAAGTTGACATTTTCGACCAGATCGTCCCATGTCACCACCCCCAGTACGCTGTCCGGCCCTGCGAGCGTCCCGTCACGAGTCATCAAGGCGTTATGGGCGCGTTGCCGCCGCAGTAGGGAAACCAGGTCGAATACCTGGATGGTCGATTCCACCACTACAGGCTTGAGGTCGGCGAGTTCCCGCAGTGGGGTCGAACGGGCGATACCGCTGTCGAACGCGGCGCGCAGGGTGTGTGCTGGCACCACCCCGACCAGAGCCCCTCCCTCGAGCAGCACGACGCGCGGCGCCTTGCGCAGCCGATGCCAGCGCGTCAACGCATCGTCGAGGATTGCGCCTGCGTCCAGGCACAAGAACGGCGCGTTGATGAACTCCAGTGCCCGCCGGGTCAGATACAACTGGCTCTGGATAGCGGTAGTGATGTGCTGCCCGCGTCGAGTCAACTTCATGGTGTACACGGTGTCGGCCAGCAACAGCCGGCGCATCGCATAGGCGATCGAAACGCTGATGATCAGGGGAATGATGACGTGATAGTCGCGCGTCATCTCGAAGGTCATCACCACCCCGGTCACCGCCGCACCTGTGGTGGCGCCGACCATGCAGGCCATGCCGATCACTGCCGCAGTACCTATGGTGATACTGGCGTCCGGGATCAGCGCGTGGATGCCGGCCGCGAATGCGGCGCCCAGCATGGCGCCGATGAACAGCGAGGGAGAAAACACTCCACCGGATGCGCCCGAGCCCAGGGTCAGCGATGTCGCCAGCACCTTGAGCACTGCCAGCAACAGCGCCAGCCAGCCCATGGTCAAAGTACCATCGAGGGCGTCCTGTACTGTGGCGTAACCAACACCTTCGGTGTAGTAGTGGCCCGCGTAGCGTAGCATCAGGTACATCAGCACGCCAATCAGCAACATGCCCAGCGCGTGCCGCAGGTAACCCTTGCCGGGAATGTGCTTGAACAGATCCTCGAACCAGTAGATGGAGCGGATGTAGAGCATGCCTGCGATGCCGGTCAGCAATCCCATCAGGATATAGCTGCCCAGTTCCAGCCCCGGTACCACCGCCGGATGCGAGAGCATCAACGGTGGCATCACGAAGGACGCGTTGTCGCCGAAAAACGCCCGCCCGATCAGGCTGGCGGTGCCGCTCGCGATCATCACCGGGATTAAAGTGCGTGCGCTGATTTCCACCAGCAGCAGTTCGGCGGCAAACAACACCCCGCCAAGCGGGGTGTTGAAGGTCGCTGCGATGCCTGCGCCCCCGCCGCAGGCGATCAGCACCAGGCGCTGCCATTCCGGAATCTTCATCCACAGTGCCAGCCGCGAGCCAAACGCTGCGCCGATCTGCACGATCGGCCCTTCGCGGCCTACGGAGCCGCCGGAGCCGATCGAGATCGATGAAGCCAGCGCCTTGATCAGCACTACCGGAGCGCGGATCACGCCGCGTTTGAAATACACCGCATCAATGACTTCGGGTATGCCATGGCCCCTGGCTTCCGGCGCGAAATGATTGACCAGAAAGGTCACGATCAGCGCACCCACCACCGGCGCCAGGATAACAAAGGCGCCCCAGGTGCTGGGAAGGCTGTGCTGCAGGTTGTCATAGACTGCGGTGAAGCGACCGTAGAAAAACAGGTTGTGGAATAGTGCGATCATCTTGCGAAAACCCACCGCGCCCAGACCAGCGATCACTCCCATCGCCACCGCCAGCGCAGTGGTGGCGATCTCGGCCCGCGTCTCACGCAGCAAGTTGCCGCGCACAGCATCAAAGCCCTTGTTCACCCGTCCCTCCTTGCAAAAAAAGAACAGCCTACCAGCGGTGGCTCCTCAGGCGGCCTTGGGAAAGCGTTGGCGTACCTGGATAAATACTGGGCGTGCCTTGCGCGCTACATCGAACGCGGCTACCTGCCCATTGATAATGCCACAGACTCGATTATGCCGTGTTGTGAACGCTGGCTGCGATATTTATTCTCGTACGGTGATGCACAGACCACGCTTCACCTTGTGTTTATTCTTGTTGAGATGACTGACACATATCTTATAGTATGGCGTCGACTCGACGAGTTGGATATATTGAAAGCGTCGGCCACCACTCCGATTCAGTGCGATGGCGTTGCCAAAGAGACGTGAATCAACCGATACGCGGATGGAAGCTGCACCGTCAGACATCGGCGAAGCTTGCCGAATGGCTTGGCAAAGTGAAGGAAGTCTTTCCCCAGATGTTCTCCCACTGGTCGATCGGAGGGGGAAGGGTTGGATAACGGGAGCCGTATGACGCGCTCGGCTTTCGCACCTACGGTGGGTTTGCGTGGAATTACATTGATGCCGTTTCTAGTCTCACTGGTGTTACCAGACGTGTTATTCTTTCAATGGCATTAGTTCTGACCGCGGGCGCGATGGATCCATACTATGGGTTTGACCGCTACATGGCGTATTTGTCCGAGGTGCCGGACTCGATCACCACGCTGCGCCTGCATTTAAACGTGACGCTCGCGAGCACTCGTTGATATTGCCCTCATTGCGACTGAATCAGTCCAAGGCTACGTGTATGACACAGCAAGACTAGGAGATTCCAATGCGCATTCCCTTTTCCCATTCACTGCACATGCCCTGTAGCACCGCCGCTGCCGCCTTCGCCGTGGGTGTGCTGCTGCTCGCCCCTGTAAGCCAAGCTGCCAAGGTGCATGCCGCGCCGGTGTACGTGCACATGAACGGCGCGAACATGTTCTTGGAAAACGTGGTGGTGGTGCGCCCCGGCCAAAACGTGGTGTTCATCGACCAGGACACGGGCCCGCACGCCATCATCGGCTACAACCCAAGCACAGGTCAGACCAGTACACGCTTTGATGGTGCCGTGCAAGGCACGACGGGCCGGGGGCACCCGGTAAGCACCTACGCGATCGCCTTCAAGCATCCGGGTCTGAAGTTTTATTATTGCGCGGTACACGCCGAGCTGGTGAAGGAACCGGGCGGGCGCACCGTACCCAAAAAACGCCTAACAGTACATGGCTTCGGTGACCCGATGGCCGGACTCATCATCGTCTCCACCGACAAAAAGCTGCTGGCCGATAACCCGCCGACGACGCGTGAAAAAATTCTGCCGAGTTATTTTGGCGGTTAGGTGGATTCAAGGCACGAGCATTGATCGATACGGGCCACGCCCAGCCGAGCACGGTGATCGCGAAATTGTTCAAGACGGCGGGGCAGGTAGCCGGTGTGATACTGGTACTTGACCTTGGATTTTGCTCTTGACTGAATACGACACGCGTCGTAGTATCGTCTCATGGCCCGTTATCATTTACCTGCAGACGATCTGGAATACAAGGTGCTAAGCCTGCTCTGGCAGCGCGGCACCGTATCGGTGCGCGCGTTGCACGAGCGCTTGGGTGCGCCTGCGGGCCGCGCCTACACCACCACGGCAAAAGTCGTCGACCGTCTGCGCGAAAAAGGGTTGATCATGCGCCGGCGCGAGGCGGGCGGATTCGTCTACAGTCCTGCGGTCGATCAGCATGAGGTGGAACGCGCTCGGGCGCGCCACCTCATGACCCGATTCCTGGGCGCCGCGCCGCATGCTGCGGTGGCGGCGCTGGTCGATGCGGTCGACGAAATCGATCCCGTGCTGCTGGAGGATCTTGAGCGCGCCATTAAAGCCAAAAGGGGACCGGGACATGGAGCGTGAATCGCTGCTGACTATTCTGCTCATCCTTTTCGGTGGCCTGGCGGTGCAGCCATTCGCGATGATTTCACTGCGCGCGACGCCTGACCCGTGTAGCCGCAGTGCCGAGCGCCGTGCCTGGCTGCACCTGTGGCTGCCGGTGATGCCCGCGTTGACGGTCGCTGCCTGGCTGTGCGGTTGGGCGCTGCGTGAACCGGATCCCGTGCACGGTCACGTCGACCAGTGGGTGCTGATCGGCGCCTGCCTGCCTTTTGCCGTGGTCGTCTGGCGCGCGGCGCTGCGGGCGCTCTGGGCGCTGACGCGCGAGCCGTTCGATGCCGACACAAGGGTTTGCACCGTCGGCTTGCTCCGGCCGCAAATTCTGTTTTCCCCGTTTCTTGCCAAGACACTCGACGACGACATGATTGATGCGGCCTGGCGACACGAACAAGCGCACGCGCGTCATCGGGATCCCCTGCGGATCTGGCTGGCCCAACTTGCGACGGACTTACAGTGGCCATGGCCGAGCGCAAGACAGCGTTTTGGCACTTGGCTTGAAGCCCTGGAACTGGCGCGGGACGACGAAGCGCGGCGCCATGGCGCGTCGGGTGCGGCGCTTGCCGTGGCCTTGCTGCGCACGCTGCGGCAGTCCTCTTCCACCTCGCGGGCGCGTACTTCGGTCGATGGCTCACGCCTGGATACGCATGCCCGTCTGACCGGCGACCCGCAGGCGCTGCAAAGACGAATCGACCGGCTTCTAGCCCCGTTAGCGGAACCGTATCCGGCGTCAACCCGTGCCTTGAAAAGCTTCCTGCAAATCGAAGCACGCTTTGTCTGTATGCTCATGGCTGCCGGTGTGTTCGGCGCGCTCTACGGCGCACCTATCCTGCATCCTTTGTTGGCTTCGACATTTTGAAAAATATCATGTCTAACCTTGGGCAACGTTTCGCGGCTGCCTGGTTGATACTTCTCCCTCTTTTCTGCCTGAGTGGCGAAGGCTTGGCGTTGGCCGCCGATGTGGCGCAGCCAGCCGTCGTTACCGTCCAGCCAAAGACGTTTTCACCACGATTGACAGCCTATGCTCAAGTCGTGCCAACGACCATAGTCAAGGTGCGCGTGGTCGATGCTGGCGTCCTGCGCGATCTACGCGTACTGCCGGGCAGCGTCGTGACGACTGGCGAGGTACTCGCGCGCGTGGGCGGAACGCGCGTTCAATCATTGTTGACACAACGCGAAACGGCCGTACGCAGCGCACAGGCGCGGCTCGATGCTGCGCGTCGAGCCCTGACAATCATGCGCCACCAGCTCGCGGCGCAACTGAGTACTCGGCAAGCAGTCGATGCGGCAACCAGCGAACTTGCGGCCGCGCACGCCGCCTGGCAGACCGCGCAAGCCCAACTCAATGAGGCCCGGAATCTGCAGGTTTTCAGGGCACCGACGGCTGGATCCGTCGTGTCCGTGCAGGCCGCGGACGGCGAAGAAGTCTCGCCTGGAGAAACTATCCTGACGATACAATCGACGGACGGGCTATGGATTCGCGCCGAATATTATGGTGCTGCCACTGCGGCGCTACGTATCGGCATGACCGGCCGCTTCAAGCCAGCTGACGGTGGCGGCGCTGTCGCGGTAAAGGTGGCAACGGTGGCGTCGGCGGTTGGTGCCAACGGCGGCACGCGAGTCGGCCTTAGCGCCGTGCAAGCGGCCGGCGCAGCCCTCTGGGTGAGCGGGCAATGGGGTACCGTCACACTCGAGGGCCCACCGCAATCGATGCTTGCGGTACCTACCGCTGCGCTGATTCTCGATCGCGGCAACTGGTGGGTGCTGGTACGCACCGCGCATGGCGACCAGCCGCGGCAAGTCGTGCCCGGCCCTACGCGCGGGTGGCAAACCTGGATTGCCTCCGGCCTTCGGCCCGGAGATCAGGTCGTGGCGCAAGATGCCTTCCTTGAATATCACCGGGGCATTGCTCAATCCTACCAGCCACCTAATTAAATCGCCGTCATGATCAAGAACGTTTCAATGCTACGCGTATTGCGGCGCCCTATACTGTGGTTGCTCGCGCTTGGTGCCGTGTTGCTCTATGCCGCATATGCGTTCGTGCACACGCCGGCGGAGGTGCTGCCGCAGTTCAATTTTCCGCAAATCAGCGTGACCGCGCATCTGCCGGGCACAACGGCTACCGAACTCGAACGCCTGGTCGTCAATCCGCTGGAAAGTCAGATCCTGACGCTGACAAACCTGAGCAGCGTGCGTTCGGCGATGGGCAACGGCACAGTCGAAATCGACGTGCGCTTTGGCCAAGGCAGCAACGCGCAACTCGACCTGCAGAGCATCAACGGTGCGCTCGACCGTGCCCGGCCAGATTTGCCCACGCAGACCAATCCGATGGCGCAGATCATGGGCAACGCCATCAACGAGGTAGCTGACTACACCGCGCAGATTCCGGCCGATATTGCGCCCGCGCAGGTCCGGCATGCGGTGCGCGCCAGCATCCTGCCAGCACTGCGAGCGATTTCTGGCGTGCAGTTCGTGCATGTTTTCGGCGCTGGCGACGACGCGCTGTGGATCCAGCCAGATCTTGACGCGATGCGGCGCTATGGCGTGCCGGTGACGGCACTGGTGCAGGCGGTGAAGTCTCAAGTCCTGCTCGAGCCTGCCGGATTCGTGACGATGGGTCATAACGACGTACTGATTGAGGTACGGCACCTGCCCGTGCGCATCGCGCAGCTCGAGCAGGTACCGGTGGCGACGCCGCACGGCACCATGCCGCTGCACGCACTTGCGCGCATCGTACGCGCAGCGGTGCCCACGCACAACGCGGTGGCACTGGACGGGCGCCCCAGCATCGCGCTGGTCATCGTCAAGCAGCCGGGCGCGTCTACCTTGGCCGTCACCAAGGCGGTGCAAAAAACGCTCGACCAGACGCGGTCCGAGTTGCCGTCCGGCGTCAGCTGGATAAGAACCTACAGCCAAGGCCATCTCGTCCACTTGGTCAGCGCCGATCTCGGACGTAATCTTCTGATCGGTGCAGTGCTGGCTGTGCTGGTACTGTTTTGGATTCTTGGTGCCGGACGCGGGATCGTCGCGTTGGCGATGAGTATTCCGCTGTCGCTCGCGTTGGCCATCGCCGCACTGCACGCGTTTGGACAAGACCTGAATCTGATGACGTTGGGCGCACTGACGGTGGCCGTCGGCCTGCTCGCGGACGACGCGATCATCGTGCTCGAAAGCATTTATCACCGCTGGGAACAGGGCGACGCGCATTGGGACGGCATACGGAACGGCCTAGAGTCCATCGTGATCCCGGACATCACCGGCACCCTCACCAACATCGCGATCTACGTTCCGCTGCTGTTCGTGGGCGGGTTGGTGGGGCTGTTCTTCATCCCGTTCTCACTGGCGATGATCTTGGCGCTGCTGGCATCATTGCTCGTCTCGCTCAGTTTCACCCCACTGACCCTGGGTTTTCTGCATGCCAAGCCCAGCGCTGGCACGAACAGCGGCCTGGGCTTGCTGCAACGCCTGGAACACTGGAACGAAAAACTGTTTGACTGGGTCTCTCGCTCGCCCCGCACCAGCCTCGCGATCACCTTTGGGGTACTGGCGCTAAGTCTGGCGGGACTTGTTCTAGTGCCGGTCAGTTTCCTGCCACTGCCTAACGAGGGCGTGCTACTCGAGTCCTTCACTCTGCCGCCAGGCAGTTCCCTGCTGGACACTCGCGCCGCTGTCGGAACCATCACACAGCGGTTGCTGAAAGACTCGGTCGTCGCGCATGTGTATGCCCGCATCGGTTCTTCGTCGTCGACGTCCTACACCGAGCCTGCTTATGCCGGTGAAATCCAGGTCGTGCTCAAACGCGGCGTCAGCGTCAATGCGCTCGACGCAATCGGCAAGCGCATTCAACGGGAATCGCAACTGCCAGGCGTGCAGCTCGCGGTGGATACGCCGACTATCGAACGGGTCGGTGAGAGCCTATCGGGTTTGCCGCAGCCCTTCGTAATTCACGTGTTCGGCAGCGACGTCGCGCAGCTGCGTAAGCTCTCAGAAACTATCGCCGCTAAGCTGCATCGCATCAATGCGCTAAGCGATGTGTTCAATAACGACGGTTATCCTGTCACGCAACTGCTGATTGAACCCGAGACGCAGGCGCTGGCCGTCCACAAGATGACGCCAGCTTCGTTATATAAGCAGCTCGATGCGCTGATCAACGGCGAGGTGGTAAGCCGCGTGCCAGAGGGCAACGTGCCGCTGACGCTCTATCTGCGTCTTGCCGATGCGCCGCAGCGCAGCATGGCGGCTCTGGCCACGCTGCCGATTCTCACGCCCGGGGGCTGGGCACCACTATCGCAACTGGCGCGTATCAAACTCGCTAGCACCCCCAATCAGATCGAGCATATCGCTGGCGCGCGCGCGCTGGACATCCTGGCCACCCCGAACGGGCCAATCGGCAGCACCATCGCAGCCGTGCAGCGTGCGTTGGTAGGCCTACACATGCCGGCTGGTTACCGGATCGCCTTCGGCGGCCTGTATGCACAAATCGAACAGGCAGCGCTAGGCTTGTTGGTCGCGGCGCTGGCCGCGTTCGTAATCATGATCGGCATTCTTCTCCTGCAGTTCGAGGGGTTGTTAATACCGGCTATTTTATTGCTCGAGATTCCGTTGGCGTTGACCGGCGGCACCGTCGCGCTCGTGGTAAGCGGTGTTGGCCTGAACGCCACGGGCATGATGGGTTTCCTGACCTTGATCGGGATCGGCCTGCGGCAGAGTATCGTCCTACTCGACCGTGTGCGGCACAACGAGGCGGCGGGCATGCCGGTCGAGGAAGCCGTGCACGAGGCTATCAGGGTGCGTTTTCGCCCGATCATGCTGACCGCGATCACTGCCATTCTGGGGATGTTGCCCACCGCACTGGGTTTGGGTGAAGGCGCCGCACCGGAGCAAGGCCTCGCGGTCGTAATCCTTGGCGGGCTGATCTGGAGCGTACTGCGCAGCACCAACCTGATTCCGGGGCTGTACTTGTATTGGCGCCGCAAACAGCTCACGCGTCTGGCGCAACGCAAGGAGTCGGCATGAAACCCATGGACGTTTCGCGACTGCTGCACATAAGCCCGACAGTTGCATTGTGCGGCATGCTGACGGCCTGCGCGACGTATACCCCCAGGCCTTTGCCGGCCACCGTAGCGTGGCACGATAGCGCCACCGACTTGCGTGTCGAGACTGGCGACATAGCGCTACCGGCACTGGCCGCGCAGCGCATCGATTTGCATGCACCGTTGCCAATGTCTGCCATTGCCGCGCTGGCCGTGCTCAACGATCCGCGCCTGCGGGCTGCGCGTGATCGAGCTGGCGTGGCGCGCGCCGAAGCCTTCGCTGCCGGTTTGCTGCCCGCGCCGAAATTAGCGGCCAAGCGCGACATCCCGCAAGGGCAATCGGGCACTACCACCACCGCCTACAACCTGGGTTTGAGTATCAACCTGGGCCAGTTGATCACGCGCGGCGCGGCGGTCGCGGCCGCGCGCGACCATGTCCGAGAGGTCGACCTGCGGATCCTCTGGCAGGAATGGCAGACCGCCTCCGCCGCCGAACTCGACTACATCGCGCTGGTGGGACTACGCGAGCGCGATCATTTGCTTGATGCTCAGCGCGCCGCTGTGGCCAAGCGCCTGGAACGCGACCGGGCCGCGGCGATGGTCGGCGTCGCACCTCGCACGACGGCCGACGCCGACTTGATTGAACTGACCGCGCTGCAGCACAAGTTGGTCACGGACGCGAGCCAGCGCGAGGTCAAGCAAGACGAGCTTGATGCCATGCTTGGATTGCGACCTGGCAAGACGCCAAGCCTGGCAGGGTTGCCTCGCCTGGACACCAAGGCCGTGCAGCGTGCGGCTGGCTCCGTGGACAAGTTGGGCAAGATCCGGCCCGACCTGATGGCGCTGCGTGCTGGCTACGCAAGTCAGGAACAAGTACTGCGCAAAGCCGTACTTTCGCAATTCCCTTCGGTGGGTATCACACTGTCACGCGCGCGTGACACCTCGAATGTTCACACCTTGGGGTTCGGTATTAACTTCAGTCTGCCGATTTTCAACGGCAGCCCAGGCAGGATTGCCGTGGCGAGCGCCACACGCACAGCGCTTTATGACACATATCGTTTGCGCCTGCAACAAGCGCGCACCAAAGTCGCGCGAATCCTGGCCGAACTGGCCATACTGTGCCATGAACAGTTCACGCTGCGGACCTCCTTGCCCACACTGCAAAGTGCCGCGCAAGCGGCAAACGCGGCGCTAGGGGTCGGTGATATCACGTTGCCACAGGCGCAAATGCAAGACCAAGCGCTGCTCGACCAACGTCTAGCCCTGCAGACCAACGAACAGCAGATTGCCGAACGTACCGTAGCGCTGCAACTTCTGACCGGAAGCGGGATTTTTGCGGCCGAGAAATAACACTGAGTCCTTCAGGTATTTCTGCACTATCTGGCGGGCATGATGGCTGCGGCTTTTGACCGCCGCGCGAAGGCCCGCGTGGCCCAGCGCATCAGACAAATACGCCGCGGCGAGTTAGACTTTGCTGTGATCCTTGGCCTTTCTTCTTTGCGAACCCTAGCTCACGAAAAAGTGGGGTAACTGGAGTATCGGTGGTTGGCGTCGCCAGACCGACTACCAAAAGGCACGGTATTGACACCTCAACATTTCGCAGAACGTCCAGTAATTACTCTGAGCCCTGAGGCAGGTCTATCTAGAGCATTCGAAAGGTGGACGGCACAGCAGAACTTAAACATCCCCTGTGCGTTGATATGCAATAGCCTGACGGCCTTAATCGCGCTTGTTATTGCTGGTGTCGGGATCAGTTTCTTTCCACGCAACTATATCGAATACTTTGTGCGCGCAGGAAAACTCGTTGAACTCGTTAGTCCGGTGGATGTGGCTTAAAAAACCACGTTCTAAAGCTTATCTTTTTGCTTTTGAGATTGCAAGGCTTAAAAGCCTGAGGTTTTTTATGAACCCAAACGACGGGTACGTCTCTAAACAGGTATATCATTGACTTTACATAATACACATTATGCGTATTTAAAATATCGCACAAAGGGCGGCGTTGACCATACAGACTACAACAGCCCTCGTAGCTAAATTCGGTGATAGCTCTGGAGTTAATTATGGTCGTTCTGAACAAAACTCATTGGCTGGGCCGAATTGTTGCATTGAAAATTGGTCGAACACGCCAAAAATATCAACAGCAGCGGTGTTATGACCGGTGCAGATTATTTTAGAGACGATCCGCAGCCCCATGCAACGTGATCGCGCCGTGGCGCAAGAGACGGTATTCATGCCAAATCAATACCATGACCACCAAGTCGAAAACCGTCAATACAACCAGGGCAATTGAGTGAGTGTAGGAAAATCGGTAGACCTGGTAAAGAATAAAGAGACCCAACACACCGAGAGAAACGGGATATGCCCATAATTTATTTTTAAGAAGGAAAATGACCAGAAACACCTTAACTGCACCATGACTCAAAAGATAGAACGCGTAAAAATGCTGACTACTTATAGAGAATGTGTCGGCGAAAGCAAGCAGGTGGTTCGCAATAAAATCCCTCGGATCTTCAGTAAGTTCATCCTGCGTGATCGTTTTCGCCAGTGTCACTATGGCTGCTGTATTGATCAACGCCAAAGCAATACCGCTCGCGCACTCTAGCAACGCATGGGCACCCTTGAGAAGTACGCTGGCCGCAAAGAGTTGATGTATACGACGTTCGTTCATATGACAGGCCCTATTTTCATGAATCTAATAATCCATCTTGTTTGACGGCAATACGAAAAACGTTAATCCATATCGTCACGAATATTGTATCCGTGCGGTGAATACCCATTGACACCGCAGCACGTTTTCCCGCCCGCAGCGGGCTTGCAAACCGCCAGTTCGACCCATAGTGCTGCGCGTTTATCGAAACCTATTCGGAAACCTCATTCAAATGGGATGGGTACGCAAATGATGGTACCTATGGCTGGGCTAAGTTTAACTAGCCATACTTGCCTCAAAACCCATATGCCTTGGACGGAACTAACTCTATGAATACGCTGACAACACCTTCCACATCAAACTGGCTCAACAAAGTCCCCGAAGCGACGCTCTCGTTCTGGATCATCAAGATCATGTGCACGACGGTCGGCGAAACCGGAGCCGACTTTCTGGCGGTTAATGCGGGCTTCGGCCAAAATATCACTCGTGCAGTGATGAGTGTACTTTTGGCTGCTGCCCTATTCATGCAGCTACGCACGCGGCGCTACACGCCCTGGGTTTACTGGCTCACGGTTGTTCTGGTCAGTGTCGTTGGCACCCTTATTACTGACCTGCTCACCGATGGACTAGGCGTCAGCCTGTATGCCAGCACGGCTGCATTTTCCATCGTGCTCGCAGGAATTTTTGCGGTTTGGTTTTGGGTGGAACGCACCTTGTCGATCCATGAGATTTTCACGCGGCGCAGGGAACTGTTTTACTGGTCTGCCATTCTTTGCACGTTTGCACTGGGCACAGCGGCAGGTGACTTGGCGACCGAAGCGCTCGGCCTTGGCTTCACATGGGGAGCGGTGTCGTTCGGAACACTGATCGCTATCACTTACGCGGCATGGCGCGTAGGAGGCAATGCGGTACTGACCTTCTGGATTGGTTACATCCTAACACGCCCCTTCGGGGCCTCACTCGGCGACCTGCTGACGCAGGCGAAGGCCAATGGCGGCCTCGGCATGGGTGCCATGTGGACCAGTGCCCTGTTTCTGACTGTAATCGTGATGTTGGTCGTCGTTGCGCAGTTCAGCGTTGATGACCGCACGAGCACACAAGCAATCAAATAACCTCTAACTACATTCGAATCCCTCCAAGGCGAGTCCTGACCTACCGGAGAATCAAGATCGATACTCAACAAAACGCGCTTTGAGAGGTCTGTTCACGAAACGGAAAAAATCGCACGCTAAGACATAGCTGGAATTGATTAGCATCTGGCGGCATGGCCGTCGATGATGCGTCCAAAGGTCTTCCACGGTATGAACTCCATCCAGATCCGCGTCAATATTGGATCCCAAGCCGACGCGGCCTAATTAAACCGGACACTAGTGATTCAAAGTATCAACGAATGACCACCTTTGCTTCGTGTGAATGGCACAAGCATTCATGACCATCGGCGGCCTGCGTTAAATTGCGCATAATCCCGCACTCTCTCGTTTTCTGATTGGCGTGACACGTGTCACGTAGTGCGCGCAATTGCTGCTCAAGGATGCGCAGTGCCGCAATCTGCTCGTGAGTGCGGTCAATATGCCGGTCGATTAAGTGATTGATTTCGTCACAGGCCAGCTCAGGGTTGGCCTGAAAACTGCGTAGCGTACGCACCTCGGGCAAACCCATGCCCAGCGAGCGGCAATGGAGAATAAAGTTGAGCTCGACCAAGCTGACCTCGGCATAGCGACGATAGCCGTTCGAATCGCGTTCGGGCGCATCAAGCAACCCTTCGCGCTCATAAAAGCGCACGGTTTCTATATTGCAGCCACTGCGTCGCGCCAACTCCCCAATTTTCATAATACGCCTCTAAACTGCGCTTGACCCTGTAGTGGGTACAGACTATTAAATGATGACATACTTTTGACGGTAGAGCCTAATGATTCAAGGCGGCAAACAAAACACAGTGCTTCACCCGCACTCCGAACGCAGCAATGCCTGTTGCGCCAGGGATATGAAATCCAGTCATCCCACGGTCGCCAATCAGGCCATTGCGCCATCCGAAGGCGCGTGTCGCGTGCGTTATCGTATCGATAAAATGGACTGTCCGACTGAGGAGCGTTTAATTCGCAACAGGCTGGAGCCCATGGCGGGCGTTGTCGGGCTTGATTTCAATCTCATCGATCGAGAACTGACCGTCCATCACCAGCTTGACGATACACAAACCATCACCACGGCGCTGGACAGTTTGGATATGGCCCCTAGCCTGCTTGGTGCAAGCACGCCAAGCTCCCCTATTTCCCCTGCCCTGGCGACTCATCAGAAATGGCTGCTGGCTATCGCAGGATCCGCTGCGATAAGCGCTGAAGTTATCGCCTGGACAACAAGGCAGGAAACGTCCTGGCCGGTGGCGGCCTTGGCCGCCATATCCATTATGAGTGCTGGCCTGCCGACGCTAAAAAAGAGCTGGATCGCGATCAGGAATCTGACCCTTAATATTTACTTTTTGATGTCGCTGGCGGTGATCGGCGCCGTCATCATCGGGAAATGGCCGGAAGCAGCCATGGTCGTGTTCCTCTTCGCTGTGGCCGAGGCGGTCGAAGCCCTATCGCTGGAGCGGGCGCGCCATGCCATCAAATCCCTAACAGCCCTGGCCCCGGAAACAGCTGAAGTAAAGACCGATACGGGTTGGTTGGAACAGCCTGTGGCCAGTGTAGAAGTAGGCACCCGCATTCGCGTTCGTACCGGCTCTCGCGTGCCGCTAGACGCTCGTGTGGATTCTGGCCATGCGGCCCTCAATCAAGCGCCTATAACGGGAGAAAGCCTGCCGGTGGACAAGCAAGCGGGCGACCTGCTCTATGCCGGAAGCATCGTCACCGATGGCGTTGTCGAAGCGACTGTTTCGGCGTTGGCCAGCCACAGCACCTTGGCGCGCGTCGCTAGCGCCATTCAGCAGGCTCAGTCACAGCGCGCTCCCACCCAGCGTTTCGTCGATCAATTTGCCCGCTTCTACACACCTGCCGTGGTGGTGTTTGCGATGGCCGTGGCCATCTTTGGCCCACTGCTTTTCAATGGGACATGGAGTGATTGGTTCTACGAAGCGCTTGTACTGCTCGTTATTGCCTGCCCATGTGCCCTGGTCGTGTCCACGCCCGTCACGGTAGTCAGCGGCTTGGCGGCGGCAGCCAAGCACGGAATCCTGATCAAGGGCGGCGTTTTTCTGGAAAGCGGTCGTTTGCTGAAAGCCGTGGCGCTCGATAAGACGGGCACCTTAACGCAAGGCAAACCCGTACTCACCGATGCTAATCCGTTTGGCGGCATGCCGATTGAACAAACGCTATTGATCGCTGCCAGCCTGGACGATCGCAGCACGCATCCCGTTGCACAAGCCTTAGTCGCGGGATGGCGAGAAAAACAGCCAGATGTCCAGCTCTTACCCGTTGAAAACTTCGGCATACTCAGTGGCCGTGGCGTTAAAGGCAGCATCCATGGCCTATCCTGGCACCTTGGCAATCATCGCCTGGTTGAAGAGATGGGGGTATGTTCTCCCAAGCTGGAAGCCCGTTTGGCGGCCCTGGAAAATGCAGGGAAAACAGCTATCGTCTTATTCAACCACGCAGGGCCCATGGCCGTATTTGCCGTGGCCGACACCATTCGCCCCGAGAGTGTGCAAGCCGTGACTGCTCTTGAGGCCCTGCACGTTCATGCAAGCATGCTGACCGGAGACAACCCGACGACCGCCCGGGCGGTCGCCGATGAATTGGGAATTGAAGGTGCCCGCGGCAATTTGATGCCGCAAGATAAGCAAGCGGCCATCGCCGAGCTAAAAAGCCGTTACGGGATGGTCGGTATGGTGGGCGACGGGGTGAACGATGCTCCGGCCTTGGCGCGTTCCGATATTGGCTTTGCGATGGGCGCCGCGGGTACAGCCACGGCATTGGAAACCGCCGACGTGGCCATTATGGACGACGATCCGCGCAAAATTGCAGACTTCATTAGCCTGAGTCGGCAGACCGGGGCGGTGCTCAAGCAAAATATTTCATTGGCGATTGGGATCAAAGCGATCTTTCTCGTGCTTGCATTAAGCGCCAATGCGACCTTATGGATGGCCGTGTTCGCTGACATGGGTGCGACCTTATTGGTGATATTCAACGGTTTGCGTTTGATCAATTACTTCTCGAAGAGGGTGTCCTGATCTAGACCGGTCTCTGTTTAAGCCTTTGCTTCATACCATTGTTGCGAGCGGCTCACGATACTGACCACTAGTAGCATGACCGGCACCTCAACAAGGACGCCCACAACCGTGGCCAAAGCAGCCCCGGACTGAAAGCCGAATAGACTAATAGCGGTTGCGACAGCCAGTTCAAAAAAATTGGAGGCGCCAATCAAACTTGATGGGCCCGCCACGCAATGGGGCACACCTAGCTTGCGATTGAGCAGGTAGGCCATGCCAGAATTAAAAAACACCTGGATCAGAATCGGCACCGCCAGCAACGCAATAATCAGTGGTTGCGCAATGATGGCCTGCCCCTGGAAAGCAAAAAGCAGGACTAGGGTTAGCAACAACGCCCCAATGGAATAGGGCCCGAGGCTTGAGACGATTCGCCCGAAGGTGACTTGACCCTTGGCCAAGAGCGCCTTGCGTAGCCATTGGGCCAGTGCGACAGGTACGATAATGTACAGGCCAACGGAGGTAATCAACGTATCCCAAGGCACCGTTATGGACGCCAACCCCAGTAGCAATGCCACCAGCGGTGCAAACGCAACAATCATGATGGCGTCATTGAGGGCGACTTGCGACAGCGTGAAATGCGGGTCGCCTTTACAGAGCTGGCTCCATACAAAAACCATCGCCGTGCAAGGCGCAGATGCCAGCAATATCAAGCCCGCAATATAACTATCAATTTGATCAGCCGGGAGCCAGCCCGCAAACAAATGCCGAATGAACAGCCACGCCAAAAACGCCATGGAAAAGGGTTTGACTAGCCAGTTGATGGCTAGGGTGACGCCAATGCCGCGCCACTGGTTCTTGACTTGAGCCAGGGCATTAAAGTCAATTTTAATGAGCATCGGGATAATCATTACCCAGATTAAAATACCAACGGGAATATTGACTCGGGAAATTTCAAGGTTGGCAATGCCCTGAAAGGCGACAGGAAAAATTCGACCCAACAGGATGCCGGCCACGATGCAAAGCGCTACCCACACGGTCAGATAGCGTTCAAAAAAACCGATCGCAGGCGCAACATTGCCGGTTATCGCTGTGGCACTGGATGAAGACATTACTTGATTCCGTATTAACAATGTGACTGGCCGGTTTTGAACAAACTGCGACCCTGACAAGACGTGCCCGGTTGCATCGCCACTGCCGCAGAGCCATCAGTTTTTCAGATGGGGCGACGCCGGGTGACCTGTTACCAATACTTATCGGATTTCGCTTAGCAACAAGCCACACTTTCGTCCTTTTCGACGCCAGGTTGCAAGGTTTCCAGGTGCGGAGCATCAAGCATCCATTTAGCGTAGTCGTCTTTGACCTCCGACGGCTCGATGGCAAACATGTCTGGATAGGACTTGATGCTTTCGGCGAGACTGTCAATGGAAACGTGCACGCGCTTCATGATGAAACTCCTTCGTTAGAACATTGCGGGAGACAAACCGGAGTACAGGGAGTCCCGCCGCAACAGTTTTCGGTTAGAAAACTCAACACCCCATTCATCGTTTCAAAATTTACGGAATAGATCAGCGAACGCCCTTTGCGCACTTGCCTGATCAGCTTGGCGTAGGTCAGTTCCTTTAAGTGAAAGGACAATGAAGATGGCGCCAGTTCCAAAGCTTCGGCAATTTTGCTTGCCGCCAGGCCTTGCGGCCCAGCTTGTACGAGCAGCCGGAACACGGCCAGACGGGATTCTTGCGCGAGAGCCGACAAAGCAGCAATAATGTTTATTATTTCCATAATTAAACAATAGTGGAATTATGGAATAAATACAAGAAGGAATTTTCAACTATTTACGGGCCGACTCAAAAAATCGGAAATAAAGCACATCAAGGCCCATTTACTCCTCGCCTGCTCTGCCCCAATGCTGGAAAATATTAATGAAGTGCTAACCTAGCCGGCGGCCTTGCTCATCAATGACAGCTTCTCCGTCTTCCTTGCTAAACGGCCCTTGTTGCGGCTCTGGCAGAATGTCCAAAACCAATTCCGAGGGACGGCACAGCGCCACCCCAAGAGGCGTCACCACAAAAGGTCGATTGATCAAAATAGGATGTTCTTCCATGGCATCGAGCAATTGATCGTCTGTCAGCGTCGCCTTGCCCAGTTCCAGTTCCTTATATAACGTTTCCTTTTCACGCAGCGCCTGGCGAACACTCAACCCGGCATGTTTGATCAAGCCTGAAAGCACTTCACGCGAAGGCGGTGTTTGCAAATATTCAATGATAGTGGGGTCAATACCGGCGTTTCGAATTAAGGCCAATGTATTGCGTGACGTGCCACAACCGGGGTTGTGATAAATAGTGACGTTACTCATAGGGTTCCTTCAAGTTGACCTACAAATAAAAATAACATGGCGCGCATCAATTGTTAATGTAGCGCCACCCCCTGCGGGTGGAAAACTCTCCCTCAACGGCACCTACGAGAACATGGATAACGTGTAAGGCAAGCCGCCTGGGCCAATGATGATGTTGGGGATGCCTGTCGGGAAGATGGGCATGGCGCGCAAAAGCCAACACGAGGTTAACGAACCCACCGGCCAAACCTTTTACCGACACAATCCAATTGGCCGACGGAACTACATCTGCCTATTCAAGCAAATCACGCATGTCGTCGGCGTGTTCTTCCTCGACGGCCATAATGCCGATCAGCATCTGTTTGGTGGTTGGGTCGGTATCGCCAATTTTTTCGATCATTTGCCGGTACGACTCGATCGCGACCCGCTCGGCAACCAGATTGGCCTTGATCATGGCTTTGATGTCGCCAGAGTCGTCGTATTCGGCGTGACTGCGCTGCGCCAGGTTCGATGGATTGAAATCGGGCTCGCCATTTAGCTGAACAATGCGCTCGGCGATTTGATCGGCGTGGCCCTGCTCTTCGAGCGCATGCTGCAGAAATTCGTCTTTGATAGGCATATTGCCCGGACCGCTTGCCGTGTAATAGTGCCTCTTGTAGCGCAATACACAGACAAGTTCAGTTGCCAAGGCGCTATTCAACAAAGCCACGATTTCTTTGCGATTGCCTTGATATCCCGCCGTTACGGCGCCATCACTCATGTTTTTCGCGGCTTTGCGTATCGCAGCGGTGTTCAGGGGCGATACATAGGAATGCGAAGACTTAGCTTTTGAAACCATGGTTTCTCCTTTGATTAGAAGACACATACCGCCGCCCCGGGGCCGCAACATGTATCGAGCTAATCAGTTTAGCCGCTTAGCGAGCATAGTACGAGTGCAATGTATTTCAAAAGGCTTCGAACCGGCATGGTTGAACCGTTACGTCTGCGCTTGGCGCTACTCAGCAAATGCCTCCGCATGCAGGGCGCACGCATGGCGGGTCGTCCCCTGCTCCACCTGCAATGTACTGTGCCCGATAGAGAAACGTTCTTTTAGCGTACACATGATGGTGTCCAGGAATGTGTCGCCCGGATAGCCGTCTGGCATCACCAGATGCACCGTCATTGCGCTTTCGGTGGTGCTCATGCCCCAGATATGCAGATCATGCACATCCGTGACGCCTGGGCATTGGCGCAAATAGGCTTCGACGTCCGCGAAATCGATATGCGCCGGAACGGCGCTTAAGGCCAGTTGCACGGAATCGCGCAACATGCCCCAGGTAGCGACCACAATCACAGCAACTACAACCAGGCTCACCACCGAATCCAGCCAGTCAAAACCAGTAAACATCATCACGATTCCGGCCACAGCTACGCCCAGGGATATGGCTGCATCGGCGGCCATATGGAGATACGCGCCACGAATATTAAGGTCTTTCTTGCTGCCCTTGACGAACAGCCATGCCGAGAAGCCATTGATGACCACGCCAATGCCTGCAACCACTGTTACCGTCAGGCCAGCCACTTCAGGAGTTTGCGCCAGCCGCTGTATCGCCTCCCATGCAATGGCGCCTGACGCCACCAGCAAGAACATGGCATTGGCCAAAGCGGCCAGGATCGAGGAACTGCGCAAGCCATAGGTGAATCGCTGGCTGGGAGCACGTCGAACCAGTATGGCCGCGCCCCAAGCCAGCAACAGGCCAAGCACATCAGAAAGGTTGTGCCCGGCGTCGGCCATGAGCGCGGTCGAGTTGGCGATGAAACCATAGACGAATTCGATAGCGACAAAGCCCGCGTTCAATGCTATGGCGACAGCAAAGGCACGGCCATGATTATTGGGGTCGACATGATGATGGGCGCCGCCATGCCCGTGTGCGCCAAGGTCGTGATGATCGTGGGCATGATGAGTATCGTGCGTGGGCACCATTGATATGCGTCCGTATGATCCAATGGTGTATTGTAGCCGCACCCCCTGTTTGTGCCGTTACAAAAACATGGCTGTCGCATGTAGTGGCCGCCCTTGTGGCTGCCAAAACCACCTATTTGCCAGAAAACTCAGCCATCCACTGTTCCAGGCTTTTCCCGGCACGCAACTCGCCACTATCTTTTAAAGCTTCTTCCAGCCAACCATATATCAATCGGCCCTCGGAGATGTCGAGCACGCATTTGATGTTCCGGTTGCCGACACTGCTGTCGTGAATACGCTGGGACTTGAATTGCGCGTAGCGCGCGTGCTTGCTACACTTGCTGCGGAGATGGCATTCCTCCTTTAACCGCTGGGGCCCACCGGCTAATGATGCCTACACGTTCCTGAACGCGGTAGGCATAATCATGCAGTCTCGTCCAGGCTTATAGCGCAGTTACGGATCTGGCTCTCATGATAAATATGCCATTCATATTCTACGCCCTTCCCGACTCGTGGCTCATGCATGCCACCCCTACGCCCGGCAATAAGGGTTAAACCATGGCGTTCGCTATCTTCGGTATCTCGATCGGCGCCGCCCTGGGCGCGCTATTGCGCTGGTTTCTCGGCATGCGTTTGAATCATCTGTGGCCGACGCTGCCGCTGGGCACTTTGGCGGCAAATTTGATCGGCGGCCTGCTGATAGGCATCGCTGCCGAATTTTTCAGAAATCACGGCAACCTTGCACCCGAATGGCGCCTGACGATCATCACAGGATTTATGGGTGGGCTAACCACGTTTTCAACCTTCTCGCTCGAAGTGAGCAGCCTGATTCAAAGCGGCGAATTGTCCAGTGCTGCTCTTGAAATAGGCCTGCATGTAGTGGGATCAATCGGCCTGGTGATGCTGGGCATAGTACTTGTGCAAACAGTGGCCCGAAGCTAAACGTATGGAGTATTCGCAATGGTTGGCTATCAACTGACTTTTTTTACGCAGCAAGATCGACGTCATCAAGGTAAGCCATTGCATGAATGGTTGATGAATTTGGCGCAATCCATGGAAATCCGCGGCGCAACCCTGTTTATGGCTGACGAAGGGCTCGGAAGCAACAAGCAACGCCATTCCGCACATTTCTTTGAGTTGGCGGATCAACCGGTTGAAATCGTGCTGGTGGTATCCGAAGCCGAATGCGGCTCGCTTCTAAAGCGTCTGAACAATGAGCCGGGCTTGCACCTTTTCTATTCGAAGATGCCTGTGGAATTCGGCGTTATCGGCCAAGCCGATTAGGGGCCTTTATTAAGAGCGCTTGCTGACGCCGCCTGTGCCGCCCCACTGACCTGGCAACGTTCACCAGAAATACGACCACACATCCCAAGGCAAACACGGGTGCGCTCCAGGCGTTATGAGCGGCCCACTGCGGCAAGACCACGCCGGCGGCCACGCACCACAGAATCAGCGCCAAGGCGAGATGACCATCATCGACGAACAAACGGCCAAGCTTGCGTAAAAACTGAACCAGACCTTTCATGGCGCACCGCCGATGGAATCAAGCCGAGCACGTGCAAAATATACGGCGGCAACCGATATAATCAACAACACTGCAACCAACGTCGCAATAGCCAGATCTTCCCCAGGCCAGCTCAGCCCCAACCCCTCCCCTATCCAAAAAATTCCGAAAGCCGTAATGAGTATGCCGACTGCGAATTTGAGCGTATTTTCGGGAATGCGAGCCAGTGGCTTCTGCAACACCACGCCCAGGCCAATAACCAGCGCGCCGGCCAGCGCGGCGCCAATACTGGCGGGGATCAGCATATTGCCGGCAGCACCGACAGCGATCACAATAAAGACCACTTCAATGCCTTCGAGCAAAACCGCTTTGAAAGCGGCAGCCACAGCCAACGGATCGAGCCCGCGCACCGCTTCTGCGTGGACTGACTGCAATTGAGTGGTCTCGGAATCAAATGCCGCCTGCTCATCATGCAGACGGATAACGCCTGCCGCTCGAAGCACGGCCTTGTTTAACCAGCGCATACCGAAAAGCAGCAATAGCACGCCAATGCTCAGTTGTAAAAGCCGGATAGGAATATGGCCCAACAGCGGGCCAAAAACGGTAATCATGATAGCCAACAACAACACGCCGCCCGCCACGCCTGTAAGTGCAGAGCGCCAGCCTCTCACCATGCCCACCGCCAGCACAATGGTTAACGCTTCCACGAACTCGACCAGTGAAGCCAGAAAAGCGGCCAGCACCGCGGGCCCGCATGGGACCATAACATCATGCTTGCACCCTTTAAACTAAGCTATTAAAAGTGTTAAATAGTAATTGAAAATGGGATAGGCATATAGTGTCTTTTAATCCATATCGTAGCGTTTACTGAGGAGAATTTTTCTTATGAACCCTTTGCTGCAAGCGGCGCCCTCCTGGTTCGTAAGCCAGTGGCTGAACACCGCATCACCGATTACACTAGACTCCTTGCGTGGCAAGGTGACAGTTTTGCATGCCTTCCAGATGCTGTGCCCTGCCTGCGTATCACACGGCATCCCGCAAGCCAAGGCCATATACCAGGCGTTCCCGCAGGACAAGGTCGCAGTTATTGGGCTTCACACTGTATTTGAGCATCACGCAGCCATGACTCCTGTTGCCCTGGAAGCCTTTGTGCATGAATATCGCCTGGGCTTTCCCATAGGCATCGACCAGGCCGACCCGCGTGGGCTGACCCCGCTGACCATGAGCGCCTACGGTATGGAAGGCACTCCCACCCTAGTCCTGATTGACAAGGCCGGCTATATCCGCCTGCACCATTTCGGCAAACTGGATGACATCCGCGTGGGCGCCGTGATCGGACAGCTATTGACCGAGCCTGTCACCGCGTCCTGAAGAGTCGGTCACCTTCTTTAGCAGCGTCGTCAGTATGTCAACCGGAATAGGAAAAACAATCGTCGAGCTTTTGTCTCCCGCGACCTGGGTTAGGGTCTGCAAATAGCGCAATTGCATGGCCGAAGGCTGTTGCGCCAGAATTTCAGCGGCCTCCATCAAGGCCTGAGCAGCCTGCTTTTCGCCTTCGGCATGAATCACCTTGGCGCGCCGCTCGCGCTCGGCTTCTGCCTGGCGGGCGATGGCCCGGATCATGTTTTCATTCAAGTCGATGTGCTTGATTTCCACGTTCGTCACTTTAATGCCCCAGGAATCGGTCTGAGCATCCAGTATTTGCTGGACATCCAGATTGAGCTTTTCGCGCTCTGACAACATTTCATCGAGCTCATGCTTGCCTAATACGGCGCGCAGAGTGGTTTGTGCAAGCTGGCTGGTTGCCTCCAGAAAATGCTCGACCTGAATGATGGCCTTTTCAGGCGCAACCACCCGAAAATACAGGACCGCGTTCACCTTGACCGAAACATTATCGCGAGAAATGACGTCCTGGCTGGGCACATCCATCGTCACCACGCGCAAGTCGACGCGCACCATCTGCTGTATTCCTGGAATCACAAACACCAACCCTGGCCCTTTGACGGCCGCAAATCGTCCCAAGGTAAAAATGACGCCGCGCTGATACTCGCGCAATATTTTGACAGCGCTAAATACCAGCAAAAGCAAGACAATGACGGCCCCGCCTACACCTATATTAATATCGTAAAACACGTGCATCTCCTGTCATGAATCTACTTTCTGAACGGCTGGCGCACAACCTGCAAGGTCAAGCCCTCAATCGAGATGACCTGTATCAAATCACCCACCGAGAGTGGCTCGCGGCATTGAATACGCCAGCTTTCGCCGCGCACATCGGCATAACTGGCTTGATCGCCCACCATCGTCACCACGCCAGGCAAGCCCAGCATCTCCTCACGCCCGGTCACCACCTTGCGCTTATGGGCCGTGGCAGCCATGGCGCCTGCGGCAAACAGCAAAACCACACTCGCCACGCCAATGCCTAGTAAAAACGGTATTGAAAGGGTTACTCCCGTGGCGTCGCTATTCATAAGAAAAAGGCCTCCCAGAAAAAAAGCAACCAGGCCACCCAGGGCAACTATTCCAAAGGTGGGAAGAAACGCCTCTGCAATCATCAACATGGCGCCCACGCTAATCAAAGCAACGCCCGCCCAGTTAACCGGTAGCAACTCAAACGCATACAGGCCCAGCAGGAGACAGATGGCTCCTACCACACCCGGCAAAGTCATGCCCGGGTTAGTGAATTCAAAAAACAAGCCGAAGATCCCGATCATCAATAAAACAAGCGCCACCTCGGGATTGGCAAGACTGGCGAGCAGACGGTTGCGTCCGGTTGGCATCGGCGATGCCTCGTGCGTGTCGGAAGTGGTGTTGGAGTACGAGGTGGAGAGCGTTTGCGCCACAGCAAGCGATAAATGTGGGGCGAAAAAATAGGAAGCAGCCGAACTGGTGGTAATAGTGGGCACAGATGCAGTCGCGGGGATCACGTTGGCATACGCCGAACTTAATACCCACATTGAAATGCTGCAAAACAATAACCGCAGGCCATAGGCGGTCATTCGTTGCCATGCGCCTTTCATAGTGGCTCCATAAGCCTTGCATGCGCTTGGGAGGTGGCGCCTGCGTCGCCTGTCTACCCTTGTAGTATAGCCCCCATGACAACAGCCTCTGGCTTAAACCTTCTTGTGTTTGAGCGGCGTTACCCTGGCGATTTCCTCGGCCAGCACACGGGCATGGTTATGCACCGGGTCTTTGGCTGCATAAACCAAGGTAATGCGCTGTTTTCCCGCCGCCGCCAACACATCACGCATACGCGCCTGTTGCTCTGGCGCACGCAATTCAGTTTGATAGTTCGCCTTGAATTCGTCCCAGTGCTCGATTTTGTGACCGAACCAGATTCTCAACGCGGGACTAGGCGCCAGGTCCTTGTTCCAGGCGTCGAACTTCAAATTCTCTTTTGATACGCCGCGCGGCCAAAGACGATCTACAAAAACACGATATCCATCAGAAGACTGCATGTCGTCATAGGCACGCTTTACACCCACATCCGTAGCCATCATTTCTCCTGCTATGCCAGCAAACAAGTGCTTGCATAGATCAGTTTACTCTTTTCAATATTTTCTTTGAAGCTCAGGGCAATTGCCCCAGACGTACTCGCGCGGCTGTGTACTCTTGCTTCAAGCGGCGAACAATTTGGGCTGTTTTCGGCAAGTCATCGATCTGGCCAACGCCCTGTCCTGCGCCCCATATGTCTTTCCAGGCTTTCGCCTTGGATCCCCCTTGCGTGAAATTCATCAAGCCCTTATCGCCAGCGCCAAGATTATCGGGATCGAGCCCGGCACGTACGATGCTTTCACGCACGTAGTTGCCGTGCACTCCGGAGAACAGATTGCTATAGATGATGTCGGCAGCCGTTGATGCAAGCAGCGACGCCTTGTATTCTTCGCTCGCATGAGCTTCCTGGCTGGCAATAAAGCGTGTGCCGATGTAGGCAAGATCGGCACCCATGGCCTGCGCGGCGAGAATCGCATCGCCCGTCACGATTGAACCTGACAGCACGAGCGGCCCGGCGAATCGTCTTCTTGTTTCACCCACCAAAGCCATGGGCGAGAGCATGCCCGCGTGACCCCCCGCTCCTGCCGCCACAAGGATAAGCCCGTCCACACCGGCATCGATTGCCTTTTGCGCATGCCTCAGATTAATGACATCGTGCAGAATGATGCCGCCGTAGGCATGCACGGCGTCGACGATCTCGCGCACTGGTGCGCGCAAGGACGTAATAAGAATCGGCACTTTATGGCGGATGCACGTTTGAACGTCTTGCTCCAGGCGCACGTTGGAGGTGTGTATGATCTGGTTCACAGCCAGAGGGCCGACCACAGCACCCGGATGAGCCTGGCGGTAACTGCCAAGCTCTTCATTGATTTGAACAAGCCACTGGTCGAGCCCTTCCGGCTCTCGGGCATTAAGGGCTGGAAATGAACCGACAATCCCCGCCTTGCACTGCGCGATCACCAGTTCCGGGTAACTGACCGTAAACATGGGCGCCGCAATGACCGGTAGGGAAAGGTTTTGCAGCATGGCAGGCAAGCGCCCAGCGACAGACATAAGAGCTCCGAGGAAATACTGATTTGGCAGCCACAAGGGCTGCCGCTACATTCGCGGCGGGTATATATTTGTAGCGGCACCCCTTGTGGGTGCCAGGCCTTTTGTAGCGGCACCCCTTGTGGGTGCCAGGTTTTTTGTAGCAGCACCCCTTTGTGGGTGCCAGGTTTCACCCTGCGTCCCGGTGATCTATCCCCGCACAGATTCACGTATGCGTCATATCCATCGGCACTATCCACGCATCGTATTGCTCGGCGGTGACAAAGCCCAATGCCAGGGCTGCGCTGCGCAGCGTAGTCTGTTCGTGCTGCGCTTTCTTCGCAATCGCGGCGGCCTTGTCGTAACCAATATGACGGTTCAACGCAGTTACCAGCATCAGGTTTTTCTCGAGGTTGCTGGCGATTTTATCCAGATTGGGCTCGATCCCCACGGCGCAATGATCATTGAAGGCCCGGCACGCATCGGCTAGCAGGCCAATGCTTTCAAGAACATTGTGCACCATGACCGGCTTGAATACATTAAGCTGAAAATTGCCCTGGCTGCCCGCAAACGCGCAAGCCGCGTCATTGCCAAAGACTTGTACACACACCATGGTCATCGCTTCGCACTGTGTTGGATTGACCTTGCCGGGCATAATGGACGAGCCGGGCTCATTATCGGGGATATGCAGTTCACCTATGCCGCAACGCGGCCCGCTGGCCAGCCAGCGCACATCGTTGGCCATTTTCATCAGACCACCCGCCAGAGTTCGCAGCGCAGCGGAAAGATTGACCAGCGCATCGTGCGCGGATAATGCAAAAAATTTATTGGGCGCGGTGCGAAATGCCAAGCCAGTAATTTTGGCGATATACGCAGCCGCCGTTGCACCAAAAAGGGGGTGGGAATTCAGGCCAGTCCCGACGGCCGTGCCGCCGATAGCCAAGTCGTAAATCCCCGGCAGGCCCGCCTTGATCACACCGAGCGCAAAGTCGATCTGCGCAACCCAGCCGCTAATTTCCTGGCCCAGAGTAATGGGGGTGGCATCCTGCAGATGAGTGCGGCCGGTCTTGACGACGTTCCGGAACTGTTCGGCTTTGACAGCCAGCGTATCGCGCAACTTCTCGACAGATGGCAACAGATTCCTGTGCAGATCCAGCGCTACGGCAATATGCATGGCAGTAGGAAAGGTATCGTTTGACGATTGCCCTCTATTGACGTGATCATTGGGGTGCACGGGCATTTTGCTGCCCATGGCTCCGCCAGCCAGCTCTATCGCCCGATTGGCAATAACCTCGTTGGCATTCATATTCGATTGGGTACCCGATCCGGTCTGGAAAACGACCAGAGGAAACTCCGCGTTATGCTTGCCCGAAATGACTTCGTCGGCCGCACGCACAATGAGCGCAGCTACGTTTTCGGGCAGTTCGCCCAGTTCGGAGTTGGCTTGGGCAGCGGCTTTTTTCAGTATGCCCAAAGCCTCGATAATGGGAGGTTGCCATTTAAAACGTTCAACGCCGATGGGAAAATTTTCGATGGAACGTTGCGTCTGCGCACCCCAATAATGGTCGCCTGGCACATCGATCGCGCCCATTGAGTCGGTTTCAACACGGTTTACGGCCATAAAATTGTGCTCCTTTGAAGCGAGATCAAGTCTGGCGGGCCACTGTGTGCCCAAAGAATAAAACTATACGCGTTCCAGCGCCTGTTTTGACGCCTGCCCCATCTCGGGGCAGCGCAAGGACCAGGCATCGAGAGCATCAAGCAATCGGCAGGCAAAGGCCCATTCATTGTCAAACCATATGAACACATTGGCAAAGCGAGGCCCGTTGACGCGGGTTTGGCTGCCATCGATAATGGCTGAGTGCGAGTCATGATTGAAATCAACCGAAGCATGAGGCGCGTCGGAATAGGACAGCAGCTCTGGCTGCCGTATTGCCGCTTGCCTTAACAAGGAGTTGATCTCGGCGGCATCGGCATCGCGTTCAAGATTTGCCACCAGATCAATAGCCGAAACATTCAAGGTGGGAACACGAATGGCCTTAGCCTGCACTTTTCCAGCCAATTGCGGTAAAAAACGCACGACACCTTGGCCCAGGCCTGTGGCAACTGGAACAATGGACTGCATGGCCGAACGGTTGCGACGCAAATCGGAATGGTGGTAGCCGTCGATTAGCGGCTGGTCGTTCATGACAGAATGCAAGGTAGTCAAATAAACCTGTTCGACACCAAAAGCACGGATCAACTGATCAAGGACAGGCACAACGGCGTTGGTCGTACACGACGCATTGGAAACAATGCACTCGTCGCCTCGCAATTGCTCATGGTTGACACCGTAGATCATCGTGAAATCGACATCCTGCGCGCTACGGCCCGGGTGAGAAAGCAACAAACGCGGGCAGCCGGCATTCACAAACCGAACCAGCTCGTCGCGCAAGCCATAGCGGCCCGAGCATTCGATCAGTATATCGATGTCATGGTGAGCCCAATCTACGCCCTCGGGTGTCTGGGCATGGCTGACATGAATTTTCTGTCCGTCGATAATCAGGCAATCAGGCCCTTGCCCGACTTGCCCCGAAAATACGCCGTGGGTCGAATCAAAACGCGTCAGATAGGCCATGGATTCCAGATCAGCCGGCTCGTTGATCGACACAATCTGGAATTTGTTCTTCAGCGGCGACTCGTGCAAAGCGCGCAGAAAACACCGGCCAATACGACCATAGCCGTTAATGGCCAAACGAATCGGACGATTCATGATAAAGATCCCGGATAAAGGCCTGAAAATGATTTTTTTGGGTCAACCCCACAACCTACCCATACGGCAGCTGGTTAGCAGGGGCAATCTGTTGCTTAGAACTTTACTACTTTTCCTCGCGACACCGATGTGGCAGCCACAAGGGCTGCCGCTACATAATGCGAAGGTACGCGTTTTAATAATGC
>SCRC01000046.1 GCA_004297945.1 Candidimonas sp. | reverse complement strand
CGCTCACGCGCCCCGACTGCCCGGGTCTGCCTCGTCCAGGCGGGCGTCGGGCGAACTCACGTAGCCTCGCACGCGAGGCTACGTTCAGACAGCGCCCGACGACACCCCCCGCCTTCCCTTTGTCAGCACCCGGCGCTGGCCGAATGACCGGACGGTACCCACCCCTCGCCCTGCGGCTGCGATGATGACATGCATCGGGAGATGTGGCGGCTGGCGGATCCTTGGTCGATCGAGGTCTACGAGCAAGGTGATAGAAGCAGGCTAAGGCAAGTGAGCTCCAGGCATCCCGTGACACGAGCCGTCTATGGGAGCTGAGCAGGGCCGGCGTAAGGCGTGTCCCGGATGCTGACGAAGGGAAGGCGGGGGGTGTCGCCGGGCCATGTTTGAGCGGAGCCGCGCCAGCGGCGTAGCGAGTTTGGCCCGACGCCCGCCTGGACGAGGCAGATCCGGATCAGGCACGCCGTGCCGGCCCTGCTCAGCTCCCATAGACGGCGTCTTCAGATACCAGCACGTCCAGCCAAATACCAAAAAACCAGCGCTGGATACTGCTTGACCAAAAATGCTCTAGAAATCAGACGGTCGGCGCCGGCACCACTGCCGTGACTTCGATTTCGACGCGCGCGCGGTCTTCGACCAGGCCGCCGACCTCGACCGCCGTCATCGCAGGAAAATGACGGCCTATTACATCCCGATAATGGCGGCCCACATCGCGCAAGGCGTCCACATATTCGTCCTTGTCGCATACATACCAGGTCATGCGGGTAATGTGCTCGGGCCCGGCACCTCCCTCTTTGAGGACTGCCACAATGTTTTTCAGGGCCTGCCCCACCTGTTCCGCGAAATCGTCGGTTTCGAATTGCTGCTGGCTGTTCCAGCCGATCTGTCCGCCCACAAACAGCAAACGGCTACCCGCTGCCACTTCGGTCATGATGCCGTTGGCATAGCCGCGCGGCGCCAACCAGTCCGGGGGTTGCAAATTGGTCATTCAATTTTCCTTATCAGATAACGGCAAGCACGATTTTCTGCGCAGCATGAAGCGCTGCAACTTACCTGTTTCGGTTCGCGGCAACTGGTCGACGAATTCGATGGCACGCGGATATTTGTAAGGCGCAATAGTCGATTTAACATGTTCCTGCAAAAGCCTGACCATCGCCGCATCGCGCGCAAAACCAGGCTTTAGCACGACATAGGCGGCCACAATATTGCCGCGATCCGGATCCGGCCTCCCCACCACGCCACACTCGGCCACGGCTTCGTGCCGCAGCAGCGCACCCTCTACTTCGGGCCCGGCGATGTTGTAGCCTGCCGAGACAATCATGTCGTCATTGCGCGCCTGATAGTACAGATAGCCGTCGTCATCCATGACGAAGGTATCGCCGGGCAGGTTCCAGCCCTGTTGCACAAAGACGTGCTGGCGCTCGTCATCCAGATAACGGCAGCCGGTAGGCCCCTTTACTGCCAGACGGCCCACCACACCGCTGGGAACCGGCTTGAAATCCTGATCAACCACTTGCGCCACATAGCCTGGCACCACGCGGCCTATAGAGCCGCGGCGCACCTCGGACCCGGCGCTCGACACATAAACGTGGATCATCTCCGTGCCGCCTATGCCGTCTATCATTTCGATTCCGCTAGCCTCCTTCCAAAGCTGGCGTGTGGCATCGGGCAAGGCCTCGCCCGCTGACACCGATTTGGTCAGGGTGGCCAGATCGTATTTGCCGACGAGTGCAGCCATCTGACGATAGAAAGTAGGCGCCGTAAACGTCATGGTTGCACCGAAATCCTGGATCGTCGCCAGCATTTCCTCGGGTGTGAGGCGCTCGGTCAATACCGCCGAGGCTCCCACCCGCAGGGGAAAGCACAACAGGCCACCCAAGCCAAATGTGAACGCCAGCGGCGGCGTGCCGCACACTACATCGGACGCCGTCATCTGCAAGGTATGCCTGGAAAAAGTGTCGCACATCGCCAGTACATCGCGATGGAAATGCATGCAGCCCTTGGGCTTGCCCGTCGTGCCACTGGTAAAGGCGATCAGGCAGACATCGTCGACCGCCGTATCGCAGGCCTGGTAATGGGCCGGTTTGGCAGCGGCCAAGGTATCCAGAGATTGCGCGCCGGCGCCGTGAAAATAGCGAACCTGCTTGATCTGGGCACAGAAATCGGGGTGTTCGGGGTCCAGGCAATGCGCCAGCTCTTCACCCAGCCGCTGGTCGCACAATACGGCCTGGATTTGGGCTTTCACGACAATCGGCTTTAATTCGGATGCGCGCAGCAAGGGCATCGTGGGTACCGTCACCAGGCCCGCCTTGACCACAGCCAGCCAGGAAGCCGCCATCATCACGTTATTGGGCCCGCGCAACAAAACCCGGTTGCCAGGCTGCAGGCCCATGTCTTCGGTCAATACCCGTGCAATCCGGTTCGTCAGCGCCATCAACTCTGAATACGTCATGGTCCGGTGCGCCGGACCTTCGCGCCAGCGCAAGGCGACGCGTTCCCCCATTCCGTGCTCTACCTGAGCGTCGACCAGTTCCACCGCGCAATTGACGCGCGCCGGATAGGCCACATCGGGATTGCCATCGAGCAAAAGCTCCGGCCATTGCGCCAGCGGCGGCAAGCGGTCGCGCGCAAAGGTGTCTGTATGTGCCGAAATTTCCATATTCATCTCCTTGTTGTCTGCACCTTGCGAACCCCCGGCGCTTACACGTCTTTCAACAGCTCGCGCGCAATAATCAGCTTCTGCACTTCGGTCGCACCTTCGTATATCCGTAGAGCGCGAATTTCCCGATAGAGTTTTTCAACAGGCGCCCCACTGACCACACCCGCTCCGCCAAACATCTGCAGCGCCCGGTCTATCACGCGTTGAGCTGATTCGGTTGCCGCCATTTTTGCCATCGCCGCCTCGCGCGTGGTGCGTACACCTTTAACATCGCGCAGCCATGCGGCGCGATAGGTCAGCAAGGCGGCCGCATCGATTTCCGTTGCCATATCACCCAAAGCGGCTTGCGTCAGTTGCAGATCGCCCAGCGTGCCGCCAAAGAGACGTCGGGACCGGGCGCGCGCCACGGCTTCGTGCAGCGCTCGTCGGGCAAAGCCCAAAGCGGCAGCGGCCACCGATGCACGAAAAATGTCGAGCGTCATCATGGCTATCTTGAAACCCTGACCCGCGTCGCCCAGGCGATGCGAGAGCGGAACCCGGCACTGATCAAACTGCAATGTCGCCAAAGGATGCGGAGCGATCACGTCGATGCGCTCTTCGATGTTCAGCCCCGCCGTGTCGGCATCAACCACAAAAGCGCTAATGCCGCGGGCGCCCGGGGCTTCGCCCGTTCGGGCGAAAACACAGTAAAAATCGGCGATGCCGCCGTTCGAAATCCAGGTTTTGCGGCCATTGAGCACATATGCGTCGCCATCTGCACGAGCCTCGCAAGCCATGGCCGCCACATCCGAGCCAGCCTCGGGCTCGGACAAGGCAAAGGCGGCAATCGCTTGGCCGCTAGCGACCTTGGGCAGATAGCTCATCCGCAGCGCATCACTGCCGGCGAGTGAAATCGCGCCACTGCCCAGGCCCTGCATGGCAAAGGCGAAATCCGCCAGGCCGTCGTGCCGCGCAAGGGTTTCGCGCATAATGCACAAGGAGCGCGAATCAATGGCGGGCCAACGTCCGCCCCAAGCTCCATCCGGACCGGCCGGCACACCTATGCGCAGCCATCCACCCTCGCCCAGCTCGCGCACCAGCTGACGGCAGGCCGCGTCGGTATCGCGATGATCCACGTGCGCCAGGGTGCTGGCGCACCACGCGTCAAGCTGCTGGGCCAGCTCGGTGTGGCGTGCATCAAAAAATGGCCATTCCAGCCAGCTTGCGTCGTTCATTCAGTCACCCTCGAATACAGGTTTCTGCCGAGCGACAAATGCGTCGTAGGCGCGCCGGAAATCCTGGGTTTGCATGCAAATGGCTTGGGCCTGCGCCTCGGCCTCGATGGCTTCATCCACACCCATGGCCCACTCCTGATGCAACAATTTCTTGGTGACTCCATGCGCAAAAGTCGGACCGTCGGCCAACTGGCGCGCCATAGCCTGCGCGGCGCCCACCACGGCATCGGACGCTTGCAGACTATTGAAAAAGCCCCAGTTCAAACCTTCGTCAGCCGTCATGGCGCGGCCCGTGTACAACAGCTCCGAGGCACGCCCCTGGCCGATCATGCGCGGTAGCAAGGTGCAGGCGCCCATGTCCGCGCCCGCCAGACCCACTCGCGTAAATAAAAACGCGGTGCGAGCAGTTGGCGTTCCAATACGCATATCAGAAGCCAGTGCCACCATCGCGCCGGCACCCGCGCAAATTCCGTCTACAGCGGCCACAATAGGCTGCGGGCAGGCTCGCATCGCCTTGATCAGATCGCCAGTCATATGCGTGAAGTCGAGCAGCTCAGGCATGGTCATCTGCGTAAGCGGGCCGATAATTTCATGGACATCGCCGCCCGAACAGAAGTTTTCACCCGCGCCCGCTATAACAACAACCTTGATGTCGGTGGCGTACGCCAGACCGCGAAACAAATCGCGTAATTCGGCGTAAGAATCGAAGGTCAGAGGGTTCTTGCGCTCGGGCCGATTCAGCGTAATGGTAGCCACCTTGCCATCGCCGCAGGCCTCCCATAGAAAGTGCTTGGCCTGATAGCCGGCATAAGGACGCTTGTGATGCGCCATGGTATGTACTGTATGTTCCACGCAAGCTCTCCTGATGTGGGCGGCGGGGCTAACCCGCCATCACTTCCCCGCCATCGACGGGAATTGATTGTCCGTTGACCGCAGCGGCGCCCGGCTGGCATAGCCACATGACCGCGTTGGCGACCTCCGCAGGCTGCACCAGCCTGCCCTGGGGATTGCGCTGGGCCAGGCGATCACGAGCCTGATCGGGCGTCACGCCCGTTTTTTTGACGATGTTGGCAATGGCCTCTTGCACAAGATCGGTTTCGGTATAACCCGGGCACACGGCATTGACTGTTACGCCCTTTTGGCCGACTTCGAGCGCCACGGCGCGCGTCAGGCCCACCACCCCATGCTTGGCCGCGCAATAGGCACTGACATAGGCATAGCCGGTTAAGCCGGCGGTGCTGGCCACATTGACGATGCGCCCCCAGCGCTGCGCAAGCATATCGGGCAAGGCCGCCTGCATGCAGTGAAACGTGCCGGTCAGGTTAACCGCCAGCATCTGTTGCCAGACAGCTTCGTCCAGACGATCAAAGCGCTGGCTCACGGCCTGCCCAGCGTTATTGATCAATATGTCTATCGGGCCAAAGCGCGCACGGGCAGCCGCAAAGGCGTGCTGCACATCGTGTTGTTGGGCGACATCGCCGCTCACGACATCGACTTCGCCCAACGCGGCCAGACTGGCCTGCGCCTGCTCAAGCGCCGCTTCGCCGCGCCCCATCAGCGTCACGCGTGCACCCTGCACCAGCAGCTGCCGGGCAACCGCATAGCCGATACCGCGCGAGGCGCCAGTGACCAATGCGTGGCGTTTGCCCACAGACGAGATTTTGGCTTGATCTGACATTATTTTCCCACCGGCTGCGCATAAGCCGCCGCTCGCTCAAAATTGGTTTCAAGCTGGCGCTTGGCCGGGAAATACTGTTTTGGCCATGGTACATCGACAAAACCGATACGTGCCGATTCGCGCAAGGTCCAGGCGGCGTCGGCCAGATGCGGGCGGGCCAGCGCGCACAGGTCGGCGCGACCCGAAGCAATAATGCTGTTGACATGATCGGCCTCGAAAATGGCGCCCACGGCCATGGTCGGAACGCCCGCTTCGTTGCGGACCCGATCCGAAAACGGCGTCTGGTACATGCGGCCAAATACCGGCTTTTCCTCCTTGCTGACCTGCCCCGATGAACAGTCGACCATATCGGCGCCCGCCGCCTTGAAGCTGCGTGCTATGTCGATGGCATCGTCGGCAGTAATTCCGCCCTCGACCCAATCATGGGCCGAAATGCGTACCGACATGGGCAGGTTTTCCGGCCAGACATCGCGGACGGCCCGGAAAACTTCCAGCGGGTATCGCAGGCGGTTTTGCAAAGAACCACCGTAGTCGTCGGTACGCTGATTGGTCAGGGGCGAAATAAAGCTGGACAACAGATAGCCGTGCGCACAATGCAACTCAAGCCAGTCGAAATCAGCCTGTTGCACGCGTCGGGCGGCTGCTACGAATTCGTCGCGTACCTGCTCCATTTGACCGCGCGTCATCGCTTGCGGCACCTGCGACACGCCCTCTATATAGGGAATGGCAGAGGCAGACACCAAAGGCCAGTTGCCCGCCGTCAGCGGCTGATCAGTGCCCTCCCAGCTGACACGAGTGGAGCCTTTGCGGCCCGCGTGGCCCAGCTGTATGCCGATCTTCGCACTGGTATTCTGGTGCACGAAGCCGGTAATACGCGCAAACGCTTGCGCCTGCTTGTCGTTCCACAAACCCGGACACCCCGGAGTAATTCGCGCCTCCGGCGATACGCAGGTCATTTCAACCATCACCAGCCCTGCGCCGCCCATGGCGCGCGCACCCAGATGCACCAGATGAAAATCGCCCGGCACGCCGTCAACGCTGGAATACATGGCCATCGGCGACACGACCACGCGATTTTTCAATGTGACCCCACGCGCCGTGTAGGGTGTGTGCATGGGCGGCATGACTTGCCCCTCTGTCGACGCAACCCCTGCTCTCTTTGCCATCCAGCGCTCGTACCCCTCAATCCAGCCGGTATCGCGCAAGCGCAGATTTTCGTGCGAAATACGCTGCGAGCGCGTCAATAGCGAGTAAGCGAACTGTTCGGGCTCGAAACTGGCGTAGCGCTGCACATTTTCGAACCATTCCGTAGAGTTGCGCGCCGCGTTCTGGATTTTCAGCACCTCGACGCTGCGTACTTCCTGATAGTGGCGCAAGCCCGCTTGCAGATCATTGTTGTGGCCACTGATCGAGCGATGCAGCTCGATCGAATCCTCCAAGGCCAACTTGGTGCCCGACCCGATTGAAAAATGCGCCGTATGGGCCGCGTCGCCCATCAGCACGATCGGCACGCACCGGCCATTGGGCAGGGTTTGCTCGTGCACCCAGGTCTGGCAAATAACCCGAGGGAAGCGGATCCAGATCGCGGCGCCGCGCAGATGGGTCGCATTGGATATAAGCGGATTTCCATCGAGCCAGGGCGCAAACAGCCTTTCGCAATAGGCGATGCCCTCTTCCTGACTCATGGCATCGAGCCCGGCGGACTTCCAGGTCTGATCCAACGTTTCGACAATAAACGTCGACATGCCGGCCTCGAACTGGTAGGCATGAGCCTGGAACCAGCCGTGTTCGGTTTGCACAAAGGCAAACGTGAAAGCGTCAAAGGTCTGTTTAGTCCCTAACCATACAAAACGGCATAAGCGCGTATCGATGTCGGGTTTGAACACGTCGGCATAGCGCGTGCGCACGCGGCTATTCAAGCCATCCGAGGCTATGACCAGATCGGCCTGATACTTATCGGCCAAGGCCTGGTCGTCGGTCACATCGGTTTCAAATACCAGCCGGACATTCAATTCTTCACAACGCGCCTGCAGAATATTGAGCAGCTTCTTGCGCCCGATGCCAATAAACCCATGGCCGCTGCTGCGCAGGCTGCGATTCTTATAGTGGATTTCGATGTCATCCCAGTGATTGAACGCCGCGCTCACCTGAGCGGCCGACACCGGATCGGCCTCTTTCAAGTTTGCCAGCGTCGCGTCTGAAAACACCACGCCCCAGCCAAACGTATCGTAAGGACGGTTGCGCTCGACGACCGTGACCTCATGGCGGGGGTCGCCCAATTTCATCAACAAACCAAAATACAGACCTGCCGGCCCACCGCCTATGCATACGATTTTCATAAAAATCTTCTATCTTTTATATAGTTTAGGCTTAAACTATATCGCTAAAAAAAAGAAGCGGCAAGCCTTTTTTCAAAAATTTAGTTTAGGGTTGGAACATATTCACTTTTGAGGTTTAAGCTGTTTTAATTGACGCAATGCGATTCCAGGTCTGTTTCAGAGGCCTGGCACGCTTTTTATAATGTGTTTGACGACGCGGGCAATATGTCACCGCACCCATGCGCTACCGAGAGATTTTCGACAAAACCATGAGCGATAACGTCCCTGAAGCAACCGAACCGGAATTCATTCCAGATCTCGAAAGCCGGACTGTCCCGGAAGACCACCACGATTTGCGGCTCTGGCTGCGCCTGCTGACGTGCTGCAACCTCATCGAGGGCGAAATCCGCAGCCGGCTACGCACCGGGTACGAAACCACCCTGCCGCGCTTTGACCTGATGGCGCAACTGCTGCGCGAGCCCGCAGGCATGAAAATGAGCGAACTTTCCCGGCACATGATGGTGACCAACGGCAATATCACCGGCATTACCGATCAGCTCGAAAAAGAGGGCCTGGTGGAACGCGTCAAAGTAGCATCGGATCGCCGCAGCTCGCTCATCAGGCTGACCAGCAAAGGCAAGCGCATCTTCAAGAAAATGGCTCAGGCTCACGAGCAATGGATTCAAGGCCTGCTAGGCGGCCTGTCGGAAAAAAGCAGCAACGCTTTGTTTGAGGCCTTGGGCGAACTCAAACTGCTAACCCAGCCACGCCGACCCAGGCGCAATTAACATAAAACACAAGCAACCGGCCGAGGCTGGAAATGGCACACAAGAGGTGCCGCTACGACAACAAACACAACAAACGGCAATGCCACATACGGTGGCACCTACAAAACGTGCCCGTCGCATTTAGCGGCAGCGGACCGCTTGAGAGAGGATGTCGGCGCTGGTCTTGGAGCCGTCAGGCATGACGGCAGCCAAACGCTTGTCAACACTTAGCTCGATCAATAGTTTCTTTCACAAACATTGAAAATTCAGGCGTCGCTTTCAAGTCAAACCCCATCTTTTTTGCTGCGTCAAAGGTTTGTTCAGCCGTCCAGTTTTGTTGGCCCGCTTGACTCAATGAGTACAGGAGCGCTGCACGAGTACCCGTTGCGCAGTGAAGAAGGAATGGGCCGCCTTTACTCCTCATCACGACGTCGAGTTGGCCTATCTGGTCTATAACAAGATGACTTTTGTTTACAGGAATGTTGACGTAATCCAGCCCTGCATTTTTTGTCAGCTCCTCGTTTGACGCCGTCGTCTCTGCCGGCATCCGAAAATCAATGACAGTCTTAACCCCTTGCTGCTTTGCATCTTGAAGATCGTGTTGGGTCGGCTGCGGGCCGATAAAAACGTTTTCCTCGGCTTGTCTAAAATTACTCATGACTATCCTTTTTGGTAAGAATCAGTTATCCCTGCCGGCTCTCGCTAACATGAGCGCAGTACTTCTCAAGATTTTCGGGCAGATGATCCGGACAAACGCCACACTGCTTATTTCCCGGCACTGCAAAATCAATGAACGTCGGGTAAGGCAGATTCAGGTTTGCCATGATCTTTTTGAATTGTCCCAGTGTGCGCCCTTGACCCAGGCGAGGGTTGCGTTGCTTCTCCTGCGCGATGGATGACACGTGCCGATTATTGTAATCATGCGCAGGGTAGACCAGGGTTTCGTCGGGCAATGAGAATAATTTTTCATGAACGCTGCTATACAGCGCTTCGGCGTCGCCGTTCTGAAAATCGGTGCGGCCACAACCTTCGATCAGCAGGGCATCGCCTGTAAATATCCGGTCGGCAAGCCCATAGGAAAAATGCCCATCGGTATGTCCCGGTGTGTGCAGCGGCTGCAATTGAAGGCTGCCCAACACGAACGGGGTGCCTTCTTCGATTCCAACATCAGCGCAAGGCAGGCGATCATAAGCGGGCGCTGCTATCTTGCTGCCTACGGTCCTTTTTAATTCGAGCGCGGCGGTGATGTGATCCGCGTGGATGTGCGTATCAACGGTGTAAGCCAGGGTCAATCCCAGGCGGCTGAGTTCACTCAAGTCGCGATCCATGCAAACAATCACTGGGTCAATCAATACGGCTCGCCCGGTTTGCGGACACCCTAACAGATAGGTGTAGGTGCTTGACACCGGTTCAAACAATTGACGAAATATCACGGTCGCTCCCTTATCGGTCAGAATGACAATATGCTTTATTATATTATATATATTTTATAATTGATTGCCACCGAGCCGGATGAATATGGCTAATGAAAAAATCAATGTTGAAATTATGCGCCGTTTGGCGTCGCGGGCCAGCAGTTTGTAAAAGCACTGGCTAATCCGGACCGCCTGCGGCTGTGTCATTTAAGCCCGGGCGAACGCTGTGTTGGCGAGATTGATATCCTATGCGGCATTCAGCAGCCGACATTATCGCGGCAACTGGGTATTTTGCGCGGTGAGCATCTGGTCAATACGAGGCGTGAAGGCAAGCAATTTTTTTACAGAGTCACCCATAAAGCAGCGCTGGCTGTTATGCACGTGCTTTATGAACAGTTCTGCAAACCGGGCACCAGAGGAAAGCCACCGCTTCGTTTGTATCGGCGGAGCGGTTTTGGTAGGGGTATTTGCGTTTCGCGTTGCCGCAGCACGCCTCAACCGGCTTTGGCCTCGTTAGTAACCGGAGGCATGAAGGCGCAATGCCGCGAGCTTGGTTTCTTGAGCGCAACAGCGACAATCAATCCACCATTTGCGACCCTGTTAAAATTTCTGCTCTGTTTTTTTCCTCTTTGCATTGCCGCCGAGCCGACCGCCATGACCGTTAATCTGCACATTCCACCCGAATCCGACATCTTTCCCGTGGCGGGAATCGAAATCGGCATTACCCAAGCCGGCATACGCAAGGCAAATCGCCGCGACCTGACCGTGTTTCGCCTCTGCCCAGGGGCATCCGTTGCGGGCGTATTCACCCAAAACCGGTTTCGCGCGGCTCCCGTGCAGGTCTGCGAAAGCCATCTGGCAGGCGCAAAGGGCATCCGCGCATTGGTCATCAATACCGGCAATGCCAATGCCGGCACGGGGGAGCCCGGCCTGCAGGCGGCGCGCCAGACCTGCACGGCACTCGCCGGGCTTCTGGATATCGCGAGCGAACAGGTTCTGCCTTTCTCCACCGGCGTAATTCTCGAACCACTCCCGGTCGACCGGCTGACGGCCGCTTTGCCGCAAGCGGTGGGCAGCTTTGGCGCGAACCGCTGGTTCGACGCGGCGCACAGCATTATGACCACCGACACGCAGCCCAAAATCGTGTCGCGGCGCCTCGATATCGGTGGAAAAACGGTCACCATTACCGGAATCAGCAAGGGCGCGGGCATGATCCGCCCCAATATGGCCACGATGCTGGGCTATCTGGCGACTGACGCGGGCGTGGCGCCCACGCTTCTTCAAGCAGCGGCGACCGCCATAGCCAACCGCTCGTTTAACCGTATCACGGTCGATGGCGACACATCGACCAACGACTCCTTCATCATCATGGCCACCGGCCAAGCGGGCTTGCGCATCGAAGCGGATACCGATCCGCTTTACCCGGCGCTCTACGAGGCCCTGGCCAGTGCTGCGACCGAACTGGCCCAAAAAATCATCCGCGACGCCGAAGGCGCCACCAAATTCATGACCATTCGGGTCGAGCAGGCCAAAAATGTCGAAGAAGCCTTGAAAGTAGCTTATTCCGTAGCCCAATCGCCTTTGGTCAAGACAGCCTTTTTTGCATCTGATCCCAATCTCGGCCGTATCCTGTGCGCCATCGGCTATGCCGGCATTGCCGATATGGATGTCAGCAAAATCAATCTATGGCTAGGTGATGTATTGGTGGCAAGCAAGGGTGGGCGCCATCCCGACTATAAGGAGGCCGATGGCCAGCGTGTCATGCAGGAACCCGAAATCCTGGTGCGTATAGGCCTGGGGCGTGGAAACGTGTCCGACACGGTCTACACTTGCGACTTCTCGCATGATTATGTCAGCATCAACGCAGATTACCGGTCATAGGCTGATCTTGCGAAAAGCTGCAACGCCTTGACTTCAAAAGTAAAATCACGCTAATATGTACGGCTTGGCATTTTGCCAAGCTATATTTTTGAGGTATTCCCACATGTACGCGGTCATAAAAACCGGTGGCAAGCAGTATCGCGTTGCCGCAGGTCAAAAACTTAAGGTAGAACAGATACCGGCAGACATTGGGCAAGAAATTACGCTAGACCAGGTTTTATCGGTAGGCGAAGGCGACCAATTAAAAATTGGCACGCCTTTGGTTGCCGGCGCCGTGGTCACGGCAACCGTTCTTGCACAAGGCCGGCACGACAAGGTCAAGATCTTCAAGATGCGCCGTCGCAAGCATTATCAAAAGCGTCAGGGCCATCGGCAGAACTACACCGAACTTCGTATCGAAGCCGTTACGGCTTAAATCTTGATTCAACGGTTTTGTATAGCAGGAGCTAAACATGGCACACAAAAAAGGCGGCGGATCAACCCATAACGGCCGCGACTCAGAATCCAAACGGCTAGGCGTTAAAACCTACGGCGGCGAGAACATCTTGCCAGGCGCGATCATTGTGCGTCAGCGTGGTACGCGCTTCCATCCCGGCGTCAACGTCGGCATGGGCAAAGACCACACCCTGTACTCGCTGGTCGAGGGCAAAGTGTTGTTTGCCGTCAAAGGCGCGCTGAACAAGCCCACCGTATCGGTGGTTGCGGCCGAGTAATACTCAGCCTGCTTGCCAGCAAAGGCCCTGCCGTAGAGGCAGGGCCTTTTGTTTTAGAATAGTCAGGCCAGGCGCACGAGAGCTCGCAAGCCTTGTTGCAAGCCGCACACCCCACATAGATCACATCATCATGAAATTCGTAGACGAAGCAACCATCGAAGTCATCGCCGGCAAGGGCGGCAATGGCGCGGCGAGCTTTCGCCGCGAAAAATTCATCCCCAAGGGTGGCCCGGACGGCGGCGACGGCGGCCGCGGCGGCAGCATTTACGCCGTAGCCGACCGCAACATCAACACGCTGATCGACTTCCGTTACGCACGCCTGCACCGCGCCAAAAATGGCGAAAACGGCCGGGGCTCCGACCAGTACGGTGCCGCCGCGCCTGACATCACCTTGCGTGTACCCGTAGGCACCATCGTGCAGGATGCCGAGACCGGAGAACAACTGTTCGACCTGGATCGCCATCTCGAACAAGTTACACTGGCCGCGGGCGGCGAAGGCGGAGCGGGCAACCTGCACTTCAAATCCAGCACCAACCGCGCACCGCGCCAATGGACGCCAGGTAAAGAAGGCGAGCAACGCAAGCTGCGCCTCGAACTCAAAGTGTTGGCCGATGTCGGCCTGCTGGGCATGCCCAACGCGGGCAAATCGACACTAATCACCAAAATATCAAACGCGCGGCCCAAAATCGCCGACTATCCTTTCACTACGCTGCACCCCAATCTGGGCGTGGTGCGCACGTCTCCTTCGCGCAGCTTTGTCGTGGCCGACATACCCGGCCTGATTGAAGGCGCTTCCGAAGGAGCCGGCCTGGGACACCTGTTTCTGCGCCATCTGGCCCGCACGCGGGTGCTGCTGCACTTGGTTGATGTAGCATCGCCCGACCCCGACGTCGATCCGATCGAGCAAGCGGTCAGCAACGCCCGGGCCATCGTTGAAGAACTTCGGCTGTACGATGCCCAGCTGTATGCCAAGCCGCGCTGGCTGGTGCTGAACAAGTTCGACATGGTGGCCGACCCCGAGCACCTAAAGCAACGCTTCTGCGAAGCCCTGGAATGGACCGGCCCGGTCTTTAGCATTTCGGCCCTGACCGGCGACGGTACCCAGGAACTTATCTGGCAACTGCAAGATTGGCTGGATGCTGAACGCAACCGGGCCCACCTCGCGCAGGATCAGGCCGACGGCACCTATATTGCCGAAGACCCACGGTTTGACGACACCCGCAACGATAGCGAATCCGGCCCGCCCGTCAAGCACGATCCGGACGACCCGCGTTTCAGAAATCAGGACTGATATTTTTCAACTTTCATACGCTGGCCCCAACCCATGTCTGTCGCCACCCCCGCCGCGTCCGCCGTTGCCAAAGCACGGCGCCTTGTTGCTAAAGTAGGATCTTCGCTTGTCACCAACGAAGGCAAGGGCATCGATCTGGTAGCCGTTGCCCAATGGGCGGCGCAAATTGCCGCGCTACATGCGCAAGGCCGGCAGCTGGTGCTGGTATCGAGCGGCGCCATAGCCGAAGGCATGGCCCGCCTGGGCTGGACCCACCGCCCTCACACCATGAACGAGCTGCAAGCGGCTGCGGCCGTGGGCCAAATGGGGCTTATACAGGCCTACGAGGTCGCCTTCGCCAAACACAATATACGCACGGCCCAAATCCTGCTGACCCACGAAGACCTGGCCGACCGGCGCCGCTACCTGAACGCCCGCACCACGCTCTACACCCTGCTGTCGCTTGGCGTGGTGCCCATTGTTAACGAAAACGACACCGTGGTCACAGACGAAATCCGGCTGGGCGACAACGACACGCTCGGCGCGCTGGTGACCAACCTGATCGAAGCCGAAGCGCTAATTATCCTGACCGATCAGCGTGGCCTCTACAGCGCCGACCCGCGCAAAAACCCCGGCGCCGAGTTCATTTCAATTGCCCAGGCCGGCGACCCTGCGCTGGAAACCATGGCGGGCGGCGCTGGCAGCGGCATCGGCACCGGCGGTATGCTCACCAAAGTATTGGCCGCCAAACGAGCCGCCAACAGTGGCGGGCATACGATAATAGCGTCCGGACGCGAACCCGATGTGCTCATACGCCTGGCAAAGGGAGAGCGCATAGGCAGCGAATTAAGAGCCATCTTGCCGGTGCGCTCCGCCCGCAAACGCTGGCTCGCCAACCATCTTCGATTGCGCGGGCGCGTTACGCTCGACCTGGGCGCGGTGCGCGCCGTCATGCAGAACCATAAAAGCCTGTTGTCCATAGGCGTCACGGCCGTAGAAGGCGAATTCGAACGCGGCGACGTCGTCGCCTGCGTCGATCAGCACGGCGTGGAGTGCGGCCGCGGCCTGATCAATTACTCATCCACCGACACACGCCGCATCATGCGCCAGCCCAGCAGCCGCATCCCTGAAATCCTGGGCAGCATGTCGGACCAGGAACTGATGCACCGCGACAACATGGTGTTCGTGCGATCACCGGCAGCTCGCGATGACATCGACAAAATTCACGACACGTCCTCGTAAAATCGACAAAATTCACGACACGTCCTCGTAAATACAGCCTGTCAACGATTTTGGCAGCGACGCGGGTCTCCTCGACGCGACGGCCACGTTTCTGTAGTGGCACCCCTTGTGGGTGCCATATAAGCCAACCGCCTGTGCGCCTGCTGCCTTGACTTTCGACGGCCCGGATGGCAGCCACCAGGGCTGCCGCTACAACAAAGGGGGCGCCGCTACGCGCCTATTTCTGCGCGGCGATAAATAGCGTCTCCTTGATTTCCTCCATGACCACGCAACTTTTGGTCTGGGTCACCCCCGGCAGGCGTAGCAAGATATCCCCCAACAGCGTCCGGTACTGGCCAATTTCCTTGATGCGCGCTTTCAACAGATAGTCGAAATCGCCCGATACCAGATGGCATTCCAGTACATGAGGGATGCAAAGCACCTCGCGCCGAAAATCGTCGAAGGTGCGGTCGGACTTGCTGGACATGGAAATCTCGACAAATACCAGCAAGCCCGCGTCGAGCGCAACGGGCGAAACATGGGCGTGATAACCCGTAATCACCCCATCGCGCTCTAGCCTCTTGACCCGTTCAATGCACGGCGTGACCGTCAAACCCACGGCCTCGGCCAACTCAGTCATGGACATGCGGCCATCGCGCTGCAACAGATCGAGGATGTGCCGATCCAGCCGATCTAGCGCATGAACGGGATAACGCTGTACTCTCAAGACGTGGCTCCAATAAGCCGGGGTTCGCCCGAACACCCGGCGGTAACGTACCTGGCAATAACAACTATATATTCTATTTATTCAGTAAATATAACTACTTAATGTCCACTAGAATAACAAAAATTAATCCATTACTTATCTCGGACAATGAAAATACTTGTGTTAGGCGCCGGAGTCATCGGCGTTACCAGCGCTTATTATCTGGCCAGGCAAGGCCACGAGGTAACTGTTCTGGAACGCGAAGCCAGCCCGGCCTTGGAAACCAGCTTCGCTAACGCAGGGCAGGTTTCCTACGGCTACTCCTCCCCTTGGGCCGCGCCCGGCGTCCCGCTCAAAGCGCTGAAATGGATGTTTGCAGAGCATCCCCCCTTATCGATCCGTCCCGATGGCTCGCTTTTTCAGTTGCGCTGGATATTTGAAATGTGGCGCAACTGCACTGCTGCACGATACGCCACAAACAAAGAACGGCTGGTGCGCTTAGCGGAATACAGCCGGGAATGCCTGCGGGCGCTGCGCGAACAAACCGGCATCCAGTACGAAGGGCGGCAACGAGGCACGCTGCAGGTCTTTCGCAACCAGCATCAGGTAGACGCCGTGGCGCGAGATGTGCGGGTGCTGCGTGAAGCGGGCGTCGCCTATGAAGAGCTGTCGCGGCAAGACCTGGTGCGCATCGAGCCCGGTCTGTCGGCAAGCCAGGACAAACTGGTGGGGGGGCTGCGACTACCTGATGACGAAACCGGTGATTGTCAGCTTTTTACGACGCGGCTGGCGGCTCTGGCCAAAGACCTCGGCGTTGAATTCCGCTACGGTGTCGATATCCAGCGCGTCGAACGCAGCGGCAACTCCATTAGCGGGGTGCAATGCACTCATGAAACGCTGCACGCCGATGCCTATGTCGTCGCTTTGGGTGCTTATTCCACGACTCTATTGAAAAGCCTGGTCAAAATTCCGGTTTATCCCCTCAAGGGGTACTCGATCACAGTGCCGGTCGCCAACGAAGCAGCAGCGCCCGTCTCCACGCTGCTGGACGAAACCTACAAAATTGCGATTACCCGTTTTGATCAACGCATTCGCGTCGGCGGCATGGCCGAAATTGTCGGATTCAATAAATCGCTGAACCCGAAAAGACGAGGCACACTGGAAATGGTGCTAAACGATCTTTTCCCAGGCAGCTACCAAGCCAGCAGCGTTTCATTCTGGACGGGCTTGCGGCCAAAAACCCCCGACAGCACACCCATTGTCGGCGCCACCGAAATCGGCAACCTGTTTCTGAATACGGGCCACGGCACGCTGGGGTGGACCATGGCCTGCGGCAGCGGCCAACTGCTATCGGATATCGTCTCGGGGCGCCCGGGCGCCATACGCTGCGACGATTTATCGGTGCACCGCTACCAATAACGCTGCTGGCAAGCGGTCAGGTGGTTGCGGGCCGTACCCTTGCCGCAAACATATATCCAAAGCCATGAATGGCCCTCAGCGGCAAGGCCACGCCGCGTGCCTGAAATTTGCGGCGCATGCGGCTCACCAGAACACCCAGCCGGGTTTCCTTGCCCGGCAGGGTCGAGGACGCATAACTGATATCGATTGCGTTCATCAAATCGGCTCGTCGCGCTCGCAGGCCGGGCGCCAGAAATAGCGCCTGCAAAAATGCCCGCTCGCCGGTGGTCAGGTCCACGCAATTGCCATCGGGGCTGGACAACACCCAGCCCCGATCGACCAAGGCCCAGGCGGCAGACGAGATATCGGCCGGCGACCTTTCAGGCACGCCCGGTTGCCGGCACAAGCCAAGTGTCAACGCCAGTAGCAGCTCCGGCGATGCGCGTAGCGGCCCATACATGTCGGCGCCGCTGCGCAGTATCTGAAGCAAAGCAGATTCATCTTGCGAATCCAGCAGCGCCAGAACTTTAAGCCTCGGCTGTAGCGCTCGCATATAACTTGCCGCCAGGCAGTTATCGGCCAGAGGCCCGGCCAGCACAAGCAGATCGGGCGCTATGCGACGGGCCTGCTCGACGGTGCTGTTCAGATCGCGGCAGATATCGAGCTCGAAGCCTTGCGCCCTTAGCAGCGTCGCGTGATCACCCCGCAACAACGCCATCGGGCCCGCATCCGGGCCGGGCGTAAATAGCAAGATCAAAGGTCGTATGCGCATGGCACAATCTTGTTTTGGAAGAGGATCGGATCAAGATCACACTGACTGCCATCACATCGACGCGGAGTCAGCGTGGAAATAGAGTCATGCCAATTTACATTAAATAATCACATTCGTGATTAGTATTATTACCAACGTGATTGAATAACCTTCTTCAATCACAAATGTGAAGAAATTTTCCGAGCGCCTTCAATACGCGCGCAACCTACGTAAACTTACCCAAGCCCAGCTTGCCCGGGCTAGCCGCCTTTCGCAAGGGGCAATAGCCAATTATGAAAGCGGCACCCGCCAAGAATCCAAAGGGATCTTCAGGCTGGCCGAGGCGCTACGAGTAAACGTGCTGTGGCTTGGCCAGGGCGTGGGCGAGATGGAGCCTGCAACCATGTCGGCCCCGCCTCCAGCTGGCAATCAACTGGCCGATTCGGGTCATGTCCAAGCAAACGCATTGTGGCCGTTCAAAACCATTTCCCACGAAGCCTACCAATTGCTCTCAAGCAAAGACAAGGCCGTGATCGAACGTACAGTGGCGGCGCTGATCGTATCGTTGTCACATAAGTAAGAGGGCGGCAGCCGCAGACAGGTTTGGCATATACACCGTATACTAAGCGTCACGCAGGGGTACTCGTCGTCACTGACGGGTTGAGAAAAGCCCTTCGTACCAGTACGGATAATGCCGATGCTGGGAGCGTACTCGTCACGAGATCTATCCCAATTCGGCTCCAGCTATTTATTTTTGGAGCATACCTTGAACGCCACACCAAAGTTCCTGGCCGCCACCGCCGAAGTCGACGCCGCCGCCATACATCCACTTCCCCAATCACGCAAAATTTACCAGCAAGGTTCACGCCCGGACATCAACGTGCCGTTTCGTGAAATCACGCAAAGCGACACCCCTACGATGTACGGCGGCGAGCAGAATCCGCCGCTCACAGTGTACGACACGAGCGGGCCTTATTCCGACCCTGAAATCAAGATCGACATACGCCAGGGCTTGCCGGCCTTGCGCCAGGCCTGGATCGAAGAGCGCGGCGATACCGAACAGCTTGAAGGCCCCAGCAGCGCATTCGGTCAGCAGCGGCTGCAGGATCCTGCGTTAAGCACCCTGCGCTTCGAGCTACGCCGGGCGCCCCGCCGCGCCCGTGCCGGTGCAAATGTCTCGCAGATGCATTATGCGCGACGCGGCCTGATCACTCCTGAAATGGAGTTTGTCGCCATTCGCGAGAACATGCGTCGCGAACAGTATCTGGATAGCCTGCGCGCCACCGGTCCGGGCGGCGACAAACTCGCTCAACGCCTGTCGCGCCAGCATCCGGGGCAATCATTTGGCGCCTCCATTCCCGCGTCCATTACGCCCGAATTCGTGCGCGACGAAATCGCACGTGGCCGCGCAATTATTCCTGCCAATATCAACCATCCCGAAATCGAGCCGATGGCCATCGGCCGCAATTTCCTGGTCAAAATCAATGCCAATATCGGCAATTCGGCGCTTGGTTCCAGCATTAGCGACGAAGTCGAAAAAATGACCTGGGCCATCCGTTGGGGCGGCGACACGGTCATGGACCTGTCCACCGGCAAAAACATACACGAAACCCGCGAATGGATCATACGCAACTCTCCCGTGCCCATCGGCACCGTGCCGATTTACCAAGCGCTGGAAAAGGTCGACGGCAAAGCCGAGAACCTGACATGGGAAATATTTCGCGACACGCTCATCGAACAGGCTGAACAGGGCGTCGATTACTTCACCATCCATGCCGGCGTACGCTTGCCGTTCATACCCATGACGGCCGACCGCATGACCGGCATCGTATCGCGCGGCGGTTCAATCATGGCCAAATGGTGTCTGGCGCACCACAAGGAAAGCTTTCTGTATGAACGCTTTGAAGACATCTGCGCCATCATGAAGGCCTACGACGTCAGTTTTTCGCTGGGCGACGGCTTGCGGCCCGGCTCGGGCTACGACGCCAACGACGAAGCGCAACTGGCCGAATTGAAAACCCTGGGAGAGCTCACACAAATTGCGTGGAAGCACGATGTGCAGGTCATGATCGAAGGCCCGGGCCACGTCCCCATGCACCTTATCAAAGAGAACATGGATCTGCAGCTCGAACAATGTCACGAAGCGCCTTTCTACACCCTGGGGCCTCTGACCACCGACATCGCTCCCGGCTACGACCACATCACCTCGGGCATCGGGGCGGCGCTGATAGGCTGGTATGGCACGGCAATGCTCTGTTATGTCACGCCCAAGGAACACCTGGGCTTGCCTAATAAAAAGGATGTCAAGGACGGCATCATCACCTACAAGATCGCCGCTCACGCAGCCGATCTGGCCAAGGGCCACCCAGGCGCGGCCATTCGCGACAACGCCCTATCCAAAGCGCGTTTCGAGTTCCGCTGGGACGACCAGTTCAATCTAGGCCTGGATCCCGATACCGCCAAGGATTTCCACGACGAAACACTGCCCAAGGACTCGATGAAGGTTGCGCACTTCTGCTCAATGTGCGGGCCACACTTTTGCAGCATGAAGATCACCCAGGACGTGCGCGACTACGCTCACCAGTTGGGAATCGATCAGCAAAAGGCCTTGGAGCAAGGCATGCAGGAAAAAGCCGTGGAGTTCGTCAAGCAGGGGGCCGAGATCTACCACCAGGCCTGAAGCACGACGCAACAATGAATTCGGGCCGCGATCAGCGGCCCGAATTCATTTCCACTAAAGCCTATTGCTTGACCGCGTACAAATACAGCTCGACACGACGGTTCAACGCACGGCCGGCAACGGTGTTGTTGTCGCCGATCGGGTTGCTTGCTCCACGGCCCTCTGCGGACATCCTGCCAGCGCCCACACCCTGCTGCGAGAGATAGTTGATCACGCTTTGTGCACGATTGACAGACAAGGTCTGATTGATAGCGGCCGAACCTGTGCTATCGGTATAGCCAACCGACTTGGCTCGCAACTCGGGGTGCTGGACCAGCGCGCGCGCGACGCTGTCGAGCACAGGCAGCAATGCCGGCTTGAGGGTATAGCGGCCCGTATCAAAGGAAACATTGCTGGGGATATTGACTTTCAGAGTGCCGTCGGGCTGCTCAGTAACGTCGATTCCCAGATTTTTCGCCCCCGATTTTTGCACGTCGTTTTTAACACCTGCCCAGTTGTAGCCAACGATGCCGCCCGCCACTGCACCTACGCCGGCGCCAATTAACGCAGAAGCTCCGGTATTGCCGATGAGGGCGCCCAATCCGGCTCCGATAGCCGCGCCGGCGCCCGCACCAACGGCCGTTTTGCCACCAGTGCTCATGCCGTTCATCTGGGCGCATCCCCCCATCAACGCAACCACCGCAATACAAGCCGCAGTCCGACTAACACGAATAGATAGATTCATTTGCTTCTCCTTTTACAGCCTCTCGCCCAAGAGGCTGTCATTATGTTAGCAAAACAGCATACGCGCAGGCGTTGCGTTTTTTTTGCAATTGACCGAGCTTGACACTTTACATCATTCAAGCCCACGTTTAAAAAAGCTTGGCACCCGACACCTTCACAATCTCCTTGTACTTGGCCAAATCGTGCTTGACGAGTGCAGCAAAGGCCTCGGGCGTAGTAGGTTTGGCGTCCGACCCCATGATCAGCAGATTTTTACGCACTACCGGATCCTCGAGCGCCTTGGTATAGGCTTTATTCAGGCGGTCGATAATCGCCTTGGGTGTACCCCCCGTGGCAAATACGCCAAACCAGGTGCCCAGATCAAAATCTTTCACACCCGCTTGCTCCATGGTGGGCAACTTGGGGAAAATAGACGAACGTTGCGTTGTAGTGACAGCCAGCGCCTTTACTTTTCCGTCGGTGATCAGGCCGGAGGCCGATGCCAGGTTGTCAAACATGAAGTCGGCTTGGCCCGCCAACAACGCCAGCTTGGCGGGTGACGCGCCCTGATACGGAATATGTACGGTATCGATGCCCATGCGCACATTGAACAGGGCTCCCGCCAGGTGGCCGGCGCTGCCATTGCCTCCAGAGGCAAAATTGAGTTTGCCCGGATGGCTCTTGGCATACGCGGCCAGGTCTGACACCGAATCGATGTCATGCGCCTTGGCAAACGCATTGTTGACGATCAGCACATTGGGTACGGACGCAACCAAGGTTACGGGCGCAAAGCTCTTTACCGGGTCGAAAGGCAAATGAGGATACAACCAGGGGTTGATCGCATTGATAGCCACCGCGCCCATCACCAGCGTGTAGCCATCGGGTTTAGCCTTGGCTGCCAGGGCGGCCCCAATATTGCCGCCCGCGCCGGGGTGGTTTTCAACCACCACCGTTTGACCGAGTTCGGCTTGCACCTTCTGGGCGAGTAACCGCGACATCGTATCGAGCGGCCCACCAGGCGAATACGGAACAATGAATTGCAGAGAATGGGTAGGAAAATCCGCCGCGACAGCCGGCGCCGCGCTTATAAACGCCAAACAGGCAAGCGCGCTGGCGGCAATGGTTGCAGGCCACGATTTGAGGCTGGACAACATGAAGGGTACTCCCGCTAAAGACCAAGTAAATGACAAAACCCCAATACTAACGCGAGTTTTGCCGGACGTCTCAGACCTTCCACGCGCAACTTGCTCCGTTCAATGAAGAACCTGGCTTAGAAAAAGACGGGTCCGTTCATTTTCGGGTGCATCGAAAAACCTGTCGGGCGTGTTCTGCTCAATGATCTCGCCCTGCGATACCGCCAGATTGATATGACGCAGCACATGAAACTGGCCATACCATTTGTTGACATCTTCAAGGCGAATGACGGCACGAGACATGCTGCGACTCCCTCAGCGTTGGTATCCCGCGTCCAGGCGCCGCTCCAGCGACTGGCTATAACGCGAAATAGAAAAGCAGAATACAAAGTAAATCAAGGCAATGAACAGGTAGGCCTCGACGCCGAACCCGCGCCACGCCGCCCCACATCAAAACCGCGACGGCCCCGAGGGCGACAACCCAGATCAGGCCCAGGGCCGGCCGCCAGAATCGTCGCAGGCAACTGCATATAATCACTGCAATCAGGACAATCGTGGCCAGCAACGGGCGCCATTGCTGCTCGTAAGGGTAAGTGCCAAACAGAATGAGTCGGTGTTTTGCCGCAATAAACGCCCAGCACGCGCCGCTTGAAGCCCGGCATTCCTGGGCATTGGAAGCGGTATAGTTTGCCTTGACGAATAGCCACTCGAAGGCGCCTGGCAAAAACATCAGCAGCATCCAGACGATCAGCACGGTCAGCACAATGTTTAGCGGCGAGTCAAACAAGCGGGCCAGCGGCCTCCCACTGCCCCCGGTCAACCGCCTGGATGCCCGAGCGCACCACCTCGGCCACAAATGCCGACATATACAGAACCAGGCCCGCGAGCAAGGCCGCAAATTCGGGGCTAAGCGTCATGCCCCCTGTAAAATTGAGCCCTTTCAGGTACGGCATATCAATGGCCAGGCTCGCACCGCTAACCAACCAGCCCAGAACCGGCAAGCCAATCAACAGGAGCATGGCGATACGCCCCAGGGGAAGAACCCGGCCAGTGGCGTCCTGCCGCTTTCGGGCCCAGTGGCCCAGAATCGTCCCGAACAAGGTGGCCGCCACAACGCCCATCACCGACACCTTGAGCGTATTGAGCAGGCCCACCATAATGGCCCGCCCGTAAGTATCGGCTGGCGTGTAGGCAATTGCCGACTCGCCTATGGCAAAGCCGGCCTCGCGATGCAAAAAACCAAACCCCGTGGCAATATTACGCGTCGACAAGTTGTGCAAGGTATTGGACACCAGATACCAGACAACAAAACCCACCACAGCCAATATCAGACCTTGATAAATCCATGACCGCAGGGACGGGTCGTACCATGACAGGCGCCGACGCGTGGGAGATGGAGTTTTCTTTATCGTCATGGATTCGAGTTTTGATCAAGTCTTACGGCGCTTTGCATATTCTAAGGGCTAATGGTTATTATTAGGGAGCGCAACTCGGCACCCATCATGATTGAATTCCAGCACGTATTTAAGTCCTACGGACGCGGCCGCAACATCCTGGCCGATCTTAACTTCCGCGTCGAACCGGGCGAGTTCGTGTTTGTATCGGGGCCATCGGGAGCCGGCAAGTCAACCCTGCTCAAACTCATAGGCGGGCTCGAGCCCCCCAGCCGTGGCTCGGTGCACGTCAACGGCCATCGCGTCGATAAAATGCCGGCGCGCGCGCGGCCCTATTTACGCCGCGCCGTTGGCATTATTTTGCAGGACACCCACCTGCTATACGACCGCAACGCCATCAATAATGTCTTGCTGCCGCTTACCGTGGCCGGCCTGGAGAGCAGCCTGGCAGCGACTCGTGCCCGCGCGGCCATGGAAAAGGTTGGCCTGGCGGGCAAAGAGAGCCTCAACCCCATCGAAATGTCAGGCGGCGAGCAGCAGCGCCTGGCCATCGCCCGTGCAATCGTCAACCGCCCCGCCATCCTTATCGTTGACGAACCCACCGCCAATCTCGATCAGGAAAGCGCGCGCCGTATTATGGAGGTGTTTCGCGATTTCAACCGTGTAGGAGTCACCACCCTGATCGCTTCGCACGACCGGTCGCTGATGGCCGCATACGCGGCGCGCACGCTGCGCATCGACCAGGGCAAATTTTCCGACCTGCGGGGGGTACAACCATGAACCGGTGGCTGCGACAACACCGCTACGCGTTGCGGATAGCCGCCCGCCGCCTGCTGCAACAACCCTTTTCATCGCTTTCGAATCTGCTGGTTATCGCACTGACCCTCACTCTGCCTATCATTGGCGCTTCCGCGCTGATTTCCGCGCAGCCACTTGCCCGGCAAGTCTCCGTGTCCCCCGAAATTACGCTTTTTCTCAAGCTCAAGACCTCGGCCGACGCCGTTAAAAAAATACAGGATCGCCTGCAGACCGGATACAGCGGCGATGTGAACGCCGTGCGCCTGGCGCCACGCCAGCAAGCCTTGCAAGCCCTGAAGGCAAATCCCACCTGGGCTGATGCTCTGGCGGTACTGCCCGACAATCCTTTGCCCGACGCCATTGTCGTTACCCTCAAAAACGGCGTCGATTTGGCCCAGCATGCCAACTCGCTCGCACAAGAATGGCGCCAATGGCCGCAAGTCGACGCCGTGCAACTCGACAGCGCCTGGGTGCGACGACTGGAAGCATTGCTCCAATTCGGGCGCATCGGCCTGGGCTTGCTCGCAATAGGCGTCGCGCTGGTTGTGCTGTCCACAGTATTCAATACGGTGCGTATGCAGGCACTTACCCAGCGCGAGGAAATCGGGGTTGCGCGACTGGTGGGCGCAACCGAATCCTTTGTAAGGCGGCCTTTTCTATATCTGGGCGCTCTTACCGGGGTGCTGGCCAGCCTGCTTGCCATACTGCTTTGCGCCTTGGCCCTTATTCCGCTTAATGCAGCGTTGGCCCATCTGGCGCAAAGCTACGGCGCCAGCGTATCTCTGCACCTGCCCGATAGCGTCAGCCTGGCGCTGGCCGTTGTTTTAGTAGCCATACTGGGAGCGCTTTCGGCACGCTGGTCCGTCACCCGCAGCACGCGTTTCTAATGCTGGCCAATGCGCACCCCGCCCTTGAAGACTTTGCCGCAGCCATTGTTCATTGGCAACAACAGGCCGGACGCCACGACCTGCCCTGGCAGACAAGCCGCGACCCCTACCCGATATGGCTGTCGGAAATCATGCTGCAGCAAACCCAGGTCAGCACCGTCATCAACTACTACCAGCGATTCCTGGCGCGCTTTCCAACACTACAGGCCCTGGCTCACGCGACACAGGACGAGGTAATGCCTTATTGGGCAGGTTTGGGCTACTACGCCCGCGCCCGCAACCTACACCGCTGCGCGCAACAGGTCGCCGAGCAATGGGGTGGCCAATTCCCGCGCGAGGTCTGCGACCTCCAGCAACTTCCAGGCATAGGACGTTCAACGGCAGCGGCCATCGCCGCCTTCGCCTATGGCGAGCGCCAGGCCATCATGGACGGCAACGTCAAGCGCGTATTCACGCGCTACTTCGGCCTGTACGGCAATCCCGCCTCGCGCGCCGTCGAGATCGAGCTCTGGGACTGCGCCCAGAGCGTGCTGGACGCGGCCGACCCAAAGCTGGATATGGCCGCCTATACGCAAGGCCTGATGGATCTGGGATCGGGCTGCTGCACCCGCAGCCGCCCGTCCTGTGAGCAATGCCCGCTCAACACCTGGTGCTACGCACGGCTTGAATCCCGACAACACGAACTGCCAACGCCCAAACCAAAAAAGGCAGGTCGCGAGCGCCAGTGCAAAATGCTGATCCTGGAGCAAAATGGGAAGATACTGCTCGAACATCGCCCCTCTCGTGGTATATGGGGAGGCCTATGGAGCTTGCCGCAATACGACGACCAACACGCCCTGGCAGACGCTTGTCTGGGCTTGGGCGCCGATATTGAACAAGGCCAAAAGATGGCCTCCCTGCTGCACGTCTTTTCACACTTCAAGCTGCATATAGAGCCCTGGTACCTGCGCGGCCCACTCACCCGCGTGGCCGAACCCAGCCCGGAACAAGCCTGGGTAGCCGTCGAAGACCTGCCCGGCGCAGCCCTCCCCGCCCCGGTCAGAAAACTGCTGTGTGGCATAAACGAAATAATCGGAAGCGCCGGCAAGCATATACCGTAGCGGCAACGTTTGCGGGTGCAGGTGCAGGTGCAGGTGCAGGTGCGGAAAATCATGTAGCGGCACCCCTTGTGGGTGCCATCGGTGTTCTATAAATATCGCCTTGGCTCTCGATCAATGGCAGCAATGGCAGCCACAAGGGCTGCCGCTACGTAAACAACGATCATACAAATATCGACTACACGAGCGTCGTGGCCCCTTAAGGCGGGGCGGGCGATTCGGGCACGCCTCGCACAGGGCCGGCTTCGGGGATGCAAGGCGTGCGCTGTTCGAGTGGGAGCTTGCGAATAGCCCAGTGGGCTATTCGCCCCACGAGTTCGCACGCCGCCCCGAACCTGGTCGTGCGCGTGGGAAGTCATGGCGCAGCCATGACCGTGCACGTCAGAGCCCGATCCGCCTTAAGGGGCCACGACGCGGGGCTAGAAGGGCTTAGCGAAGGTTGGGACGATGCTATTTTCCGTAAACGCCACCTGCGGCGAATGCCACCCACAAGGGGTGGCGCTACAGGGTGGCGCTACAGGGTGGCGCTACAGGGTGGCGCTACAGGGTGGCGCTACCAGGTGGCGCTACGGGTGGATCTACGTGAACTACGGGTCTTTGGGTCGATAATTGCTGACGCTCATCAATATCCCGCTGGCGATACCCAGGGTCATGAGCGCCGTGCCGCCGTAGCTCATGAACGGCAGGGGCACACCCACCACTGGCAAAATACCCGTGACCATGCCTATATTCACAAACACGTAAACGAAAAACATCATCGACATGGAACCTGCCATAAGCCTGCCGAACTGGCTTCGCGCATGCACCGCAATCGACAAGCCCCGCGTGATCAGCAAAGCATAAAGTACCAGCAAAAGGATGCCGCCGTAGAGCCCGAACTCCTCTGCGTAAACGGCAAAAATAAAATCGGTTGTGCGCTCAGGAATGAAATCCAGATGCGACTGCGTGCCTTGCATATAGCCCTTGCCATACACGCCTCCAGAGCCTACGGCAATCATCGACTGTATCGTGTGAAAGCCCTTGCCCAAAGGATCTGAGGTCGGATCCAGCAAAGTACATATGCGATGCTTCTGATAATCGTGCAGCATCACCCACTTGACGTCGGGCTGGCATATTTGCGACTCATAATGCACCAAGGCTCCCAACCCCATTGCGCCCACCAGAACCAAAGGCACCAGCAGCTTGAACGACAGCCCGCCCAGATAAATGACGCTGAAGCCCGCCACAAACACCAATAAAGCGGTGCCCAGATCGGGCTGCTTGGCAATCAGCCCAAATGGAACCGCCAGCAGCGCAAGTGTGACTATGAAATCCAGAACACGCACGCGGCCCTTATGCCGATGAAAATACCAGGCCAGCATCAAAGGCACTGCAATCTTCATCATTTCCGATGGTTGAATACGGCCAAAGCCAAGGTTGAGCCAGCGGGTCGCACCCTTGCTGGTTTCCCCGGCAAACTCCACCCCAAGTAAAAGTGCAATGCCCAGAATATAAAAAGGCAGCGCCAGCCGCATCAACTGTGGCGGCGGCACCAACGCCACCGCCCACATCACCAAAAACGCAATCAAAAAATTGCGCGACTGATCAGCAAATCGCAAGTCCATGCCACCCACTGCCGATTGCATGACCGTCATGCCCAGCAGCATCATTAACGCCAGTATGGCCAGCAACGGCCAATCGAATGCGGCGAGAGCCCTTAAGCCCCAATCCATAATGCGTTTCATGGGCTCTCCGCATTATGGGAGTCGGTCAGCGTCAGAGAAGCGTCAGGACCGCGACCAACGCCGGGCAACGCGGGATCAGTTGGGTCTTCTTCGGGACGAACATCGGGAGGCCCAATAACGTCGGGCAAGTCGTCCGAGGTAGCGCTGGCCGATCCGCTCTGCGCTGGATGTGGCAGATCCGCCTTGAGCGAGGCGGGAAGGGTGACGTAATTCTCGTTTACCTTTCGATCGGGCGACAACCAGTAATCGAACACCTGGCGCGCAATAGGCGCTGCAACTGAAGCTCCCCATCCCCCATTTTCAACGATCAGGGCCACTGCAATGCGCGGGTTGTCCGCCGGCGCATAAGCCATGAACAAGGCATGGTCGCGCAAACGCTCGTTGACCGATCTTGAATGGTATTTTGCTCCCTTCAGGCTATACAGTTGGGCCGTGCCGGTCTTGCCGGCGGCCTGATACTTGGCGCCGATAAACGCCCGGCGCGCCGTACCGTACCGAACCACATCAATCAGGGCGTCTTTCACCACTTTAAGGTTTTCCGGCTTAAGCGCAATGGTGTAGGAGGGCTTGGTTACGGTGGCCCTGGATTTGCCTGTCTGCGGGTTTTCGACCAGGCTTACCAGGTGCGGTTTCATGTACACGCCATCGTTGGCCAGCACGGCAGTAGCCTGCGCCAACTGTAGTATGGTAAATGCGTTATAGCCTTGGCCAACGGCCACCGAAATCGATTCGCCGGTATACCAGTGTTGTTGCGAAGGTTTTTTGAACTCGTGGCGCTTCCATTCTGTGGAAGGCAGTACGCCACGCCGCTCGCCGTCCAGGTCAATGCCGGTCAATTGACCAAAGCCAAACTGCTTGGTGAAATCGTGCAATGCATCCACACCGATTATCGGCCCGAGCGAAAAGAAATACGTATCGGACGACACCACCAGGGCATGATGCATGTCGGTCGGCCCGAAGACTTCACCCGCCGCATTGCGGTACTTTTGCCCGGCAAACTCAAAATACCCCGGATCGGGAATGATCTGAGTTGCGCTGCGTTTGCCCAACTGGAGAGCGGCCAGCGCAACAAAAGGCTTGTAGGTCGAACCGATAGGGTAAGTGCCATATAACGCCCGATCAACCAACGGATGATCGGGCGAATCGTTCAGACGACGCCAATTTTCCACATCAATGCCATCTATAAACAAATTGGGGTCAAATGACGGAGACGAGACAAATGCCAGTACATCGCCGGTTTTCGGGTCAATCGCAACCAGCGCGCCGCGCCTGCCTTCAAACAGCTTTTCGGCCACCTTCTGCAGGCCTATGTCCAGCGACAAGACCAGATTGGAGCCAGGAACCGGATCGACACTGTGCAATACACGCACCGGCCGACCGGCCGCCGTCACTTCTACTTCCTCCAGGCCCGTGCGGCCATGGAGCGAACTTTCCCAGGTTTTCTCAATGCCCTTTTTGCCAATGACGTCCGTACCGCGATAATTGCCCGCGCGCCCTTCATCATCGAGCTTGGTCAGATCGGACTCGGAGATGCGCCCGACATAACCCAGCACATGGGCGGCCGAGGTCCCTTGCGGATACTCACGAACCCACCGCGCGCGCAGGGAAACGCCTGGAAACTCAAAAGCGTGCGATGAAAACCAGGCCGCCTCTGTGTCATTGAGGTTATTGCGCAATATCACATGGGCATAGCGCCCTGTTTGCCCCATTCGCTGCTTGAAGCGACGGCGATCTAGCGGGCTTATATAAACCAGTTGCCCGAGGTCATCGAGCATTTTCTTCATGTTTGCGACTTGGGCCGGCACGACATCGAGAGTGTAGTCGCGATAATTGCGCGCCAGCACCACGCCGCGGCGATCAACGATTTCGCCACGGCGCGGCGGTATAGGCACTACCGCAATGCGATTCTGGTTGGCGCGGGCTGCCAGACCCTCGTAGCGGTCTACCTGTAAGTACCATAGACGGCCAAGCAAGGCGCCAAAGCACACCAACGCGAAAATTCCCGCCACCCAGATCCGAAAGACTATTCGCCGTTTCTGCTGATGCGACGTTTTTTTAAACTCGAACATAAAATGGCCTGTGCCAATTGCCGACTACACTGAGCCCGGGTCAGTTTCATTCAGGCGCCGTTGCGGCATATGCAGGAGCGCATCGGCTACCGGCCAAAGCGCCACCGTAAACAAAGCCGACCAAAGCCACTGCCAGCCCGCCCATTCACCAGCGAGCCACGAATGAATGATACGCGATACCGCCTCAGACAAGACAAAGACAGGCAACAAATGTATCGCCTGTATCATCGCTCCGAAACGCTGAAGCCGGCGCGCCAGAACAATCGTGCCATACGCAACCAGTGTGTAGGTAAGCGCCGTCTCGCCGAGCAGACCCGCATCATGCACATCCATAAACAGGCCAAACACAAACGCCGTCAGCATCGACACTTTCTGCGGCTCGTTCAGACACCAGAAGGCGATCACCAACAAAAGTATATCGGGCGCGGGTTGCCATAAACGCCATGGCAAAAAAGAGATCAACCATACCAGAAGTATCGTTGCCCACACAAACATGGGATTTGCAGATTGCTTGAACGGCGTCGAATCAACAGGTTGTAGGGAGCTTAATAAAGAAGCCTGCGCGCGAACCCCTGGTCGCGCGGCCTTAGTGTCCGGCTTGCGAACCATTGGACGGAGCCTCCGGAGGAACTTTTGGATTGGAAACATCGACACGCAACACCAGAAAATGGCGATAACGTTCGGGATGAGAAAGAGGGCTTGCTATGGCACGCGCAAACCCGGTGGCGGAATCGCGCTCTACCGAGTCGACTGTAGCAACCGACAGGCCGGCGGGAAACAGGCCGCCAATACCACTGGTGATCAGCGTGTCGCCGCGCTTGATATCCGCGTTCGCCGTCAGGTAACGCACTTCGACTTTGCCACTCACACCGCCGCCAAAAACGATCAGGCGCAGGCCATTGCGCAAGACCTGCACGGGAATGGATACCATGTCGTCAGTCACCAGCGCCGCCTCGGAGGTGAAGGGAGTAACGCGCACCACTTGCCCAACCACACCGCCCTCGTCGATCACAGGCATTCCGGCGCGAATTCCGTCGGAGGTGCCTTTATTGAAAATAAGATGATGTGTAAACGCATTGGGAGGCTCGTACAGCACCTCGACCGCCACCGACGGCTGAGAGACCGTATCCGCCACATTCAGCAAGCGGCGCAACTGCTCGTTTTCGACTGACATCTGCGCCGCATGAGTCGCTATCTGCGCCAGTTCGATGCGTTGCTTTTGCAAAGCTTCCTTTTCGGTGCGCGCCAAAGCGGCTGCGTCGGCCCAGTTGTTGAATGTCTCTACGGCGTCTCGAGGCGCGAGCACCAAACGTTGAAAGGGATACAGCACAACGGATATCGCCTGACGGGCCGGATCGAGCACGCGCCAGCGGGCATCAACCACCAGCAGGGACACCGCCAGAACAACCAGAACAAAGAGCCGAAACTCGGCGGTCGGTCCATGCCTGAACAGCGTGAGCGTCCGATTTTCTTGCATGACTTCGTACTTGCGCCTTCATCCGCCCGGCACACTCCTGGTGGTATCCGAACGAGGACTGACTGAATTAGTCGTAGATAAAAACCGTGCCCAGGCGCTCCAGGTGCTCGAGGGCTTCACCGCAGCCACGCACCACGCACGTCAGCGGATCTTCGGCCACCACAACGGGCAAGCCCGTTTCTTCTTGCAGCAGGCGGTCCAGATCGCGCAACAAAGCGCCGCCGCCAGTCAGCGAAATGCCTTTGTCGGTAATATCGGACCCCAGCTCGGGGGGGGTTTGCTCCAGCGCCGTCTTGACTGCGGAAACAATCTGGTTCAGCGGGTCGGTCAGCGATTCGAGGATCTCGTTGGACGACACGGTGAAACTGCGTGGCACGCCTTCGGATAGATTACGCCCTTTGACCTCGATTTCGCGTATTTCAGATCCGGGAAAAGCGGATCCGACCTCTTTTTTTATCAATTCAGCGGTCGGTTCGCCAATTAGCATGCCGTAGTTGCGCCGTATGTAATTGATGATGGCCTCGTCGAACTTGTCGCCGCCCACGCGCACCGACCCCTTGTAGACCATGCCACCCAGCGAAATGACCGCCACTTCGGTGGTACCCCCGCCAATATCCACCACCATCGAGCCGCTAGCCTCGGAAACGCTCAGGCCAGCGCCAATGGCAGCCGCCATGGGCTCTTCGATCAGATAGACTTGACTGGCGCCAGCACCCAGCGCCGACTCGCGTATGGCGCGCCGCTCGACCTGGGTTGAACCGCAGGGGACACAAACAATAATGCGCGGGCTGGGGGCAAACATGCTGCTGGGATGCACCATGCGTATGAATTGCTTGAGCATCTGCTCGGTGACCGTGAAGTCGGCGATCACGCCGTCTTTCATGGGCCGTATGGCTTCGATATTGCCTGGCACACGGCCCAGCATCCGTTTAGCCTCGCGCCCTACTGCCTGGATGATTTTTTTGCCATTGGGACCGCCTTCGTGGCGTATAGCCACCACAGAAGGCTCATCGAGCACAATCCCTTTGCCGCGGACATAAATCAGCGTATTGGCGGTACCGAGATCAATCGCCATATCGCTAGAGAAGTAACTACGTAGAAATCCGAACATGGACGCTCAGCTAGATCAAAATTGAGGGAAATTCATTACCCGTTGCAGGCCCTTTATCGTGCACCAATAGGGCATATGACCGGATCCTGAAAACTGGCTAACGATTAAACCGACAATGATAACTTATAATTTACCCTTGTTAAGGGTGAATAAGCCGTTCGTTAACTTTTGTAACGCGGCGATCTTTCCCTTGAATTTGCCTGCAATCCAGCCTGAAACGGGCGCCGACGGGCTTTATACTCACGAATCAAAACACTGACATGGCTATTACCGACCAGGACGTAGCGCGCATCGCACGACTCGCCCGCATCGAACTTTCAGATCAGGCCAGCCATCGCGCGATCACCGAACTCAACCGTATTATAAGGTTGATCGAACAATTGCAGGCGGTTGACACTAACGGCATCGAACCCATGGCGCATCCCTTGTCGGCGCACCAGGACATTGCGCTGCGCCTGCGTCCCGACGCAGCCGCGCCCACGCATACGCTGGCTGAACGCCACGCCCTGATGGCCAATTCTCCAGCCGAGGTGGACGGCTTGTTCGTGGTACCGACGGTCATCGAGTAACTTATGCCCAAAACAAGCCCCATACACACCGAATTCGATGGGATCGAAGCCCTGCGCGCGGCTCTACGGGCCCGCGAAATTACTGCACTGGAACTGGCCGACAGCGCCCTCGCAGCGGCCCAGGCCAGCTCGCTGAACGCCTTCCTGCACATCGACCCCGAACTCACTCGCCAGCAGGCGCGCGCCGCCGACGCCGCACTGGCCGCCGGTAACGCTACTGCGCTTTGCGGCATACCCATCGCGCACAAGGATCTTTTTGTCACCCAGGGCTGGCGCACCACCGCCGGCAGCAAGATGCTGGCCAACTACACCAGCCCCTACGATGCAGCGGTGGTTCACCGCCTGACGCAGGCCGGCGCGGTATCGATAGGTAAGCTCAATTGCGACGAATTCGCCATGGGTTCGGGCAATGAAAATTCGGCCTTCGGGCCGGTAAAAAACCCCTGGAACCCCGATTTCGTGCCTGGCGGATCGTCGGGCGGATCGGCTGCGGCCGTCGCCGCCGGCCTGGTGGTTGCCGCCACCGGAACCGATACCGGCGGCTCGGTGCGCCAACCGGCTGCGTTGTGCGGCGTGAGCGGCATCAAGCCCACCTATGGCACCGTGTCGCGCTTTGGCATGGTGGCGTTCGGTTCCAGTCTGGATCAGGCAGGCCCTATCGCACGTCATGCCAAAGATCTGCTCGAATTGCTCGACGTCATGAGCGGTTTCGACGAACGCGACTCCACCAGCCTGGAAACCTGCGACGGCGTAGCCAATGCACCAGGACGCATACGCGCCGATTTCAACGCGGCCCTGCAACAGCAAACAGGGCGCCTTCCCCTTGCCGGGCTGCGCATCGGGGTGCCCAAAGAGTTTTTCAATGCCGGGCTGGCCGGCGACGTAGCCCAGGCCATTGAAGCGGCGTTGCAGGTATTCGAATCGCTGGGCGCCAAACGCGTCGCGATTTCTCTGCCGCGCACCGAGCTGTCAATTCCTGCCTATTATGTGATCGCTCCGGCCGAAGCATCGAGCAATCTACAGCGCTACGATGGCGTGCGCTACGGCCATCGCGCCGCGCAATACGGCGATCTGGCCGAAATGACCAGCCGCTCGCGCAGCGAAGGCTTCGGCCCCGAGGTGCTGCGCCGCATCATGGTAGGCACTTATGTGCTTTCGCATGGCTATTACGATGCGTACTATCTGCAAGCGCAACGCGTGCGCCGCATGATCGCCAACGATTTCCAGCAAGCCTTTGCGCAGCACTGCGATGTCATCATGGGTCCGGTCACACCTACCGTCGCCAAACCCATAGGCGTGAACCGCGACGATCCAACCGCAGACTGGCTGGCCGATATTTATACCCTGGGCATCAGCCTGGCTGGCTTGCCGGCCATGTCCATTCCTTGCGGCCTGGGCGGCGCCGCTGGCGACCTGCCCATAGGGCTGCAAATTATCGGCAGCTACTTCAAAGAGGGCCAACTTTTGGCCATCGCCGATCGCTTTCAGCAGACAACCGACTGGCATCAACGCAAACCGAGGCAGCAATAATGGAATGGGAAATCGTCATCGGGCTGGAAACACACACACAGTTGTCCACCGAATCGAAAATCTTCTCCAACAGCAGCACACGATTCGGCTCGGAACCCAACACGCAGGCCAACGAAGTCGACATGGCGTTGCCGGGCAGCCTGCCGGTTCTGAACCGCAGCGCAGTCGAGCGCGCAATCCAGTTCGGGCTGGCCGTAGGCGCGCAAATTGCGCCGCGCTCGATCTTTGCGCGTAAAAATTATTTTTACCCAGACCTGCCCAAAAATTACCAGATCAGCCAATACGAAATTCCGGTAGTTTTGGGCGGCTCGCTTAGTTTCTTCGTGGGCGATCAGGAAAAAACCATCAACCTGACCCGGGCTCATCTCGAAGAAGATGCCGGCAAGTCACTGCACGAAAACTTTGCCGGCCCACATGGCGAATCGTCCACCGGGATCGATCTGAACCGTGCTGGCACGCCGCTGCTGGAAATCGTGACCGAACCGGAAATGCGTTCTGCGGCCGAAGCGGTGGCCTATGCGCGCACGCTGCATGGGCTGGTTGTCTGGCTGGGTATTTGCGACGGCAATATGCAAGAGGGCTCATTTCGCTGCGACGCCAATGTATCGGTGCGCCCCAAGGGCCAAGCCGAATTCGGCACCCGTTGCGAAATCAAAAACCTCAACTCCTTCCGTTTCATGGAACTGGCCATACAGTATGAAGTCCGGCGGCAAATCGAACTGATTGAAGACGGCGGTCGCGTGCGTCAGGAAACACGGCTGTACGATTCCGACAAAAACGAAACACGCACCATGCGCAGCAAGGAGGACGCCGACGACTACCGTTACTTCCCCGACCCCGACCTGCCGCCGCTCATTATCGGCGCCGACTGGATCGAAAAGGTGCGCTCGGCCATGCCCGAACTGCCGGCACACAAACGAGCTCGTTTTGTACAGGAACTCGGTCTGACCCCCTATGACGCCGCACAACTGACGATGGATCGTGCCATAGCCGCCTACTTCGAAGAGGTCTGCTCCAAGCTGCCTCCGAGCCAGGCCAAGCTGGCCGCCAATTGGGTCATGGGCGAATTTTCCGCAGCCCTAAATCGGGACGAGATAACACTCGCACACAGCCCCGTTGCACCCGCCGCGCTGGCGGGCATGATCGCTCGCATCGTCGACGGAACCATCTCGAACAATATGGCGCGCGATGTATTTTCCGCCATGTGGACGGGCGAAGAAAACGGCAACCCCGATGCCATCATAGACGCGCGCGGACTGCGCCAAATCAACGACAGCGGCGCCATAAATGCCATGATCGACACCGTGTTGGCCGCGCATCCGACCATTGTTGAAGAGTTCAGGGCCGGCAAGCAAAAGGCCTTCAACTCACTGGTGGGCCAGGTCATGAAAGCCGCAAAAGGCCGCGCCAATCCACAGCAAGTCAACGATCTGCTAAAAGAGAAGCTAGGCTAGGGCGTAAATGTGTAGTAATGGCAGCCCTTGTGGCTGTCAAAATCGTTGACAACCGAGACGGTATTTATAAACGTTGATGGCACCCACAAGGGGTGCCGCTACATAAACATACCGTCGCTTGTAGCGGCGCCCCTTGTGGGTGCCATCAACGCAATTTCATAGACAGAATTAACCGAGCCTGAAGCTGGACGCTGTAATAGAGCCAAACGCATGGGTTTCATGATAGACGCAGGTAGCCGCCTCGTTTTCGGCCGCACCCACGGCCACCATCAGCGGAACCAGATGGTCTTCACGCGGATGCGCCAGACGCGCCGCCGGTGCTGATGACCAGTTTTGCAGATGCCCGACACGCTGTTCAAGCGGCCCCTGCACTACCACCTGCTGCAACCAATCATCAAATTGCGCTGACGGACGCGCGCCGCCCGGGCCCATATTTCGCAGATTGTGATAGCTCAGGCCGCTGCCCAGAATCAGCACATCTTCGTCGCGCAGCGGCGCCAGCGCACGGCCCAGCGCCACATGGAGGGCCGGGTCATAGCCCGCATCGATCGACAACTGCACAACGGGAACGTCAGCATCGGGGTACATCACGGCCAGTGGAGCAAACGCGCCATGATCGAAACCGCGTTGGCGGTCAATCTCGATGGACAAGCTTGCCGCATGCAGCAAATCCGCGACCCGATCGGCCAGCGCCGGCATACCTGGCGCCGAATAATGAACCTGATATGTATGCGCCGGAAAGCCGTAATAATCGTAGACCATAGGCGGATGAGCGTGCCCCATCACAGCAAACGTGCCTGGAGTCTCCCAATGCGCAGACACGGCCAATATAGCCGTGGGGCGCCTGGGCAATTGCGAAGGAATCTCGCGCAAGCTGGCTGCCAGCAACGCGTTGCTCTCGCGTGCCTCGGGCATGTAAGGCCAGGGGCCGCCGCCATGCGAGATAAAGTACACCGGCATTTTCATATGGATTCTCCGGGCGACCACATTGAACTGACTCCATCAAGCTGGGCATTTAAACGGCATCTGCAAAGACATATCCGCCGCTTGTAGCGGCAGCCCTTGTGGCTGCCATTTATCAATAAACCGGACGCAGGTTATTGCATCGATGACAGGCACAAGGCCTGTCGCTACAAGATCAGCACTTTGCACCACGCAAGCGATCAATACTGCACGCCCCGGCTCCGGCCACAGCCAGGAACAGGAATATAAAGCAATACAGAACCGCAGGTTCGCCGCCATTCATCAGCGGAAACAAAGGATTGCCCTGGCTGGCATGAGCCATAAAATAAGCAACCGCCATTTCGCCCGACAAGATAAAAGCGGCGGCACGAGCAAACAGACCGATCAACAGCAACCCGCCAAACACCAGTTCCAGTACACCGGCCAGACCGATTAGCGAAAAAATCTGCAAATTATCATAGCTGGCGATATGTGGAACATGCAGAAGCTTGGCGGCACCATGCAGCATGAACATATAAGCGCTAACCACGCGAAGGACGGCTTGCGCGTACGAGGACCACATTTCGCAACTGCCTTTTGACATACTCATTCCCTACAAAAAGATGATAAAAACCCGTCCTGCGCCAAGGCTTGCTGCAACCCCTGTACGCAAAACACCGCAACGGATACGAAACCCCCGATCACATTGCGCGAAGTGTACGAGAATCTGCTTAATAAATATACTCCCGGGGGGAGACTGTGCGCGGCGCACGGCATGCATACCCAGAATCACCGATAATAATGTTTTTAATCTCAAATCCCACCATGGCTGATTCCACGCAGAACCGCAGCGATTTTGTGCGCTTTTCTTTAGAGCAAGGCGTTTTGCGTTTCGGGCAATTCAAGGTCAAATCCGGACGTCTCAGTCCGTATTTCTTTAATGCCGGCCTATTCAACACCGGATTGTCGATAGGCCGCCTGGCCAAATTCTATGCGCAAGCCCTGATCGACTCCGGTCTGAAATTCGACATGCTGTTCGGCCCCGCATACAAGGGTATACCTCTGTCGACCGCCACGGCCGTGGCGCTGACCGGGCATCCAGCCATGGCCGGCCAGGATGTGCCGTTTGCCTTCAATCGCAAAGAAGTCAAAGACCATGGCGAAGGCGGCGTGCTGGTGGGAGCCCCCTTGCAGGGCCGCGTCATCATCATCGACGATGTCATCACCGCCGGCACATCGGTGCGAGAATCCGTCAACATTATTCGCCGATCGGGCGCCGAACCTGCAGCAGTATTGATCGCCCTGGACCGCATGGAACGTGCGGGCGCCGACGACGCCCTGTCGCCTCACTCGGCCGTGCAGGATGTCAGCAATACCTATGGCATTCCCGTAGTCAGCATCGCTTCGCTGGGCGATATCATGGGGCTGCTGGACCACGACCCCGAACTGGCCGAGCACCGCGCCGCCGTAGTCGCGTACCGCTTGCGATACGGGGTTTCGTAGCGCTGTTGCCGGCGTTGCCTGCCGCCCACAAGGGGCGGCGCTACAGACTCTCGATCTCGGCACGCCGCCACCAAAGCAGCAGCAAGCCCGGTATGGATATGGCCACCGTTGCCATGAAGAAAGCCGGCCAGCCCAGATGCTCGACCAGCGGCGGAGTCAATGGCCCGGCCAGATAGGTACGCCCCACCGCCGACAGCGCCGACAAAAGTGCGAATTGAGTCGCGGAAAACTCCTGATTGCACAGCGCCATCAACAAGGCTACAAAGGCCGCCGTACCCAGACCCCCGCACAGGTTCTCGATGGCCACCGCCGCCGCCATCGAATACAGATGAGGCGGCGTCACGGCCAGCACCCAATAGGCAAAATTCGAAACCGCCTGGAAGATGCCGAACATCATCAGGGAACGATACAGCCCCAGGCGGGCCATTAACGAGCCGCCCAGCAAGGCGCCGATAATCGTGGCAATCAGCCCAAATACTTTATTGACGGTCCCCACCTCGGACACGCTAAAGCCCACCCCCCGCAATAAGAACGTAGTCGATAGTGCTCCGGCAAACGCATCGCCCAATTTGTACAGCACAATCAAAAGCAAAATTGTGATCGCGCCGCGCCGCTTGAAAAATTCGGCCAGCGGCTCCATGACCGCCAACCCCAGCGTTCGAGGCGTGCGTGCGACCACTTCGGGCTCGGGTGCAAGCAGCGTGGCGCATGCGCACACCACCATGAACGCGCCCATCAGAAAGTAGGTGCCGCCCCAGCCCAGCCACTGATCGGCAAGAATCAACGCCAGGCCGCCAGATACGACCATGGCAATCCGATAGCCCAATACCTTGACCGCTGCGCCAGCCGCCAACTCGTGCTTGCGCAATACATCGGTGCTGTAGGCATCGAACGCAATATCCTGCGTGGCTGATAAAAACGCCACCACAACCGCCAACATTGCCAGCGTTGCCAAACTACCGGAAGGTGAAAAAAAACCCATGCCGGCGATAGCCATCGCCAGCAGAATCTGCGTCATGAAAATCCAGCTGCGCCGACGCCCCAACACGGGAGGGGCGTAGCGATCAACCAGGGGCGACCAAAGAAACTTGAGGGTATAGGCCGAACCGATCAGCGTGAGAAAACCAATATCCTGCAAAGAGACATTGGACACCGTAGCCCACGCCTGCAAGGTCCCGGTAGTCAGCGCCAGCGGCAGCCCACTGGAAAAGCCCAGAACAAGCAAAGGAATGACGCGCGGGCTTGCGTAGACATTAGACGACGAAACGATAATTCTCCTTTACTCTTTGCGTGCGTCCTCTTGGGGCGACTCGAATCGATATACCGCCAGCGTGCTGCGCCAGCCGGGCAGAAACTTGATCTCCTTGTCGACATTAAAGGTGGCCAGATGCGTAATGCGCAAGTTGAGCGACGCCGCCAGGCTCTGGAAATCCTTCAATGTGCACAAATGGATATTGGGTGTGTCGTACCACTGATACGGCATTTCGCCGGTGACCGGCATGCGTCCACGCAAGATCGACCAGCCATGGGGCCAGTAGCCAAAGTTGGGAAACGACACGATTCCGAAACGCGCCACCCGCGCCATTTCGCGCAGGATGTGCTCTGTATGGTGCATGGACTGCAATGTCTGCGACAGCACCACCGTATCGAACTGCTGGTCGTCAAACAAGGCCAGGCCTTCTTCCAGGTTTTGCTGAACTACCGAAACGCCACGGCGCACCGAAGCAATGAACTGCGCATCATCCAGCTCAACGCCGGCACCCACTACCTCTTTTTGTTTGTGCAAATAAGCCAACAGCGCGCCGTCGCCGCAGCCCAGATCGAGCACCCGGCTTCGCGGCATGATCCAGCTGGCGATACGCGCCAGATCAGGTCTGATAAGGCCCGGCTCCGTTGAAGATTGCGTTGGCGTCACGCTAACACCCCGTTGCTTGTCTGGCGTGGCGCCAGGTTCAGCTTATCTGCGATGCGGTCGTAGTAACCCTGAACAACCGCGTGATAACGCGGATCTTCCAGCAAAAATGCATCGTGACCGTGGGGTGCGTCGATCTCGGCATACGCCAGCGGACGGTTGTTTTTTAAAAGCGCTCGCGCAATTTCGCGTGAGCGCGCCGGCGGAAAGCGCCAGTCGGTCGTGAAGGCGACCAGCAGAAAATCGGCCTTTACCTTGGACAGGGCCCGCGCCAGATCGCCACCAAAATTGCGTGCCGGATCAAAATAATCCAGGGCACGGGTAATCAGCAAATAGGTATTGGCATCGAAATAGCCCGAGAATTTCTCACCTTGATAGCGCAGGTAAGACTCCACTTCGAACTCAACGCCATAACCGTAGTGAAATTCGCCCCCTTCGGCCGGTGCGCGCTGCGTGCGGCCAAATCGCTCGGCCATATCGTCGTCTGACAGATAGGTGATGTGGCCGAGCATGCGCGCGACCGACAGTCCGCCCTTGGGCAAGGTGTTGTGGGCGAGGTAATCGCCGCCATGAAAATCAGGGTCGGAAATAATCGAGCGGCGCGCCACTTCGTTGAACCCGATATTCTGAGCCGACAGACGCGGCGTGCTGGCAATCACAATGCAATGCGCTACCCGTTCGGGACAGGTGATGGCCCAGCTTAGCGCCTGCATGCCGCCCAGCGACCCACCCATCACCGCCGCAAATTTTTCAATGCCGAAATGGTCGGCCAGACGCACCTGAGCCAGCACCCAGTCTTCGATGGTCAGGACAGGAAATGCCGCGCCCCAGGGCTTGCCCGTGTCGGGCCTGATACTGGCAGGCCCCGTAGAACCGAAGCACGAACCAATATTATTGACGCCAATAACAAAGAACCGATCGGTATCAACGGCCTTGCCAGGCCCCACCATATTGTCCCACCACCCCACATCTTTGGGGTTGCCGCAGGCCATACCGGCCACATGATGCGATGCATTCAGGGCGTGGCAGATCAGCACGGCATTGCTGCGCGCCGGATTCAGAACACCATAAGTTTCAACGGCCAGCTCGTAAGACGGTAAAACCTGGCCGCTGCTAAGCGGCAAGGGGTCGTTAAACGCAATAAGCTGGGGGGCCACAAACCCGACAGAGCCGGCAGGCACGTGGGTTTGAATATCGGACGTGGGAAATTCAGGCAATACGGGCGACGTAGACGAAGCAGATTGTTGGGTCATATGGACTCTTTAGCTGGATTTATGAAGCGCCCGCAAGCAGATCACGCAAATCGGCGCCGATTCGATACTGAAGTTTATCACCTTGAAATAAGCCAGGCACGGTTTTGTCTTCTCGGGTTTTACCAAAATGATTAAAATTGATACATTAGTTTAATTATTGTAATTAAAGCGACGCACCAATGAGCAAGAGCCAAGCCATGAATCCGCTTACAACCAAGGAGCTGACCTGCCTGCGCTGGGCAGCCATCGGCAAGACCAGCTGGGAAATGGGAATCATCCTGGGCGTGGCCGAACGCACGGTCAACTTTCATATTCAAAATGCCTGCCAAAAACTACAAGTGCATGGCCGTCAGGCGGCCATTACGGCGGTTTTACAGGCCGGCTGGCTAAATGTCCTTACCGAGCCGCCCCCAAAGAGCCAAAAAATTCATCCGCCTCCGGTTTCGGATAAGCCCGGACGGGGGCGGTTACCAGGCCCTCGACCAAGCCGTGGGGCAACAGCCAAACCTTAGCCTCAAGCCGGGCCGCACCTTTCTGCGACTTGCCCTCAACGGTAAAGCGCTTGCCAAGCGCCGGCAGCACATTAGGCGGGGCCACACCCAGATTCTGATAAAGCGAACGTATTATTGCCTTGGCCAAATCGTGCCTGGCCTGATCGTCATGCGCCCATTCATCGGGCCACGGTGCATAGCCCACCGCAAACACGGCGTCATCGACATGGGCCGCCGTCAGGAAAAACTGAATCGAATGTCCTGAGAAATCCAGCGAGCGCTGCGCAACCTCGGGCTTGTCCGGAAAAATCGCCGTCACAGAGCCATCGGCCACCGCGGTCACTCGCCAGTTGTACTCGGGCGAACACCCCATCAAGGTCATACAAACCATTGCAATCGCTGCTGTGCGTCTGAACACTCCGTCCCCCCCGCGCGCCGTTCCTAAAAAGAGCCCAGTTTACCGCCCCCCTCGGTCGGCGGTTGCACCGCCGTCGGGCAAATCCACCCTCGCCATAACCTGTATCCCAACACTAATTGCCAAACACCCGTAAAATCGCAAACTGACCGACTAAAGAACAATCCTTCAATGACTCCCAAGCACTCCCGCTATACGGCGCTACGCCAAAACCCTCAATTGCTCAAAGGTGTATTGCGAGGTATCGAAAAAGAAGGCTTACGCGTCGATAACCAAGGGGTTCTTGCCCGTACGCCTCACCCCGGCGTGCTGGGTTCGGCGCTGACCAATCCGCGCATCACGACAGACTACTCCGAATCATTGCTGGAACTGATCACAGGAACTCACGGCACGGTCACCGAGCTGCTCGCCGAGCTGGACGATACGCATCGTTTTGTGGCGCAGCAGCTGGGCCAGGAACTGATATGGAATCAATCCATGCCGGCGCATCTGCCCGCAGAGGCCGACATCCCCATCGCCTGGTACGGCACATCCAATACCGGCATGCTCAAACATGTCTATCGGCGCGGCCTGGCCGAACGCTACGGTAAGACCATGCAATGCATCGCTGGCGTGCATTACAACTTCTCGTTGCCAGACGAAATCTGGGAGCGTTTCAGCGTCCGGGGGCCTACTGTTGAAGATCGCCGATCCAAGGGCTATCTGGCCCTGATCCGCAACTTCACACGTTATTCCTGGTTGCTGATGTATTTGTTCGGCGCCTCACCTGCGGTATCCAGTGCATTCATGCATAGCGCCAGGCATTCCTTGCAAAGCCTGGACGCCGACACCTTGTACCTGCCGTACGCCACTAGCTTGCGCATGAGTGACTTCGGCTATCAAAACAAAGCACAGTCGGAATTGCAGCTTTGCTATAACGATATAGGAACTTTTTTGGCCCGCATGTACAACGCCGTCACCAAACCGTGGCCGGCCTACGAAGCCATAGGCACGCATCGCGACGGCAAATGGATTCAGCTCAACACGCATGTGCTGCAAATCGAAAACGAATATTACTCCACGATCCGGCCCAAGCGCACCACTGGGCGCTGCGAGCGGCCGGTAACAGCGTTGGCCGAGCGTGGTGTGCAATATATCGAAGTGCGTTGCCTGGATATAGACCCTGACTCGCCAATCGGCATTTCGCCTCAGACAAGTTACTTCATGGACGCCTTTCTGCTTTTTTGCGCCACCGAGGAAAGCCCATTCTTTCCGCAAGACGGCACCTGCCGCCACAGCCGCAGCAATTTCGGCCTGGTCGTCAAGGAAGGCCGCAAGCCTGACCTGCAACTGGTCAAATCCGATGACGTGGCCAACTCGCACCAATCGGTCGGCCTGGCCGACTGGGGCCTGGAACTGATCGAGCGCATTGTCCCCTACGCAGAGGTGCTCGATGCTACGCATGGCGGGCAGAACTATGTACAGGCCGTCCAAGCGCAACAGCCTAAACTCCGCGACAGCGAGCAGACGCCGTCAGCCAAACTGTTGCGGGCGCTACGCGCCGACGGCATCAGTCTGCATGACTACACCTTGGGGCAAAGCCAGCGACACCGCGACGCGCTGCGCGCCAGGCCTTTAAGCGCGGCAACACAGCAAGAACTGCTTGAGCTGGCCGCACAATCGGTGCAAGAACAGGCTTACCTGGAACAAAACGACCGCGAAGATTTCGACACTTACGTGGACCGCTATCGTGCGGCCCTTAAACGTCCTTGAGACAAGCTCGACCTGGCGCCGGCAAACCCATTACACATCCGAAACGCCTGCGTCGCGGTCGAGGCGGCGGCGCTCATGGTGGTCGTCGGAATAAAACGCGCGTTTTCTCTGGTACATGTTCTTATCCGCTCTTTGCGCCGCCAGTTCGAGACGCTCTCCATCCACAGCCGTGGCGCACCCCATCGAGATCGAAAGTGTCGTCGCTGAATAATATTGATTATTCAGCGCCACCAGGGCAATAATCTGCTCCATGACATCGGTCGCGTCCTCAGCGTCGGTTGAAGGCAGCAAAATTGCGAACTCATCTCCACCAATGCGCGAAGCGCAGGCAGGTTTAGCGACCACTGCGTCCAGGATTTCTCCGAACCGGCGCAATAAATCATCGCCGGCCGCATGTCCTAACGCGTCGTTGCATACCTTTAAGCCATTCAGATCGATAATAATGATGCTGACGGGATAGAGCTTTTTTCGCTCGATCCGATTGAGTTCCTCGACATAAAAGCCCCGATTGTGCTGCTTGGTCAGGGAATCGTGCTTGCCCAGAAACTCAAGATACGCCTCGGCCTTTTTTCGCGCGGTAATATCCGTAAGCGCCACGAGCACCAAGTCCCAACTTTCTTCATGCCCGGGCAGCACTGAAAACTGCAAGTACAGGTACAGCTCATCGCCGGTTAATGTGTGATTGACCACCTCTCGCTGCTGAAATAACTTTCCTTCCCACAGGTCAATCAGTTGCTCGCGAAAATGTGGATGCATATCATCATCGCGAAATACTTTGTCCAGATTATTCAAAAGCGTTGCCTGGTCGGGGGCAACGAACAACCCAAGAGTCACCTGATTGACATTGATCACCCTGACTTCTTGTGCACAGCGACTGACGAACTCGGGATGAACATCGGTAAACGTGCGGAAATCCGAAATGCCAGCGCGACGAATCTCGTCGAACAGGCACCGAACCGCGCTGAAGTCTTCGACCCACAGAGACACAGGCGAATACTGGAACAGGCCGCGCGCGTAAGCCTCGCTGGCCAACAGTTGGCTTTGAACCGACAATCGCTCGGTAACATCTTCCACCGCCACCAAAACCCGACTCCAATCGTCGGGATCATCGCCCAAAATGCTGCCTCGTATTTGTACATCCAGCCGGCGTCCCGAAAGGGTGTAGTTCACGCTATGGCCCGCAAAATGACGCTGCCCATTCCATAACTGCACTAGTTCGCCAATTAAGCCCGCCAGCATCTCGCCGCTGAATATTTGGCCAAGATTCTGCCTGAGATGTTCCAGGTCGTTCGCCTCGAAAAGACTAAGCGTGCGACGGTTCACATTAATTACCCGCATTTGCTCGGTGCACTGTTCCACCAGATGCGGGTTGGCCAGCAAATGGCTGCCCAGATTGCTTATCCCGCCGGCGCGCCATTGAGCAAACAACGTTTGTATGCCGCTATAGTCTTCCAGCCAAAGCGAGGCCGGCGCAATATCGAACATATCGCCATCGCCCGCCGCCTGACCCACTTCCTTGAGAATTTTGGATAAATGATGAGTGTCTTTGTCTGTCATGAGAGGTTCCGGCTTCCGAGTCCGATGATGTCTGGTTTGTGCATTCAACAACAAAAGCGTCGTAATAATCGTATGTAAGCCAGGCAGCTTGTATCAAACTTGCTATTCTAGCTCCCCCATACGCGATCACACCGCCCTACCCGCTCTCTTGTATGATATTAGGCCATAACGAAAGAGCACAATCCTGTATAACGGAGACCACCATCATGACCCCTGCGACCACCCTCAACCCATCTGCCGACGTCAACGCCCCTCATTGGGTGCCGCACTCGCGTCTCAAAGCCTGGGTGGCACAGGTCGCTGCGCTGACCGAACCCGACCGCATCGAATGGTGCGATGGTTCCCAAGAAGAATATGACCGATTATGCGAACTGATGGTGCAGGCCGGCACATTGCAGCGCTTGAATCCAGCCAAACGGCCCAATTCTTACCTGGCATGGTCTGATCCGAGCGACGTTGCGCGTGTGGAAAACCGCACTTTTATCTGTTGCGAAAAAGAAGACGATGCCGGCCCCACCAACAACTGGATCGAGCCGGCGGCCATGCGCGAAACCCTGAACGGTCTGTTCGCGGGCTGCATGCGCGGGCGCACGCTGTATGTAATCCCCTTCTCCATGGGCCCGTTGGGTTCGCCCATCGCGCACATCGGCGTGGAGCTGTCCGATTCGCCTTACGTCGTTGCCAATATGCGCCTTATGACGCGGATGGGCCGCAAGGTCTACGACGTGCTGGGCGCCGACGGCGAGTTTGTGCCCTGTGTGCATTCGGTCGGCAAGCCGCTTGCCGCCGGCCAGGCCGACGTCGTGTGGCCCTGCAACGATACCAAGTATATCGTGCATTATCCGGAAAGCCGCGAAATATGGTCGTTTGGGTCAGGCTATGGGGGCAACGCGCTACTGGGCAAGAAATGTTTTGCTCTGCGCATTGCGTCCACCATGGGCCGGGATCAGGGATGGATGGCCGAACACATGCTCGTTTTGGGTGTTACTTCCCCCAACGGCAAGAAAATGCACGTAGCGGCGGCCTTCCCTTCAGCCTGCGGGAAAACCAATTTCGCCATGCTGATTCCGCCCGCGTCGCTGCCGGGCTGGAAAGTCACCACCATTGGCGACGACATCGCCTGGATCAAGCCCGGTGCCGACGGCCGCCTGTATGCCATCAACCCCGAGGCGGGCTATTTTGGCGTAGCGCCCGGCACCAACGAAAAAACCAACTTCAATTGCATGGCGTCGCTACGCGAGAATGTGCTGTTCACCAACGTCGCGCTGACCGACGAAGGCGACGTCTGGTGGGAAGGCATGGGGCCGGCACCCAAACATTGTCTCGATTGGCATGGCAAGGACTGGACACCCGACTCAGGCCGCAAGGCTGCGCATCCCAACGCCCGCTTTACCGTGGCGGCGGTGCAAAACCCGGCTATCGATCCAGAATGGGACAATCCGGCAGGGGTGGCTATTGATGCATTCATTGTGGGCGGGCGCCGCTCGGACACGGTGCCGCTGGTGACCGAAGCGCGCAACTGGGCCGAAGGCGTATACATGGCCGCTACGCTGGGCTCGGAGACCACGGCTGCGGCCGCAGGTGCGCAGGGCGTAGTGCGCCGCGATCCTTTCGCAATGCTGCCGTTTTGCGGCTACAGCATGAGCGCCTACTTCGCGCATTGGCTGAATCTGGGCGAACAGTTGCGCGCAGCAGGCGCAACGCTGCCGCGCTTTTTTTGCGTCAATTGGTTTCAGACTGACGACCACGGCAAGTTTATCTGGCCCGGATTTGGCGAAAACATGCGCATCCTTAAATGGATGCTCGAACGCATCGACGGTTCGGCCCTGGGCGAAGACAACCTGTTCGGCATTTCGCCACGCTACGAAGACATCACCTGGGACGGGCTCGATTTCGGCATCGACAAGTTTCAGCACATCACGGCGATCAATCGCGCCGCGTGGCGCAAAGAGCTTGGCCTGCACGCAGAACTGTTCGACAAGCTTAAAAAACGACTGCCCGCAGAACTGCGCAACTTGCAAAACCAGCTAAGCGGGCAGCTTGGCACCTAGGATCTGTGCTCAGGTAATGCCGCGGCGGATCCAGTCTTTTTGAGTCTCGGCATCGATACCCAGAGCCGTCAAGACCCGCTCGGTGTCCTGGCCCAACTTGGGAGCGCGACGCTCAACACCGCCCGGCGTTGAGCCAAGCTTGGGAACGATGCCGGGCAGCTTGACCGGAGTGCCGTCGTCCAGCTGGCTATCCAGTAGCATCTCGCGCGCCTGGTAATGAGGGTCTGCGCAAATATCGGCAATATCGTAGATTCGTCCTGCGGGTATGCGCGCTTGGTGCAGCGTTTGCAGGACTTCATCCAGCGTGTGCTTTCTGGTCCAGGCTTCGATGGCCGCATCGATCATCGGCGCGTGCCGCGCGCGTCCGTCGTTATGCGCATAGGCCGGATTTTCCGCCAAATCGCTGCGGTCAATGGCGGACATCAGGCGCTTGAAGATACTGTCGCCGTTGCCCGCCACCAAAGCATACTTGCCATCGGCGCACACGTAAGCGTTGCTCGGAGTAATGCCGGGCAGGCTGCTGCCTGCGGGTTGGCGGATCTCGTCAAACACCGAGTATTCGGGCAGCAGGCTTTCCATCATATTGAATACCGATTCGTACAGAGCCACGTCCACGTATTGACCTTCGCCTTTATTCTGCTCGTGATGACGCAAGGCCAGCAACACGCCAATGACGCCATGCAGGGCCGACAAGGAATCCCCGATGGACACGCCCACACGCACCGGCGCGCGCCCCGGTTCGCCGCTTAAGTGCCGCAAGCCGCCCATGGCCTCCCCCACCACGCCAAAACCCGGGCGATCACGATAGGGGCCGGTCTGCCCATAGCCGGACACGCGCAGCATGACCAGGCCAGGATTGATTTCATGAAGGGCTTCCCACCCCAGGCCCCAGCCCTCAAGAGTGCCAGGGCGAAAATTCTCGATCAGGATATCGGCCGTTGCCGCCAACTGGCGTATCACGCCCTGAGCTTCGGCCTGACGCAAATCCAGGGTGACGGATTGTTTATTGCGGGATTGCACTTCCCACCATACCGAGGTGTCGTCATGCAGCAGACGCCATTTCCTTAATGGATCACCCGTTTTCGGTGGTTCGATCTTGATGACTTCGGCGCCGAATTCGCCGAGCATCTTGGCGGCAAACGGACCGGCGATCAACTGACCCAGTTCGAGTACACGTATCCCGCTCAAAGGTTTAAGCATAGTATCCAAGCCTCTAAATAAAACTTGCACGTCAATAATACCTGCCACACTCAACGCACCGGCAGAAAATTGAAGAACAGCAGGCCTTGCACATAGTTGATGCCGACTCGCCGAAGGTTTTCATCGAGCAGGTTGGCCACCAGATCGAGCCGGCCGATCAGGCCGCCAAACTCACGTTCAAAACTAAGGTTGGCAATATCGCCAGAAATTTCGTTGGCCAACAACAGATGGTGGCCCGAGGCATCGCGCCGGGTCTGTAGCAACCAGGCGGCAATTTCTACATTGCGTGCTGCGTTATAGACATGCTGAGCATTCAGGATGTCGGACACATAAAAGCGTGTCTTGCCATTGTGTGCCTGAATAATCATATTGGCGAGGCCAAAAATAAAGGCCCCCACTCGGTCACCGCGGTAGGTGGGGTCAAGCGCAATGGAAAGAATCTGGATATCGCGAAACCCTTTCAGGTCGGGCGGTGGCTGACCCAGCTCGATGGCTTTGCGCCCTAATTTCAAGGCCGTTGCCAAATCGGGCGCCCCAGTCTTGCGCCACTCGGACGGATTGCGGCGATACAGTTTTTCGAGCAGACGATTCAGACTATCCAGATTATCGCGCATGGCGATGGTAACGGTGCGGTCAAAGTCGGTTTGCACCAACTGGTCAAATGACATGGACTCGTTGTGAGGACCCGCTGCCCCTGTTTTGCCGGAGTCGGCGCACCCTGTCAGCCCTATTCCCAGTATCAAGACCAAGCCTGCGACGCATCCCTTGCCCATGCCATTCCCACTTCCCTCGTATTCTTGAATTCGCGATGCCGCAGCCGACCGCACACACTACCTCGAGAGACTTTATCAGAAATTGGCGCGCCCCCGTCGCAACGCCTATGCCGAGGCCCAGAGGTGCTGGGCCGCATAGGCGCGCCAAGGCCGCCACGTCTGGGCTCGCTGAATAAGCTCGGAAGAGGAATAGTCACGCCCCTCCTGCCTGGCCATGACACGCAGAAGGACGATGTCAGAAGCGGGAAAAGCATCAGCCTCGCGCAACTGGCGCAAAGCAATGTACTGCGCCGTCCACTCGCCTACGCCGCGAATCAGGCGTAGCCGCCGGACAGCCTCGTCCAAACCTCGGCCCGCATCAAAGAGATGCGTATCGGACATAACGGCGGTCGCCACAGCCGAGAGCGCAGCGGCCCGGCTGCGAGGCATGCCAAGCGAGGCCAAGTCCGCCTCCACCAACGCCTCGGGTTCGGGAAACACATGCGTCAAATCTCCGTCGGGCCGCGTCATAGGCAGGCCATACGCGGCAACCAGGCGCCCCGCCAGACGCACGGCGGCAGCCACCGTTATCTGCTGCCCCAGCACGGCACGGATGGCCAGCTCAAACCCATCCCAGGCACCGGGTACACGCAAGCCCGGTCGCGCCTGAACCAAGGCGGCCAGCACCGGATCTTTGGCAAGATGGCTGGCAACAATGGCTGGATCGATGGCCAGGTCGAACACACGCCGCAGGCGCGCGATAACCACGGGTAGCGCCGATAGATTGGGAAACCGCAGCGTAGCACGCAGCGCATCCTCGTCGGTCGCCTGGACCGCGACCGTTCCCTGCACCCCATCGAACTGCACCGATCGTACATAAAGGCCGGCAGTGACGCGTTCGATGCCCGGAATAGCCCGCCTGCGCAGAAACTCCAACATGGCCGGCCAATCGTACGGCGGACGATAGCGCAACAAAAGCTCGACTTCCCCGTGTGGGCCGACCGAAATATCGGCGTCATCCGGAGCGCCCGGCCCTACCATGACTCGCGGGCGCAAAGGGCGCGGCGGCACGCATTGTGATCAAGAAGCATCCGTAAATGCTAATGCGCCGCCACCCTCTTGTCTAGCGATTTTCGGACGGCCATTAACGGCTGACTTTCTCCGGCACCAGCCCGTGATGGAGGGGCCGAGCAGGATTATGCAAATTCCAATCACCACCGCAATGACGATGAACAGCGCGACACCGGGCACACCATGGTTATGCAACAGAATGCCGATTTCCAACCCGGCCCGTAAAGCATCTTCTATTTCTTAATGCGTGGCTTGTGTTTGCTACTATTCGCGGCAGTACGTTCGAATTCGAGGCGAGCACGAACATCGATCTGAGCAATGGCCGCATCGCGATTTTCAAGCGCCAAGCGACGATGCGTGGCCTCCGCCAGATCCTGATCACCCGTCATAATAGCCGCGGCCAAAGCCCTCCAATTTGCAAGCGACCGGATGCGACGCTTTCGCGTTAGCAGGCCGAGCCGCGTGTAGCGACCAATGCGCTGAGCGAAGCCAGCGATCATTTCGGCCAGTTGTTCGTTTTCCGACAAATGCGTCACATCGGCGACGATAGCAGCGCTGGCATGCGCATACGCGCCCGCGTCCCCAACGGCTTGCTTGAGCTGCGCAAGAGCGTTTCTAAGTCGATCAGCGCCGGTTGACTGGAAGTGGGCGGCCGCCTGACGGGATGCGAGCGCCAGCAACACGGCACGAATTTCAAATAAATTACGCAGTTCCTGAGTCGATAGCAGGGTGACCTGTGCGCCGCGTTGCGGCAGGATGCGCACTAAGCCGCGGCTTTCGAGAATACGTAGAGCGTCACGCACGGTTGCGCGGCTTACATTGAAAGTAGCCGCCAGGCTCACCTCGGGTATGCGCTCTCCCGGTATGAACTGATCTTCTACGATGGCCCCCCCGATCTGATCAGCGATCTGAATTGCCAAGGTCCCGGTCAGCGCGGCTGGAATAAAACTATGTGGCATAAAGAATTAATTGGCATCGTTAATACACGAGGAATATCGAGAGTAGAAGCTACGGATGAAACTTTAGCAGTGTTCCATACCTTATACCACTGCCCGATAGAAATGTAGCCGCGCGATACCAGCACTTGCACTGTTCATTGACCTCATTAGCGCAATTGATGCACAGCCGAGGTTAAGGTTAAAAAATACTTTGCATTAATGTCGACATTAATGCATTTTTCGTTTTTAATGTTCATAATCTGGTCACGTCACAAAAATCACCGATTCATTTCTCTCATTGGTTCAAGGGCCCATAACTATGATCAGCATTCCCGGCGGCAAAGCGGTTGTCGAGGCCTTGCGCGGCGAAGGTGTCGATCACGTGTTCGGCCTGATCGGTTCGGCAGGCATGGAAATTTTTGATGCCCTTTACGATGCGCCTGACATTCACTACATCGGCGTGCGAGACGAGCGTACAGGCACTCATATGGCCGACGGCTACGCCCGTGCATCGGGTAAGGCCGGAGTGATCCTCGCGGGTCAGAACGGCCCAGGCGTCACTAACCTGGTCACCGGCCTTGCGCAGGCGTCTGCCGCCTATTCGCCGGTCGTGGCTCTCGCCGGCTCACTATCCACCGCGCATGTGTATCGCGACGCGTTTCAGGAAATCGATCAGCAGTCACTTCTAAAGCCAGTCACCAAAAAAACCTGGACGGTAACGCAATCCAAACGGCTTCCCGAGATGGTGCATGAAGCATTCCGCACCGCACTCACACCACGCCGTGGCCCAGTGGCGGTCAATTTGCCACGCGACATTCTTGCTGAGGATGTGGAACTTGAAGAAGTCCAAAACGCGCAACATGCGTCCTCAATGCCAGCTGCCGATCGGAATAGCATAGGACGGGCCGTGCAACTCTTGTCGGGAGCCGTACGACCGCTGATTCTCGCAGGTGGTGGAGTAAAGAACGGGCGCAGCCATGCCGCCGTACTTAAGCTTGCCGAGTTGCTTCACGCCCCGATAGTGATGTCACCCGGCCACGGCGATGCCGTGCCCTGCGACCATCCCTTGTATGGCGGGCAGATGGGGCCACGCGGCAATGTTGTGGCGACCGATCTGGCTCGACAGGCCGACGTAATTATCGCGCTCGGCACACGCATCGGATTCAACACGACGTTTTACTCGGCTGACAACCTGAACCCCAATGCAGCCATCATCCAGGTAGAAAGCGATCCGCTCGCGCTCGGGCGGCTAGTGCCAGTCGCGCTAGCAGTTTTTGCGGACGCGGGCATAGTGGCCCAGCAATTGAGTCACGAGCTGGCCATGCATAAAGCCACCGATGCGGTAAATTGGGCGGCCGATTTCAGGCGCAAACGCATTGCCATGTTGGCGCAACGCGATGAGGCTGCAGCCAAGGTAACCAATCCGCTACAACCAGGGACGCTCTTTAAAATGTTGCGCGAGGTCTGCCCACCTGACACGATGTTCACCATGGATGCCGGCACACTGTGCCTGCAGGCAACCGACCAGTTGAGGTATGTGCAACCACCATCGCTCTTCACTCCACTTGACTTCGGGTTGGTGGGGTTTTCGTACGCATGCGGTCTTGGCGTCAAAGTGGCCTGCCCTGAACGCACCGTCATCAGCCTTATGGGAGATGGGGGTTTCGGTATGACCATGAGCGAGATCGGTACAGCCGTGACGCATCAAATCAACAGCATCTGCATTGTCATGAACAACGGCTGCTGGGGGGCAGAGAAAGCCTATCAGCGCGACTTCTTCGGTGGCCGTTATCTTGGCGCCGACGTACCCAACCCGCCTTATGACAAAGTGGCAGAACTATTCGGTGCGAAGGGTTTCCGAGTCGACCGGGCCGATCAATTCGAACCGGCACTGGCGACAGCGCTCGCGTGCGGCAGACCCGCCGTCATCGACGTACAAATTGATCCCAACGCACTCTACAGTTTTCGCCGCGACTCCTTCAAACATCGCGACCCGTCGAACAAATGACCTCAAATGCCAAGCTCGACTACATCGTCGTGGGCGGTGGTTCTGCCGGCTGCGCACTGACTGCACGGCTTAGCGAAAGCGGCCGCCACCGTGTACTGCTCCTCGAGGCGGGTGGCGAAGACAGCAATGTGTGGATCCATGTACCCCTTGGCGTAGGAAAGCTGCTGACTAATGAACGGTACGCATGGAAATTCGAAACGCAACCACAGGCCTCGATGCACGGCCAACAGGTATATTCTCCACGTGGCAAGGTTCTGGGAGGATCAAGCTCACTCAACGGCATGGCATATGTTTGGGGAGATCCGCAAGAATACGACAATTGGGAGAAACTAGGCTGTCACGGCTGGAGCTTCAACGACCTGCACCCCTATTTCAAGCGTCTCGAATGCTACACCTACAACGACGACCCGCGTCGCGGGCATAACGGCCCAGTGCGCATTACCGATCGCAAACAACGTGATACCGACGCCTTGTCCGATGGCTTCATCGCCGCCTGCATGCAAGCGGGGATAGCGCAAACTACCGACTACAACGCGGTACGCTACGAAGGCGTGCGGTATTTGGAGCAAACCGCCTGGAAGGGGCGCCGATGGAGCACTGCAGTTGCCTATCTGCGTGCCGCTCGCAAGCGTCACAACGTATGTGTCCAGACCCATGCACTGGTCACACGCATCATCTTCGAAGGTACACGTGCTACGGGCGTGGAATACCTGCAAAACGGGCAATGTCGCCTAGTTAGCGCAGCGCGTGAGATTCTGGTGGCGGCTGGCGCCATTAAATCTCCACAACTTCTTGAGCTTTCCGGCATCGGAGATTCGGCTCTGTTAAATCGCGTTGGCGTTCCAGTAGTCGTGCATCTGCCTGCCGTCGGAGAAAATCTCATCGATCACATCCAGCTGCGTTGCACCTACCAGACGACACTGCCTATCACTATCAACGATCTAATGAGAAGCCCCATACGGCGTATGCTGGCGGGCCTTCAGTATCTGACGTCACGCCGAGGTCTCATGGCGGGAACCTCTTCGACCGCGCATGCGATCACAAAAACAGATCCCGCCCTGAGGCGCCCGGACATCATGATCCGGATTTATCACATCAGTGGCAAAGACCGCTATTCGCGCAGCCCCGGTGCCGGTATCGACCCATACTCAGGCTTTTCGATCGGCGGCTTCAAGCTCTATCCGGAGTCGCGCGGTTCGGTGCATATTGGCTCGCCCGACGTAACGCAGCCGCCGCTGATCCAGCCAAATTACCTGTCGCACCCAAGCGACGTAGCCCATGCAACACGTTTGCTGCAAACAATCCGCCATATTGCCTCACAACCTGCCATGCAACGCTTGATCGTGGCGGAGCGTCGGCCCGGCCCCGACATTACCGACCAGCCGGCGCTACTGGAATATGCCAGAGATAGTGGTCAGACTGCATGGCATACAGTTGGGACGTGCCGTATCGGCCCACCTGGCAAAGGCGTCGTGGACGATCATTTACGCGTGCACGGAGTACAAGGCTTACGCGTCATTGATGCGTCGGTCATGCCGACGCTGGCTTCTTCGAACACGAATGCGCCCGCCATCATGTTGGGCGAGCGCGGGGCCGACCTGGTTTTGGGGGATGCATCCTCATGAGGAAGACATCACCCTCCTATGGTCAAGTATCGATAGCCTTTCCGGTTGGCGTTGGCCTCGACGGGAAGGAGACCAAGGCGACAGAAAATACGCGACGAGCACCGCTATTTTAATTTTCATGGGTATTACCCACTATTTGTTAGTTCAGGCTGTCCAGTTTTTCCCGCAAGGCTTCCAGTGGCAAGGTGCCATTGACACGGGTGCCGTCGGCAAAAAAGATGGCAGGCGTACCTTGTATCATTAGCTTTTTACCCAGTGCCAGAATCTGCTTGGTGGGTGTATTGCACTTCGCCTCGGCCGGAGCCTTGCCATTAACCATCCAGTCAGTCCAGGCCCCCGCTTGATCCTTGGCGCACCAGATGTCACGAGCCTTGGTGACGGAATCGGGCGTCAGGATAGGCAACAGAAATGTGTATACCGTGACATTGTCGATGTCCTTCAACGTGTGATGCAACTGCTTGCAATATACACAATTGGGATCCTCAAAAACCGCCATCTTGTGCGCGCCCGTGCCCTTGACCTGCTTGATCGCCAGGTTGAGCGGCAATGACGCAAAAGACACTTTCGAGAGCGTCGCCAAACGCTCTGAAGTCAGATCGACGCGGGACTTCGCGTCGATCAGGGATCCCTGCAGCAAATAGCTGACTTGCGCATCGGTATACACCACGTCCATGCCAATCTGTACTTCATACAAACCCGGGAACGGCGTCTCGCTGACGGCCGTGACATCCACTTCGGGAAATCGGGCGGAAAACAGCTTCTTGATGGCATCCGTCGCACTATTGCCCTGTGACGCGGGGATGGATTCAGCCAGTGGGGCAGCGGCAGCGCCGACAGTTTGCGCCTGTCCAGGCACGCCAAAAAGGCTCAGGGCAGCGCATAAAGCCGTACCCAGACACATCGTGAACCGCATACTCATAAAAACTCCTGATTACTTGCCAGACGCTAAACAAAAAAACTACTGCCCCGAGGCGCCGGCAATCAAAAACCGTTTGATGAAGGGCAGGCGATCAACACATTGCATGCCCGCGTTGCGCGCCCACGCGATGGGTGCCGATTGCGCGGCGAACAGGCGATGCAGCCCGTCGGTGGCCAACCGCATGGCCAGCACCGGTTCGGCGCGTGCCCGACGATAACGTTGTAGCACACGATAATCGGCCACGCTTCGATACGCTTCCTTCTCGCCCAGCACCCGCAACAACTCCTGCACATCGGCCAGACCCAGATTCAACCCCTGGCCGGCGAGCGGATGAATCCGGTGCGCCGCATCGCCTACCAGCGCCACGCCCGGCGCAACCATATCGCTGTGCTCCAGAAACAGGGGAAAACCTAACAGTGGGCTGCGCACCCGCAAACTCCCCAAACGCCCGCCGGTGACGGCTTGCAAACGGGCCTGCAGATCCGCATTACGTTGCGGTTCGGGCAGATCCTGCAACGTTTTGGCCAGGGACTGCGGCATGGACCAGACCATCGACACTTGATGGCCATCGGCCGTATCGGGCATGGGCAAAAGCGCCAGAACACCATCGGTGGTAAACCATTGCATAGCGGTCTGCTGATGCGGTAAGTCAGACGTCAAATGCACAACCAGACCTGTATCACCGTAAGGCCTGGATCGGGCCGCAATGCCAGCGGCATGACGTACCGGCGAGCTGGCGCCGTCCGCCCCGACCAGCAGGTTGGCCGCAAAGCGCCGGCCCGATTCGGTCGTCACCGCAGTGGCCTGCCGCTCGCGAAACGATTCAGACTGCCAGTGTATGCCATACACCTGCACCGCCTGCTGCAACACGCGCTCAAGTTCACTGGCTTCCATAATCCAGGCCAGGGTCGTTCGGGCGTCCTGCCATGCTTGCAAAGTGACGCAACCATTGGCATCGCCGTAAATTTCCATGCACTCGACCGGCGTCAGGCGCGCGGAATCGAGCAGACTCCAGATTCCCAGATCAGCCAGAAACTGCTGGCTGGCCGACGAAATGGCATAAACCCGCGGACAATATACGCCAACTTCGGGCTGCGGCGACGTGGGACGCGGCCCAATCAAAGTCACACTAAAGCCGCCCCGGGCCAACCCCAGGGCGCAAGACAGCCCCACGATACCGGCACCGCAAACAACAACGGACTCTTTGTTCATCGCGCCGAGGGAGCTCCTGCCTGTTTGGGCCACAACAGCCACATTTCACCACGCTGTTTCATGCGCCCGGCCTGCGTGCCGGCCTCGTCGCCAAAGCCCCAAAAAAAATCGGCGCGGCCAGCGCCTTTGATGGCCGCCCCGGTGTCCTGGGCAAAGACCAGTCGGTCAAGCGGGCGAGCCGTGGCGGGATAGGTGGTGCTTAGATAAACCGGCGCGCCCAGTGGTACAAAACGGGTGTCAACGGCAATCGCGCGCTGGCCAATCAACGCAATGCCATAGGCGCCGCGCGGACCCAGATCGGCGTCCGACACAGCCTCTTCACGAAAGAAAACTTCGGCCGGATTGGCATTGAGCATCTCTTGCACGCGGTCGGGATGCGACTTGGCCCAGGCCTTGATGTTCTGCATCGACGCTTTTGCCAAAGGGATCTGCCCCCGATCAGCCAACCATTTCCCTATCGACGCATACGGCCGGCCGTTGTGGTCGGCATAGGCCAGGCGTATTGTTTCACCCGAGGGCAGCAAGGCGCGACCCGACCCTTGGATAGTGAGAAAAAAGGCTTCTACCGGATCGTTGACCCAAACAATGACAGGCGGCTGCTTGGCCGAGGCCGCTATTTCCGCCCGGGTGTCATAAGGAACGACACGTTTGCCCACCAGCTTGCCACGTATCCGCTTACCGGCCAGTTCCGGATAAACAGAACCCAGATCGATAGTCAGCAAATCGTCGGGCGTGGCATACAAAGGCCACTGATACGCGCCGCCGCGTGTGCGCGATGCATGCACCAGCGGCTCGTAATAGCCCGTCACGGTATTGATGGCCGGACGCCCCGCGGAGTCCAGCATGCGCCAGGGCTGTAAGTGATCTTGTAAAAACCGCCGAACCGACACAGGGTCCGGCGCCTCCAGCGGGATGCCCGATGAAAGAACTGCGGCGCACACCGGCTGCCAGGCACGTGGCGTCGCTCGCGCCGGCATCGCCACCGACCCCGAGACAGGCCGCATCAAACCCTTGCAGTTATTAACGAACGCCTTCCAGACATGAGACAAGTCATCGTCTTGCCAGCCGGGCAGGGCCGCCCAGGACGTGAGCTGGAACTTGCCAGCCAAGGCGCGCGGCGCGGTGACAGGCATGGCGCCAAGCGGGGGCACGCGTAATGGTTGCTCTGAGATGCTTGGCGCCGCAGTGGATCCAAGCGCAGGCGCCTGATTGCGTTCGGGCGCGGTGCTGCACGCCGCCAGAAGAGTCAGCAGGAAGGAAGACAGCAATATTCTTTTCATGCCACTACTTTAAAAAGGAAGGTATCCGTATACGGCTTAATGCAGCGTGCGCGGCATGGCCAGCACAAACTCGTTGATGGCGACTTCGAAGGGAATGCCATTTTCGCCCACACAATGATAAGCGCCACGCATCGTCCCGATGGGAGTAGGCAATGGACAGCCACTGGTGTACTCAAAGGTTTCCCCCGGACTGAGCAAAGGCTGCTGCCCCACCACGCCCAGACCGCGCACCTCTTGGACTCGTTGCTGGCCATCGGTAATGATCCAGTGGCGGCTGATAACCTGAGCCGCATGTTCGCCGCTATTGGTGATACGAACCGTGTAAGCAAACAGGAATTGCTGCTCGTCGGGTTCGGACTGCTCTGGCAGGTATTGCGGAGTCACGGTAATAGTCAGATCGTAAGGTTTCACGCGGAGATCCCGAGTTAAGCAATTCATCGGTGTAAAAAGGACATTCGACGCCAATCTGTAATAATGGCACATATTCGATTCTATTCTCGAACCACGGATTCAGTTGACGCCCATGCCTACCACCCGCATCGTACCCAGCATTCTGGCTGCCGATTTCGCCCGTTTGGGTGAAGAAGTTCGCAATGTCGTTGCTGCTGGCGCCGACTGGATACACTTCGACGTCATGGACAATCATTTTGTTCCCAACCTGACGATGGGCCCCATGATATGCGAGGCCATACGGCCGTACTCCACGGTGCCCATTGACGTACATCTGATGGTCGAGCCAGTTGACGCCATTATCCCGCAATTTGCCAAAGCCGGCGCCCACATCATCAGTTTTCACCCCGAGGCCTCGCGCCACCCTGACCGCTCCCTGGCGCTAATCAAAGAGCATGGTTGCAAGGCAGGGCTGGTGTTTAGCCCCGCTACGCCGCTCAACTGGCTGGACTACGTCATGGACAAGCTCGATGTGGTGTTGCTGATGTCCGTCAATCCCGGGTTCGGCGGCCAACACTTCATCCCCGCAACGCTGGACAAGCTGGCCCACGCGCGGCAAAAAATCGACGCCTGGTGCAACAACGGCGGCCAGGATATTGCCCTTGAGGTTGATGGCGGGGTCAAGGTCGACAACATTGCCGCCATCCGCGCCGCAGGCGCGGACACCTTTGTGGCCGGCTCCGCCATATTCGGCCAGGCCGATTACAAGGCAGTCATCGCGGCAATGCGCCGCGAAATCATCAAGGCCGAATCCATCTCGGTGTAACGGCTCCCTGTAGCGACAGGCCTTGTGCCTGTCATCGATGCAAGACATGGCCATGATTGCCAACGATTATGGCAGCCACAAGGGCTGCCGCTACAAAAACGTGACCGTGAATCATGTAGCGGCAGCCCTTGTGGCTGCCATCAATGATGAAACCAATACGTGCGAATTCCTGCCGTCGGTGATATAGTGTCACCAATCCAAGAAAGGGCTCACAAGGTCGGCCAAGCACTAAAACACGCTCACACCCAATCAACACCATGACTGCCACTACCTTCCATTACACTACGCCCAGCGCCTATTGGCGCTGGTGGCGTTTGTGTTCTGGGTAGCGGTAATCCTCTCCCGGCCTTCAAGACTACGTCTTTTTCGTGCCGACAGCATTACCTGAAAACTAAGCCCGGAACCCAATTTGGCCGGGCTTTTTTGATTCCTGCCCGGCCTGTATGTAAAGCTGCATCACATCGAGACCACTATGACAGAAATCGAATTCCAGGCACTGGCCGCGCTGGGCTACAACCGAATCCCGCTCATCGCCGAGACATACGCCGATCTGGACACGCCGCTGGCGATCTATCTGAAGCTGGCACACGCCGGGCCCGAGGGCGGACGCAATAGCTGCCTGCTGGAGTCGGTGGTGGGCGGGGAACGCTTCGGGCGCTATTCATTCATAGGCCTGCCGGCCAAGACAGTGATCAGCGCATCGGGCACGCATACCAAAGTGCTGCACCAGGGTGAAGTGGTGGAAACCCATGAAGGCGATCCGCTGGATTTTATCGAGCGCTACCAGAAGAGGTTCAAGGTAGCCATCCGGCCCGGAATGCCGCGTTTTTCGGGCGGGCTGGCGGGCTATTTCGGCTACGACACCGTGCGCCATATGGAACCCCGGCTGGGCCCCGCGACCAAACCCTTTCCCGCCGGACAAGAAGGCGGCACGCCGGACATTATGCTGCTGCATATCGACGAACTCGTCATCGTCGACAATCTGGCGGGGCACACCTACCTGATCGTCTACGCGGATCCCCATCAGCCCGAAAGCTACGCCCTGGCCAAACGGCGCCTCAAGGAGCTGCGTGAAAAGCTGCGTACGCCGGTCGTAATCCCTTATGCCTATGCCAGCATGCAAACCAATATTCGCCGCGACTTCAAAAAAGACGACTACATCGCGGCCGTGCGAAAGGCCAAGGAATACATTGCCGCCGGCGATCTGATGCAAGTCCAGATCGGACAAGTCATTGCCAAACCATTTCGCGACTCCCCCCTGTCGCTGTACCGGTCCCTGCGCTCCCTGAACCCCTCGCCCTATATGTATTACTGGGATTTCGACAGTTTCCACGTGGTGGGCTCGTCTCCCGAAATCCTGGTACGCCAGGAAATCGTCAACCAGGAAGATCGCAAACAGTGCGAAGTGACGATTCGCCCTCTTGCAGGCACCCGCAAACGCGGCGCCACGCCCGAAGAAGACGCCCTGCTCGCCCAAGAGCTGCTGGCCGATCCCAAAGAGCGCGCCGAGCACGTCATGCTGATAGACCTCGCGCGCAACGACGTGGGCCGCATCGCCCAGACCGGCTCGGTCAAGGTAACCGACACGATGGCCATCGAACGCTACTCGCACGTCATGCACCTGGTCTCCAATGTAAGCGGAACGCTGCACGAGGGCATGAGCAATATGGACGTCCTGCGCGCCACCTTCCCCGCAGGGACGCTCACCGGCGCCCCGAAGGTGCGGGCAATGGAAATCATTGACGAGCTCGAACCCGTCCGGCGCGGTATTTATGGCGGAGCGGCGGGTTACCTGAGCTACGGCGGCGAGATGGATGTGGCCATCGCCATACGCACCGGCATCATCAAGGACGGCATGCTGTACGTGCAGGCCGCTGCGGGCATTGTGGCCGATTCCGATCCTGAAAAAGAATGGCTCGAAACCGAAGCCAAGGCGCGCGCCGTGCTGCGCGCTGCCGAACAAGTTCAATTCGGTCTGGACGAGCCCATTTGATGCCCTTGGCATCGTCAGGAGAATTACATGCTATTGATGCTCGACAATTACGATTCGTTTACATACAACCTGGTGCAATATTTCGGCGAACTGGGCGAAGAGGTCAAGGTAATACGCAACGATCAGGCTACAGTTGCGGAAATCGCAGCACTCAACCCCGATCGCATTTGTGTCTCGCCCGGCCCTTGCTCTCCCGCCGAAGCCGGCATTTCGGTTGAGTTGATCCAATATTTTGCCGGCAAGGTGCCGATACTCGGGGTCTGCCTGGGCCACCAGGCGATAGGCGCAGCCTACGGCGGCAAAATTGTGCGTGCCCAGCACATCATGCACGGCAAAACGTCGCCCGTTACCCATACCGGCACCGATGTTTTCAAAGACCTGCCCTCGCCTTATACCGTAACCCGCTATCACTCTTTGGCCATCGAACGCGCCAGTCTGCCCGACTGCCTGGAGGTAACGGCGCAAACCGAAGATCATGAAATCATGGGCGTGCGCCACAAGACGCTGCAGATTTACGGAGTACAGTTTCATCCTGAATCCATTCTTAGCGAGCACGGCCACGCGTTGCTGCGCAACTTTCTAACGCTATAACCAGGGATACAACCATGACCATCACTACTGCCGAAGCGCTGGCGCGCTGTATTGAACACCGTGAAATTTTTCACGACGAAATGCTGCATCTCACGCGCATGCTGATGCGCGGCGAAATGTCCCCCCAAATCGCCAGTGCCTTGCTGATGGGCTTGCGCGTCAAAAAAGAAACGGTGGGCGAAATCACCGCCGCAGCACAAGTCATGCGCGAATTTGCGCTGCCTGTGGCTACGCCATATCCTGAAAACCTGCTGGATATGTGCGGCACCGGCGGCGACGGTTCGCATACCTTCAATATTTCGACAGCGGCCATGTTCGTGGCCGCTGCGGCAGGCGTCAAAATCGCCAAGCACGGCAACCGCAGCGCCTCATCATCGTCGGGCAGCGCCGATGTCCTGGAATCGCTGGGCGCCCAGATCGCATTAAACCCGGAACAAGTCGCCCAATGCATTGCACAAATCGGCATCGGCTTTATGTTCGCCCCGGCCCATCACGGCGCCATGAAAAATGTGGCGGCCGTGCGCAAGGAGCTGGGAGTCCGGACGATATTCAATATACTCGGCCCACTCACGAACCCGGCGAACGCCGCAAATCAGCTAATGGGGGTATTTCACCCCGACCTGGTCGGCATACAAGTTCGTGTACTGCAACGCCTGGGTTCCAAGCACGTGCTGATTGTGCACGGCAAGGACGGCATGGACGAGGCCTCGCTGGGCGCGGCCACGCTGGTCGGGGAGCTAAAAGACGACAAGGTGCTCGAATACGAAATCCACCCGGAAGATTTCGGCATGTCCATGGTGTCGAACCGCTCCATCAAGGTGAATAATCGCGAGGAATCCGCCAAGCTGGTCCTGGAGGCGCTGGAAAACACTTCAGGCGCGGCCCGTGATATCGTCGCCCTTAATGCTGGCCTGGCGATCTACGCTGGCAACCAGGCTGACTCTGTCCAGGGCGGCCTGACGCTGGCCTTCGAAACTATTGCCAACGGGTCGGCCCGCGCTAAACTGGACGAGTTTTGCACCTATACACGGAAACTCAGCGCGTGAACGATATCCTTGCCAAAATCCTCGAAACCAAAAAAATAGAGGTATCTACTGCGCGCCAGATGCGCAGCGAAGCCGACCTTTTGCGCGAAGCCAAAAGTCGCAAGGACGTACGCGGCTTTGGCAGTGCCCTCGAAGAGAGAATCGCCCAGGGCAAGCCCGGGATCATTGCCGAAATCAAGAAGGCCTCGCCTTCCAGAGGCGTCATACGCAAACACTTCGTTCCAAGCGAAATTGCGGCGTCCTATGCCGCGTACGGAGCAACCTGCCTTTCGGTTCTAACCGACATACAGTTCTTCCAAGGTTCCTACGACCACCTGCGCCAGGCTCGTGCCGCCTGTAGCTTGCCGGTGTTGCGCAAGGATTTCATCATCGACCCTTACCAGATTGTCCACGCTCGCGCGCTGGGGGCCGATTGCGTTCTGCTGATCGTGGCCGCGCTAAGTCCGCAGCAGTTGCGCGAGTTTGAAGACGTGGCCACCGAACTGGGCATGGACGTGCTGGTCGAGATTCACGACCGAACCGAGCTGGATGTCGCGCTAGACCTGCATACGCCGCTACTGGGCATCAACAACCGCAATTTGCGCAGCTTTGAAACCTCGCTGCAAAACACCCTGGACCTCCTGCCTGCCGTCCCACCTCACAAGCGGGTCATAACCGAAAGCGGCATTCTTAAAATCGAGGATGTGGCCCTCATGCGCCAACACAAGGTAGATGCATTCCTGATAGGCGAGGCATTCATGCGCGCCAAGGAACCAGGCATCGCTTTGCGCGACTTGTTCGAGGCAGAATAGGAACCATGGGCGCATGGTCGGCTTCGTCGCAATGGCACCCACAAGGGGTGCCACTACAAAAACCGCCCGGTACGCTATGTAGCGGCACCCCTTGTGGGTGCCAAAACCGTTGATCATGTAGCCGCACCTCTTGTGGGTGCCAAAACCGTTGATCATGTAGCCGCACCCTTTGCGGGTGCCACCAGATTGAAAAAGTCTAAACAACATCCACAAAACGTTCATTGCCGTTCGCCACTAAAGTCCTGGAATCCGTCCATGTTTACTGTCGCAGAGTCCGACCCGAAGCTCAGCAAGGAACAAGCAGAACCACTCGAGGCGAAACTTCGCACGGAGCTCCTCAAAGCGCAATACGCGCGGCTGCAAAAGGCGCAGCGTGCGTTGTTGATCGTGATTGCCGGAATAGATGGCGCAGGCACGGGCGCCTCGGTCAGTCTGATCAACGAATGGATGGACGCACGATTTATCCGTACGATGGCCTTTGACGAGGCGACGCCCGAGGAAAAACGCTATCCACCCTTGTGGCGCTACTGGCAGCCGTTGCCGGCTCTGGGCCGCACTGGCATCGTGTTCGGCTCGTGGTACCAGCCCTTGCTCAGAGAAGCCGCCAAAAAAAAGCCCAATCCGGACGCCATTCAGAACCTTGCGCAAGGCATACGCGAATTTGAATCCATGCTAGCCAACAATGGCATACAAATCGTTAAGCTCTGGCACCACCTCTCGCGCAAGGCCCAGAAAAAACGAACCGACGAACTCCTGGCCCATCGTGAAACCGCCTGGCAAGTCCATCCCGGTGAGATTAAAGTACGAAAGAAATTTGCACGCCTGCGCAGTGCGGCAGAACTTTCGATCAACCTGACTCAGGCCGATTTTGCCCCATGGCAAATCATCCCCAGCGCGGACCCGGACATGCGGGCAGTTGCAACGGGTCAGGCCATTCTGACCGCATTGCGGCAAAAACCTTCTTCCGTCGGTTCAAATTCTGCGCGGGATAATGAGAATTCAAAAGCGGCTCGCAGTCACGCCACAGCGGGAGCAAAAATTCCTCCTCGAATCGAGAAACTTGACTATACGGCGCGGCTCGACAGCAAGGAGTACGAAGCGCAGTTGGGGTACTGGCAGGCCCGCCTGGCCGAGCTGACGCGCCGCGACAAGTTCAAGGACCGCTCTTTGATCCTGGTCTTCGAAGGCCAGGATGCCGCAGGCAAAGGCGGCGCCATCCGGCGCGTCGCTCACGCCTTCGACGCTCGTCAATACCGCATCCACCCGATTGCCGCACCAAGTGATATTGAAATAGCCCACCCGTACTTGTGGCGTTTCTGGCGCTCCGTGCCCGCCCCTGGAAAAATCGCGGTTTTTGATCGATCCTGGTACGGACGGGTGCTCGTCGAACGCGTGGAGAAATACGCGGCGCCACAGGACTGGCGGCGCGCCTACGCAGAAATCAATCAATTCGAGGCTCAGCTGACCAACAACGGTGCGGTGCTGGTGAAGTTTTGGCTGGCCATAACACGCGCGGAACAATTGAAGCGCTTTCACGAACGGGAAGCATCGCCCTTCAAAAGTTTCAAAATCACGCCCGAAGACTGGCGCAATCGAAAAAAATGGACGGCCTATCTGCAAGCCGCTGACGAGATGCTGGCCCGCACCGATACCACTTGGGCCCCTTGGCATGCGCTATCATCGAACGATAAACGGCACGCCCGCGTGGCGGTTCTCGAACACACGGTCAAGGCGCTGGAAAAAGCGCTTGATACCCGCAAAAATTAACACAATCTGCACAACCATCATGACAAAAATAAGCGATTGCCCATTGTGCCGCCACACCAGCGACGATGTACTTTGGCAGAACAATCAACTACGGGTCATATCGGTGACCGACGCCGACTACCCGGGCTTGACGCGAGTCATCTGGAATGACCATGTAAAGGAAATGACCGATCTGTCGCCTAAGCAGCGCACGGATTTAATGACGGCGGTATGGCAGGTGGAACGGGCCCAGCGATGCCATCTGAAACCCGACAAAATCAATCTGGCGCAATTCGGCAATATGACGCCCCACCTGCATTGGCACGTCATTGCGCGCTGGCAGGCCGATAGCCGCTTTCCCGAGGCGATATGGGCGCCCGCCCCGGCACGCACGCCCGAGCAGATCGCCGCATGGCAAAAACAAAGCGCGCTGCTGACGCGGCAAGTCGCGGCCTACCACGACGCCCTGATCACGACACTCGCCGCCTGAACCCTGGATTGCGCAACCATGCCTCAATTCGACTCCACTCAAAACGCGTTGAACAGCACGCTGCTAAGCCACCTCCAAAGCCTCGACGAAGTGTGGAAAGAAGTCCTGCGTGTGCCCGAGCCCAAGACGGCTCTGCGGCAGCTATCGAGATTTCTTGCCGCGCGGCTTGAAGCCGGGGCCGAAATCTATCCCCAGCAACCATTTCGCGCACTGCATTTTGTACAACCGGATACGATCCGCGTCGTCATCCTCGGACAAGACCCATACCACGGACCCAACCAGGCGCAAGGGCTGGCATTCTCGGTGCCCGACTCCTGCCCCTGCCCACCGAGCCTGAGAAATATCTTCAAAGAGCTGGCGCTGGAATATCCTGCTGGCGCACGTGCGCCAGGCAACGAGCTATCCCGTTGGGCCAGGCAAGGCGTGCTGTTGCTGAACACAGTGTTGACCGTCGAAGCGCAGCAACCTGCCTCGCACGCAAAACAAGGCTGGGAAGTTGTCACTGACGCACTCATCAAGCGCGTCGCACAAAGCCCCCAGCCCAAGGTGTTCATGCTGTGGGGCTCGCACGCCCAAGCCAAGCGGCAACTTCTCCCCAGCAACCCGCAGCAGCTCATCCTCACCGCCAACCATCCCTCGCCCCTGTCCGCCCTGCGCCCCCCGAAGCCTTTTATAGGCTGTCATCATTTCAAGCAGGCTAACGACTGGCTGATACAACAAGGCCAGGCGCCCATCGATTGGATCGGCGCGTAACGGGCATGTAGCGACAGCCCTTGTGGCTGCCAAATCGTTGAGAAGCAAGGCGGCATTTATAGATCGCCGATGCCACCCACAAGGGGTGGCGCTACGGGTGGCGCTACGGGTGGCGCTACAAACCGTACATTCCCTTATTTACAACACCGGGGTTTCCCTAATTTATAAATCCGGCTATAATTTTTGCACTGCACCATTAATGCGTCGACATTTTTTTACAGCATTCCAGCTGTGTCTCAGCAGTTGACTGACTTATCAGCACCCATGTCGAACGCCATCGCTCCCTGACCTCCGAACCTTTCGCCGCCTGTTACCACGGTACGCGCAGCACTTTAGGTTGATTTGGTCGGCACGATGCCAATCAACCTGCGCCCGGCCACACATGAGCCGAGACGCTACGTCTACGCGCCGTTTATTCGGCAAAGGATTCTGCATGTCTTTCGAAACCCTGGGTCTCGCACCCGACCTATTGTCCGCCGTACTGAAAGCCGGCTTCACCGAGCCCACTCCCGTCCAGGCAGCCGCCATTCCCAAGGCATTGGCCGGACACGACCTGATGGTGTCCTCGCAAACAGGCAGCGGTAAAACCGCTGCCTTCATGTTGCCCGCGCTTAACCGCATATCTCAAATGCCTGCCAACAAGGGCACGGGCGTACAAATCCTGGTACTGACCCCCACCCGCGAACTGGCCATGCAAGTCACCGATGCGACACGCTCATACGGCGCGCATCTTAAAGACCTGCGTACCGCGACTGTCGTCGGCGGCATGCCCTATGCGGCTCAACTCAAGGCCTTGTCGCGCCGTGTTGACGTATTGGTAGCCACCCCGGGTCGACTGATCGACCATTTGCAATCCAAACGGGTCAATTTGTCGACGGTCCACACCCTGGTGCTGGACGAAGCCGACCGCATGCTCGATATGGGCTTCATCGAAGACATCGAAACCATCGTCGCCAGCACGCCAGCCAGCCGCCAGACTCTGCTGTTTTCGGCAACCCTGGACGGCACAATCGCCCATCTGGCCGGAAAAATGATGCGCGCCCCCCTGCGTATCGAATTGAGCAGCCAGAAACAGCAACATACAAACATCACCCAAAGCCTGTTGTACGCCGACGACAACAGCCATAAGCTGCGTCTGCTCGACCATCTGCTGCGCGATGCCACCCTGCAACAAGCCATTGTCTTTACCGCCACCAAACGCGGTGCCGATACGCTGGCCGACCGGCTATCCGAACAAGGCTTCTCCGCAGCGGCTCTGCATGGCGATATGAATCAGCGCCAGCGTACTCGCACCCTGGGCTTGCTGCAAAACGGCCGTCTGCGCATTCTCGTAGCGACCGACGTCGCTGCACGCGGCATCGACGTGCAGGGAATCAGCCACGCCTTCAACTACGACTTGCCCATGCAAGCCGAAGACTACGTACACCGCATCGGTCGTACAGGTCGCGCCGGCCATAGCGGTTTGGCCATCACACTGGCCACTCTGGCCGAACGCCACAAAATACGCCGTATAGAACATTTCATCGGCCAGCCTATTGCTATCCAGACAATCGAAGGCCTGGAGCCTAAGAAAACGGCACGCCCCACCTACACGGACCGCAAGGGCAGTGGCAAGAATTTTGGCGCCCGCAGTGGTTTCGGCGGCAAACCCAGCTATGGCCACAAGCCTGGCAGCGATCGCGCATACGGCGACAAACCTGCTTACGCGGGCAAGCCTCGCTTCGGTGACAAGCCCGCGTATGCAAGCAAGCCTGGCTTTGGCGACAAGCCCGCCTATGCAGGCAAACCCAGCTTTGGCGA